>NZ_JBHRZV010000050.1:476-144562 GCF_042649745.1 Streptococcus caprae | reverse complement strand
TCATAGATTTCCTCGTGCTCTGTTTGTGTCGTTACTTACAGTTTACACGAAAGAAACTCTGTGAGTTTTTTTGTTGCACTATATTTTACAATTTATCTTATCTAAAAAGTGTAGAGATTCGAATGATTTTTATTGCAATGTAGTGAAATTCAACATTTCAAGAATCGCATCAAATCAAGGTTTCTACGGTCTAGTGACGTTTAGTGAATCCCTATTTCACCTCAGTAAAGGTTAAGTATTTTCTATTTTAGCTAGTATAAACGCTGTCATATCAACGTTTATGATGAAGCACTCTATAAAAGGTAGAGTAGTTAGTGAGTCAATTGAGCAATCTTATCAAGATAAATACCAACAGCTTCTAACTTTCGTTGAGGTGCTAATTCAGCGTAAGTATCCATTGTGGTTGAAATTGATTTATGTCCCATTCTCACTTGAAGCTCTTTCCAATTTGTGCCAGCATTAAGTAACATTGAAGCATGAGTGTGTCGGAATAAATGGAAACCATAATCTGGTAATTCTAGTAAAAATAGTTGTTATCCTAGTTGATTAAAAAAATCTCTGATTTCCTCATCTTTTATAAAATAATATATAATTTTCCCCTCTCTTCTAGTGTCCAAGATGTTTTGATTGGCTAGTTTACGAAGATGGTGGGAGGCAGATGCCATACTGAGATTTAGTAAACAGGCTATATCGCAGACACAGAGTTCTTCAACAGCAAGGAGATAAAAGATGATATTTATCTGTTTATTGTCGGTAAACTTTGATAAAATGCGAAGTGATTTTTGGACTTTTTCCTTTTCAAGGTAGTTCGTTGCGGTTGTAACATTTTGCTGATTTATAACATTCACTTGGCAGATACTATCTTTTTTCATAATATTTTCTCCTAGCCTAACATAGTCCATAGCATGTCAAAACTGTTGTTTTCAATCAGGATATATATCCCCAATCCTAAATAAACAACGGCAATAAACCATCTGCTATATTTTTCCAAAATTTCTCCAACAGAAGGGACTTGTGCCAATTTTTGGGCAGAAAAAACCAAGAGATAAATCATGACTAAAAAGGTAAGTAAAGCCACTATCAAATTCGCTAAATTTAAGGTAGTAAAATATGGGACAAAGACACCAATATTGTCAGCACCACAACTTGCAAAAGTAATCATAGCGACTAGAAAAATCAGGTTTTTATTATCTTTGCGCAAACCTTCTTTGGCAATAGCTTCGCCATCAGAATCTCCAAAAAGCAAAACTTTGAGGCCTAGGAAAATTGGAATCAAACCGAGCAAACCTAAAATCTCTTTACTAGGAATATAATCTAAGACGAATGCAAAAAGCAAACTTAGCAATATTAGACTAACAGAGCCTAGAAATTGTCCTAAATAGATGTTAATGATGTCTTTTCTGCTTTTTCTTTTGGCAAAAAATAACATTAGGATAATAAGTAAGTCTACGGCTGTCCCAGAATACAGGATTATTGAAGTAACAACATTTTGAATCATAAAACACCTCATTCAAATATATTTTTGAATGTATTTTAACATTAAACATTGTAGATGTCAACTTCAGCTCCACCAAAATATAGATAAGAAGTTAGTGTACCAAATATTAAAAAGCCCTGCCATCGAAATGATAACAGGGCTTAACTTCAATATCCAAATGATATATTCATCTAAAAAAGGTAGAGTAAAAGGTAGAGTTCTTATTGATTTATATTGCAATGTAATGAACTTCAAAATTTCAAAAATCGCTTAAAATCAATGTTTTGACGTCTAATGACGTGTAGTGAACCCCTTACTTAACCTCAGTAAAGACAACATGTTTACGCAATTTTGGTGAGTATTTCTTCAATTGAAGACGGTCTGGAGTGTTACGTTTGTTTTTAGAAGTAAGGTACAAGCGTTCACCAGATTCTTTGTGTTCAAGTGTAATATTTACGCGCATGGTAACTCCCTTCTATTATTCTGCTGCTGCAGCTTTGGCGATTTTACGTCCTTTGTAGTATCCTTTCAAAGATACACGGTGTGAACGTGAGTAGTCACCAGTAGTTTCGTCAAATTTTACAGATGGAGCTGTCAATTTGTAGTGTGTACGACGTTTGTTTTTCTTCGCTTTTGATGTGCGACGTGCAGGTACTGCCATTTCTTTATATCCTCCGTGGGTAGTTTATGACTTTCGTCAACTTTACTAGTATAGCAGAACTTTTTTGTAAAGTAAAGTTACTTGACACTTTTTTTGATTTTTTTGGTCCATAGCAGAGCTGGTTGATTTTTAAGGCTTGAATTTGGAGGCTTGGAAATCCTGTTTAACCGGTCTCCTATTTTTCAAAAATGAACCTAGAAATCCCAGAAATCAGGCAGATTACCCCGTTAGCTATATTATAATAGAATAGGAGATTTTATGAATAAGGGATTATCATTTGGGTTAGTAGCCGTAAGTGTTTTGAGTTTGGTCGCCTGCTCTGGTAAGAGGGAAAAGGAAGTCAAGCAAGAAAAGACCACAACCGTAACCACGATGTCAAGTCAAACGACTACAACCACCACAGCTAGTCAACCTGGGGTCTGGTCAGCAGATAAGGGGAGACAGTTGCATGACTACATCATCAATACCTGGGGACCTGCCCTAGGTCAGGGCTATGTGGAGTACACACCGACTAGTCCAGGGAATTTTTATGGGGTTTCTGTACCAAATGGCTTGATGGGACATAGCCTTAGTATGGTTCCAGATTTCAGTGGCCTAACCCCAAAATTGGTCTGGAGTGCTGATGGTAATCATCAACCTGGGGAGACTGCTTTAGTCGCTGTGTTTTCTGATATTGAAACGACGGTCTATCCCTCATCTCATCTTTACTTTTTCACCTATCAAGATGGGGTCGGCAAGGTCTGGATTACGGAACAAAACCAAGGTAACTCGGAAAACCAGCTTTACTTTCGGGAAACCCAAAATGTGGATTTAAGGAATTTCTATGTCGGTTTAGTCGGCGGCGGAACTGGGCAGACCAGTGCGACGACGCAGGCTACCCCGTCCTCTTCACAGACTGCTTTGACCAGTGATCAAGCTGGTCGATGGGCTGCCGCCCACAAGGCTTCTGAATATGGAGCGCCTTATACAAGGGAGGACTTTGCCTATCGCGTGACACCCGCAGACCAATCTTCTGATGGCCTTGTGGCCATTCAGGTTCTGGAAAATCACAATAGTGAGAACATGAAGTGTGTGGGAGCAGCGTCTGGGGTTTCTTCTTCATCTTCCTTCTATCGGATCAATGCCAAGGGTGAACTGGAAAAGATGGATGCAACCAGCGGAGTCTATCAGATTGTTTCCCAGACCTATTTTGAGTAGGAGTGGAGGCTCTTGTGAGCCCTAGTGGTTTTGCAAGAATTCTAGCTAAAACCCTTGCGAAAACCAAGCTTTTCTGCTAAAATAATAGAGTTGTGTCAACAACAAATACTCATCTTGGATGAATTGTCTGTCTGTTGCCCTTGGGTTGGCGGGCGAGTTGAAGTCTGAGAGAGGAAAAAACATAAAGGAGAAATACTCATGGCAGTTATTTCAATGAAACAATTACTTGAGGCTGGTGTACACTTTGGTCACCAAACTCGTCGCTGGAACCCTAAGATGGCTAAGTACATCTTCACTGAGCGTAACGGTATCCACGTTATCGACTTGCAACAAACTGTAAAATTGGCTGACCAAGCTTACGACTTCGTTCGTGACGCTGCAGCTAACGATGCTGTTATCTTGTTTGTTGGTACTAAAAAACAAGCCGCTGACGCAATTGCTGAAGAAGCTACTCGTGCTGGTCAATACTACATCAACCACCGTTGGTTGGGTGGTACCCTCACTAACTGGGACACAATCCAAAAACGTATCGCTCGTTTGAAAGAAATCAAAGCAATGGAAGAAAACGGAACTTTCGAAGTTCTTCCTAAGAAAGAAGTTGCTTTGCTTAACAAACAACGTGCTCGTCTTGAGAAATTCTTGGGTGGTATCGAAGATATGCCACGCATTCCAGACGTAATGTACGTGGTTGACCCACACAAAGAACAAATCGCTGTTAAAGAAGCTAAAAAACTTGGTATCCCAGTTGTTGCTATGGTTGATACAAACGCTGATCCAGATGATATCGATGTTATCATCCCAGCTAATGACGACGCTATCCGTGCCGTTAAATTGATCACTGGTAAATTGGCTGACGCTGTTATTGAAGGCCGCCAAGGTGAAGATTCAGTTGAAGCTGCAGCTGCAGAAATGACTGAAGAGCCAGCATCTACAGAATCAATCGAAGAACTCGTTGAAGTTGTAGAAGGTTCAAACGCTTAATCAAGCAAATCGGATACGATCCAGGTACTGTTCACTAGCTGGACGGTACATCAAACAATGACCACTAGGGGCGGGCCCAGCCCAGCCCCTTTTTATACAAAGGAGAAAAAAATGGCAGAAATTACAGCTAAACTCGTTAAAGAATTGCGCGAAAAATCAGGTGCCGGCGTTATGGACGCTAAAAAAGCCCTCGTAGAAACTGATGGTGATATCGAAAAAGCGATTGAATTGCTTCGCGAAAAAGGGATGGCAAAAGCAGCTAAAAAAGCTGACCGTGTTGCCGCTGAAGGTTTGACAGGTGTTTACGTAAACGGTAACGTTGCGGCAGTTGTTGAAGTCAACGCTGAAACTGACTTCGTTGCGAAAAACGCTCAATTCGTTGAATTGGTTAACGAAACAGCTAAAGCAATTGCTGAGCAAAAACCTGCTAACAACGAAGAAGCCCTCAAAGTGACTTTGGCTTCAGGTGAAACACTTGAAGAAGCTTACGTGAACGCGACTGCAACAATCGGTGAGAAAATCTCATTCCGTCGCTTTGCTTTGGTTGAGAAAACTGATGAGCAACACTTTGGTGCTTACCAACATAACGGTGGCCGTATCGGTGTTATCTCTGTTATCGAAGGTGGCGACGATACCCTTGCTAAGCAAGTATCTATGCACATCGCTGCGATGAAACCAACTGTTTTGTCTTACACTGAACTTGACGAGCAATTCGTTAAGGATGAGTTGGCACAATTGAACCATGTGATTGAACAAGATAACGAAAGCCGTGCTATGGTTGGTAAACCAGCTCTGCCATTCTTGCAATACGGTTCAAAAGCACAACTTTCTGACGAAGTTATCGCTGCTGCTGAAGAAGCTATCAAGGCTGAATTGGCTGCTGAAGGCAAACCAGAAAAAATCTGGGACAAAATCCTTCCAGGTAAAATGGATCGCTTCATGCTTGACAACACTAAAGTTGACCAAGCTTACACACTTCTTGCACAAGTTTACATCATGGACGACAGCAAGACAGTTGAAGCTTACCTTGACAGCGTAAACGCTAAAGCAGTTGAATTTGCTCGCTTTGAAGTTGGCGAAGGTATCGAAAAAGCTTCAAACGACTTTGAAGCAGAAGTTGCCGCTACAATGGCTGCAGCCCTTAACAACTAAGATTTAAAGAAGCCCAATTCTAGTTAAGGAATTGGGTTTTTGCGTGCTCAAAAAATTTTTAAAATATATATAAAATTTTTACACATAATCTCTTGACAGGTAATTTCGATAGGTATATAATTTACATATAAAATAATTATATATAAAAATATTACACAAGGAGGGAGATATGTATTTTCCAACTTCAGCAACGGTGATTGAGTTTCTGATTTTGGCAATCGTGGACAAGGAAGATTCCTACGGTTACGAAATTAGCCAGACGGTGAAGCTCATTGCCAATATCAAAGAATCAACGCTCTATCCAATTTTAAAAAAGATTGAAAAGGAGGGGTGTGTGACGACATATAGTCAGGAGGTCCAAGGGCGGAGGCGAAAATATTACGCTATCACGGATGAGGGACGTCGGCAATTGCAGTTCCAAAAAGGAGAATGGGAGGCCTATACAGGCACGATTGAAAGGATTGTAAAAGGGAGTTTGAGACATGACAAAGACTGAGTATTTAGCAGAACTAGATCGCTACTTGCACCGCTTGCCTAAGGCGGATTACGAGGAAGCGATAGAGTACTTTACCGAGTATTTTGAGGAGGCAGGACCTGAGCACGAGCAGGAAATCATGGCAGAGCTAGGTAGTCCGCGTGAGGCTGCCAGTGATTTAATTGTCCGCCTTTTGGATGAGGGGGATGAACTAGCTTATGTAAGCCCCAAGAAACAGCACAACTTGGTTAAGATTGCCTTGATTGGGCTCTTGGCGGCACCGATGGCCATTCCCTTATTAGTTACTCTTTTAGCCCTTGTGTTTACGATTGTGATCTTAGCTGGGGCTATGATTTTTACGGTAGCGGTGATAGGATTTGCCTTATTTGGATCGTCCGTCTTTATGATTGTAGATGGACTGAGCTATGTGACGTCGGGTCTATGGACAGCATTCCTTGGGACAGGGACAGGTCTTTTGTTCCTCGGAGTGGGAATTCTCTTACTAATCGCCAGCTGGGAAATCGCTAAAATGGCTGGTCAAACCATCATCTCACTCTCAAAATGGGTCTTGAAAAGGAGATAAAAAGATGAAGAAGCAGGGTAAAATATTGCAATCACCTTTCCTTAAAGCGGTTTTGATGACCTTAATTTTTGTGGGGATTGAGATTCTGGCAATGGGTTTTGGGACTATTCATCCTTTGTTGTATGACCTAGCACTCAATGGCTGTTGCTTAGCTCTAGCTTGGTTCATGACCTGCAAAGTTGATAAAAAACCGTGGAAACGAATGGGTTTATCGGTTTCAAAAAAATCAGGGAAAGGATTTTTAATCGCTTTGCTACTCACTGCTAGTGCAGTAGTGATTGGAACGGTTTTGTCAAGGTTTATTTTCCATGATGAAGTATTTGTACTGAGAGGAACGGTAACGGTTGGGGGAATTTTAGTGACAGTAGTAGCTTTCTTACAGCCAGCTTTCATCAGTCAAGGATTTCCTGAAGAGTTAATTTTTCGTGGTTATCTCGTTCCTATGCTAAAAGATAAGTATAATGGTGCGCAGACGATGGCTATTTCAGTCGGTTTATTTACCCTCATTCATGCTATTCATCTTCGAGAAGGCTGGGCTTATGGGCTATTGACTATGTTTTATGCTTTTAGTTTTGCCTGTTTGGCTTATATGATGAAGGAACTTTGCCAAACAACCTGGGCAGCGGTTGCGGTTCATGGTGGTGTTCATTTTACAAGAATGCTATTGATGCTGTTTGGGTTTGCTGAAACGGATACAGCAGTTCTGGTACAGAGTATTGTCCTTAGTCTACTGGTTGTGGTTATAGGAGTTTATTTTAGAAAAAGATTGTTTTTTTGCATATTAAGGAGTTCATAAGATGAAAAGATTGAAACGTACTGTATTAAGTTTTGCGGTTCTTGCTAGCTTGTTGGGTGCTATTATGATGGGGATTGGTTATGTCAAAGGTGGCATCGCTCAGACGAATCAATTACAGACTGCGGGCTTGACCAAGGTTGAACAAACTGTCGAAGCTTTTGACCAGATTGCTATTGAGTCCACCGACTCTGCTTATACGCCGGGCTATACCATTGTGTTGAGACCGTCAAGTACAACCGAATCGTCTGTATCTTACTTTACCAGTGATAAGCGTCCGGTGACAGCTACGGTCAAAAATGGCGTGCTTACCCTAACAACAGCTATGCCATCGGATTCAAAAGAAGTTCGCTTTTATTTTCCGAGTGTAACAAATGTGTGGGGACATATAACCAATAAACGGATGGCAGATGCTGATACTATTGTGATTGAAGTGGCAAAAGGGACTGATTTGAAAAAGCTGGCAGCTAATCTGACGACAGGGTCTCTTGAGATTTCAGATATGAAAATAGCAGAGCTGGGCCTATCTGCTGCAGTTGGGTCTGTAGAGTTGATCAATGTTACAGTGGACAAGGGCTTAGTTGATGTCGATACTGG
Organism: Streptococcus caprae; assembly: GCF_042649745.1. Classification (NCBI taxonomy): domain Bacteria; kingdom Bacillati; phylum Bacillota; class Bacilli; order Lactobacillales; family Streptococcaceae; genus Streptococcus; species Streptococcus caprae. Next base: position 136,646 of record NZ_JBHRZV010000050.1, on the reverse strand, counting down.
TGATTTTGAAGCTGAGGGTAGTCAGTTGAACAGTCTGAGCCTTACGAGCTCGGTCGGTTCGGTTGATTTGATTAAAACGACAGTTAGCGAAAGTGACATGACTCTTGATATGGGGTCTCTTGATGGCGAAGGGGTGACCTTCCTTGGCCACAATACGATTGCTACGTCTATGGGAGATGTTGACCTGATCTTGGCAGATAAAAACCTGACGGTCCTCACTTCAGTGGATTTAGGTGATAGCGATATTAGTACAGGCTTGATTAAGTCTGATAAAAATCAGCTGGAAATCACAACGGATACCGGTTCGATTACTGTAGAATAAAAGAGGTTGGGTAAACCTCTTTTATTCTACAGTAATAATTTAAGATGAAAAAAATGGTAGAATCAACGTTTTTGATGACATTGTTCTAAGCCATTTATGATTTCTGAGCTTTTTGCCCAGCTTCTATTTTCTTAATGGGTGAAGACATTGAGTCCAAAGACAGTCAAGGTTCCCATGATGATACCTGCTAGGACAACACCTAGCATGACGGCAGTAACTGAGCGTTTGAAGTCCCAGTCGAGGATGGATGCTGCCAGGGTTCCAGTCCAAGCTCCTGTTCCTGGCAAGGGGATACCAACGAAAAGGAGGAGGGCCCAGAAGAGTCCACGGTCTCCCGCAGCAGCCTTGAGTTTTTCACCACCGCTGTGTCCTTTTTTCAGACACCAGGTGAAGAAACCACCGATTCCAGGTTTATCCTGTCCCCACTCGAGAACCCGACGGGCAAAGAAAAAGATAAAGGGCATGGGCAACATATTCCCGATTACGCCAATCAGGAGAGCCTGCCACATGGGAATACCGGTTGCGATGGCATAGGGAACAGCACCGCGCAATTCTACCAGGGGCACCATAGAAATAAGAAGTGTAATTAAATAGTTCATCGTTATAGCCTTTCAATTGTTAACTCTTCTATTTTATCTTATGTCAGGGACAAAGACAAGAAAAAGGCGACTGATGGAGAACCAGGTCGGGTTACTGCTCTGCTATTGCCCTAGAGAAAACAAGGAATAAGTTAAAGCTGTATCTTTCCCTTTCAAAATGCCTTGATTTGCGATATAATAGTCAGTAAAAGTCAAATATGGAAGTGAAAGGAGAGCCCATGGTATCAAAAAACACTTCAGATAGCATTGAAGAGCATATTAAGCAGTTGCTGGAGCAGTCGGGAATGGCTGAGATTCGGCGCAGTATTTTGGCGGATGAGTTTCAAGTCGTGCCTAGTCAGATTAACTACGTGATTAAGACACGGTTTACTGAGAGTCGGGGTTATGTGGTTGAGAGTAAGCGTGGTGGTGGTGGTTATATCCGCATTGTCAAGGTGCGTTTTTCGGATAACCACCAGTTGATTCGTAATTTGATTAACAATATTGGGGAGCACATCAGTGAGCCTGTTTTTACGGATGTGGTTCAAGTTTTATTTGATGAGGGTTTGGTCAGCGAGCGTGAGGGCAATCTTGTATTGTCCATGGCTATGGATGAAGTGCTAGGCCAGGATGCTCCACGGATTCGAGCTAGGATGCTCCGTAAGATATTGCAACGGTTAGACCGTAAAGGGAAGGTAGAATGAGTAAGTTTTCGATAAAGTTACAGGAAGTATTTAGCCTAGCACAATATCATGCCAATCGGTTTGAAAGTCGATATTTAGAGAGTTGGCATCTATTGTTGGCGATGGCTGAGATTGAAGATTCTATTGGTGGTCTGTCCTTAGCTGAGTATGGTGCAGAGGTAACGAGCCAAGATTTTGAGGCAACGATCATCATGGTTTTGGGCAAGGTTCCACATCCAGGGATCAAGGATATTCAATTCTTGACGCGGTCCTTGGCTTTGGATAACACCTTGCGTCTGGCAGGATCGGTAGCTCAAGTCGTTGGGGCCACTGAAGTAGGGACTGAGCATGTCCTCTATGCCATGCTCATGAATCTCGACCTGATGGCGACCCGAGTCCTAGAGATTTCTGGTTTTAAAATCAAAGATGATGGTGAATCTGTTCGTCTGGCTGATCTCCGCAAGTCTTTAGAGCGCAATGCGGGCTATACCAAGGAGCAGGTCAAGGCCATCCATGAACTCAGACGGCCTAAGAAACTCAAGAATAACAATTTCACCGACATGATGAAGCCACCGACGACAGAAGGTGAGCTATCAGATTTCACACGAGACCTAACAGCGTTGGCTAAGGCTGGACGCATCGAACCGGTTATCGGGCGTGAGGCGGAGATTGACCGCATGCTCCAAATCCTGAGCCGCAAGACTAAGAACAACCCTGTTCTGGTTGGTGATGCGGGTGTCGGTAAGACGGCACTTGCTAATGGCTTAGCTCTGCGAATTGCCAAGGGAGCCGTGCCTTACGAGATTTCCAAGATGCGGGTGCTTGAGTTGGACATGATGAGTGTTGTCGCTGGAACTCGCTTCCGCGGGGACTTTGAGGAGCGGATGAACAAAATCATCAACGATATCGAAGAGGATGGACAAATCATTCTCTTTGTTGATGAGGTTCATACCATCATGGGTTCAGGAGCTGGGATTGACAGCACGCTTGATGCGGCCAACATCCTCAAGCCTGCCTTGTCCCGAGGGACTCTTCATATGGTCGGAGCGACGACTCAGGATGAGTATCAAAAGCATATTGAAAAAGATGCAGCCCTGTCCCGCCGTTTTGCCAAGGTCTTGGTAGAAGAGCCGAGCGTAGGCGATGCGACTGCGATTTTGATGGGACTTAAAGAGAGTTATGAGACCTACCACCATGTGACTATCTCAGATGAGACGGTTGAAACAGCCGTCAAGTATGCCAAGCGTTACCTGACCAGCAAGCAGTTACCAGACTCTGCCATTGATCTTTTGGACGAGGCGGCAGCTACGGTGCAAAATATGGTTGAACGGGAGGATGAGGAATTTCTGACACCGGCTGACCATGCGATTTTAGCAGGGGACTTTAAGTCCTTGGGAAATCTGTTGCAAAGGGAAGAGGAAGCTCCAGTTCTGGCTGAAATGGCTGTGACGCCAAACCATATTCTGAAAACCCTCAGCAAACTGTCTGGTATTCCTGTTAGCAAGATGACCCAGGCCGACAACAAGAAATATTTGAACTTGGAGAAGGAACTCCACAAGCGCGTGATTGGACAGGATGCTGCTGTGTCCAGCATCAGTCGGGCTATCCGTCGCAATCAGTCTGGCATTCGGACAGGCAAGCGACCGATCGGGTCCTTTATGTTCCTGGGACCAACAGGTGTCGGTAAGACAGAGTTGGCTAAGGCTCTGGCCCAGGTTCTCTTTGACGATGAGAGTGCCCTGATCCGTTTTGACATGTCAGAGTACATGGAGAAATTTGCGGCCAGCCGTCTCAACGGTGCCCCTCCAGGCTATGTCGGCTACGATGAAGGTGGCGAGCTGACCGAGAAGGTCCGCAACAAGCCTTACTCAGTCTTGCTCTTTGACGAGGTTGAAAAGGCCCATCCAGATATCTTCAACGTCCTCTTGCAGGTCTTGGACGATGGGGTTTTGACCGATAGCAGAGGCAGAAAGGTTGATTTCTCCAACACGATTATTATTATGACTTCTAACCTTGGGGCGACAGCTCTGCGTGACGATAAGACCGTTGGTTTTGGCTCACGCGACATTCGTTTCGACCATGCCAATATGGAAAAACGCATCATGGAAGAGTTGAAGAAGGCCTACAAGCCAGAATTCCTCAACCGTATCGATGAGAAGGTTGTCTTTCATAGTTTAAGTCAGGAAGATATGCGTGACGTGGTGAAAATCATGGTCCAACCGCTGGTGGCGAATCTGGCAGAACGTGGGATTACCCTCAAGTTCCAACCGGCAGCCCTCAAGCATCTGGCCCAGGCTGGCTACGACGTGGAGATGGGGGCTCGCCCACTCCGCCGCACCCTGCAGACTGAAGTCGAAGACAAACTGGCAGAACTGGTTCTCTCTGGCGAACTCAGCTCAGGCCACACCCTCAAAATTGGCCTCCAAAAAGACAAACTCAAGTTTGACTTGGTCTAGATATAGTCGAATGAAGAGCTTTGAGACAAGGCATTGAGACGCAGACAGTACTTGGGTACGGCAAGTCGAAAATAACGATGTATCAAGGTTCTTCAAATGTCTATAAACAAGAAAAAGCCATCTGACTCCCTAGAAAAGGAGTAGATGGCTTTTTGAGTGTCATTGAGGATTTTGATACCCACTTAAAACCTCAAAAGAGAGATAGGTTGGCGCAGATATAAGTTAGCTTATACTCTTCCAAAATCAAAACTATACGTCGCTAGGTTTTCTTGCCTAACTTTAGTTATGTCTACGTCAACCTGCCTTGTCTAGTTTTGAGGGATTTTGTCTTGCTTCTTAAATTTTTTGATGCACAAGAGTTTTTTAATCAGAAGGGGACCTTATCCCCAAAAGGCATCTTCTTCGGCTTGGTCAGAAGAAAAGAGCCAGACTTCCTTGATTTTTCCGTCTTCTATACGGAAAAGATCAACACCGTTCATGTTCAGTTCTTTTCCATCTGTTCGCGTGCCTAAGAAGGTCACGTTAGCGGCAACCAGGTCATCGTTATCTGAGACCCAATTAGTCAGGACTTTAAAGGTACCGTTTGTTTTCTCAGCAAAGCTGGCAAGGTGGGCTCCGAGCGCTTCTTTACCGTGATAGGTATCAGCTGTGGTGTGCTGGCCAGATTGGTGCCAAATGATATCATCGGCCATTGTCGCAAAAACTGCTGGGAAATCTCCCTTAATCAATCTTTCGTTATAAGCGTTAAAAATCTCTAGATTTGTTGACATATAAAACCTCCAAAAAATGTTTTGTTATGCTATAATTGTAGCAAATACAATCGATTAAACAAGTACGCTTTTTATCGTTAGCTAGTATCAAATACGATACTATTGTGGATATGACAGGAGAAAAAATTGACAAATAGAGTAAGTGAGTATGGAATATGTCCCTTTGCGACCACTCAAAAAGTCCTAACAGGCAAGTGGGCCTTGGTCATTCTTTACCAACTGAGTACAGGGACCAAGCGTTTTAATGAGTTACAACGACTGATTCCAGGTGTGACACAGACTATTTTGACTCGTCACCTAAGACAGTTAGAAGCCGATAAAATTGTACAGCGCAAGGTCTATGCCGAAGTGCCGCCTCGAGTTGAGTATTCCCTAACGGATATCGGTCGTTCCTTTCAGAGTGTCCTAGATGCTGTTGAAATCTGGGGTCTGGATTATATCGAACAGTTATCTCAGTCCTAGGCTGAAACGACTCTTTTGAGCTTCTATGCTTAAATTATAGTTATTTGAATGACTCTTGACACATCCTTGTTTTCGCATCGCTATATCCAAGTGCTGTCTGTGTCTTATCGTCTTGTCTCAGAGATCTTCATTTGACTAGGAATAATGCTCGTAGTATTTTGGACTAGCTAAACTTTCTTGTGACTTTGGGAAAATAAAAAGCCACATCTTCTCATTTGAGGGTCACTCAAAAGGAAGACTTGGCTATTTTTTATTTCTGACGAATCTGTGCAAAGAGTTCTTTGACTTCATTGAGGCTTTCAGCACGGGATACTGCCCCGCGGACCTTGGCAGCCCCAGAGGTCCCTTTCAGATAATGAGGTGCCAGGCCACGGAATTCACGGACCGCAATATCCTCACCTTTGAGATTGACCAGGCGGGTCAAGTGGTCCTCGGCGATGTCCAATTTTTTATCAAATGGAAGATCAGGCAACTCTTCACCTGTCTCAAAGAAATGATTGATTTGGGTAAAGATGTAAGGGTTGTTCATGGCAGCGCGGCCGACCATGACAGCGTCAACTCCCAGTTCTTCAATCATGAACTTGGCATCTTGAACTGTACGCACATCACCATTTCCGATGAAGGGAATCTTAGTGATGGCTTTAGAAACACGTGCTAGGGTTTCATGGTCACAGGTGCCTGTGTACATTTGTTCACGGGTCCGACCATGCATGGCCAAGGCAGAAACACCAGCAGACTCAGCTGCTAGAGCATTCTCCACAGCTAGGGCATTATCAGCCCAGCCGGTCCGCATCTTAACTGTCAATGGAATGTCGAGGACTGAGGTAACTTCCTTAACGATGTGGTATATCTTATCGGGGTCGCGGAGCCATTTGGCACCGGCCTCATTTTTAACAACCTTGTTAACAGGGCACCCCATATTGATGTCCACGATGTCAGCCTTGGTATTGGTTTGGATGAAGTCAGCGGCACGTTTGAGGCCTTCTGCATCTCCTCCAAAGAGCTGGATGGACATAGGATGTTCGTTCTCATCGATATGGAGCATGTGGAGGGTTTTTTCATTATTATAAAGCAACCCTTTTTCAGAAATCATCTCCATAACGACCAGACCTGCCCCGAATTCCTTGGCAATAGTCCGGAAGGCAGAGTTGGTCACGCCAGCCATGGGAGCTAGCACCGTGCGGTGGGGGATTTCAACGTTTCCAATCGTAAAGGATGAATTAAGCTTGGTCATGGATTAGGGCCTCCAAATCGTCTTGAGTAAAATTGTAGGTGGTGCCACAGAATTGGCAGGTAATTTCAGCCCCCTTGTCTTCATCGGCCATGGCCTGGAGTTCGGACTTGCCCAGAGTTACCAAGGCAGCCTCGAAACGCTCACGGGAGCAGTCGCAGGCAAAGCTGATGTCTTCTTCGGAAAGGCGTTTGTAGGCATCTTCGCCGTAGAGGGCTGATAGGAGAGCTTGAATGTGGTCGTCAGACTCTAGTAAGGTTGAGATAGCAGGCATCTCTTGGATCCGTTTTTCGAAGCGGGCGATTTCTTCGTCCTTTGCTCCTGGCAAGACCTGCAACATGAAGCCTCCTGCGACCTTGACCTTATCCTCTTTATCCAGGAGCACATTGAGACCGACGGCAGATGGCGTCTGCTCAGACTCCGTTAAGTAGAAGGCTAAGTCCTCACCGATTTCTCCAGAAATCAGAGGGGTCGTAGAGGTATAAGGGCGTCCCGTTCCGTAGTCAGTAATGACGATGAAGTGTCCCTGCCCCATAAACGGTCCCACCAAAACCTCTCCAGTCGCAGTCTTTTTGATATCCACGTCAGGGTTTTGAATGTAGCCCTTAACATGACCTTGGGTATCTGCCACCGAGATGATATGACCAAAGGAAGAGTCCCCGATGACCTTGAGGGTAACCTTGCTATCTCCCTTTTGATTGGCTGCCAAGATGAGGTTGGCAATGAGCGCACGCCCCAAAGCAACTGTCGAGGACGCCATGGTATCATGATGTTCCTGTGCCTGGCGAACTGTCTCGGTCGCATCCAGCACATAGGCCCTAAAGGACCCTGATTCTGCAATTGATTTAATGATTTTATCCATAGTTGCTATTGTATCATAAAAGCGCCTAGCCGTGGGGATTTGGATTTTGGAAAATAGCAGAGCAGGCCTAGGGGGATAGGGACCGAAAGACCTGCCCAAACTCATGCTCTCTCCAGTTAGACTATCTTGTTTGTGCCTGTGTCAACTGGTCTTGTTTATTGAGATTTTTATTGGGTTTAAAAATTTGTTTCCACGAGGTAAGGTCTCATCTTAGCCCTGATTTTAGCTACTCGTCGTTAGATTTTTTGAAATACGATAGGATACCTGAAAAATTCTACCTTGCTTGTCTTCAAAATCAGAACGAAGAAAACTTTTCCTTTATGGATACAGTTTCTACGAGAGCACAAAAAATCCGCTGGCTTGAACCTGCGGATTCATTTATCTTAAAATGGCAATTTCCCAGCGAAGGCACCGAGCGATTTCTGCGTAGCGGTATCGATTTTACCGAGGGCATCGTTGATGGCTTGGAGGGTCATATCCTGAAGGGTTTCGACATCTTCTGGATCAACGACTGCGGGATTAAAGTTGATGGCAGTGAGTTTCTTGTCACCTGTAAAGGTCACAGTGACCAAATCCTGGGCAGAAGTTCCTGTAAATTCTGTTGCTGCGAGTTCAGCCTGGCTTTTCTCCATCTGCTTTTGCAGTTTTTGAGCCTGCTTCATCATGTTTTGCATATTCATCATAAGATTTTCTAGATTCCTTTCGTATCAAGGGTTTAGACCCTCTTGTTGAATTTTTGTTGCCTTATTTTGCCTTATGGTTAAAAATTTTCAAAGGCTGAGGCGATTTCCTTTTGCTGAGTTGGAAATAGGTTATGCTCTATTTTACATTATTAGTGGGAAATTTTCAAAGGTAGGGATGATTTACAAGAATAACTTAGCGTAATCACTCTTGACAAGGAGTAAGTGTGTGATGTATACGGCTTTGTTTTCTTTATCGATGGTGTAAAAGAGCAAGTACTTACGGTCAGCAATCAGGATACCCAATGTCTTTGAAGACTTGGAGAGTTGTCTTCCGACCTTTCATCTGCATCAAAGCCACGTTCTGGAAATGTTTCAAGACTTTTAATTCCCTCTTGAAGACGTTTACTAGTCTTAATAGCTGCAGTGGAATTTAGAAGAACATCTTGGATATAACTTTTGATACTTATCCAAGTAGTTCGGCCTCCATTTCTTCAATGGTGACGTAGTTACCAGCTCCAATCTCTGCTAGGTTATGGTCAATCATAGCGCCGAGTTCCTCAATCATTTTTTCTCGGATGAGTTCATCTGTGGCTTCTTCCAAAAGATTTTCTTTGCTTGGGCTAAAGATGAGTGTGCCATCGCTGGCCTTATAGACCATGTATTCTTGGCCCTGTGGAATTTCAAATTCTTTTGGGATGGTAATACTCAGGGAGTTGCCGATTTGTCGTGTTTTAACTACAGTCATATTTTTGCCTCTTTATTTTGTATACACTTAGTGTATACCGGTGTTTTGTTTTTGTTAATGAAGAATCCCAGCCGGTTTGTCAATCATATGTAATACTTTTAAGTAGGTATGTATTTTTGTTCTCATGAGAACTTTTTTCTTGACTTGGGTTTTGTAAGGTGTATAATGGTTCTCATAAAAACTAAATAGTTCTTAGGAGAACGAATTGGAGGAAAATGATGGGAGCACACGGAGAGAATCCCTTTCAGCAGATTCGTAGCTTCATCAATGAGATGGAGCAGTATGTTGCAGATGAAGCCAAGCGTTTTGGGGCAGACCACTTGTCAGGGCCTCAGGGCTTTGTCCTCATGCACTTGGTCAAGCACCCAGACCAGGTCTTTTCGATTAAGGACTTCGAAGATTGCCTGAACCTGTCTAAGTCTGTTACCTCCAATCTCATTAAGCGGATGGAGAAAAATGGCTTCGTTCTCGTCGTGCCATCGGCCAAGGATAAGCGGGTCAAGCACGTCCTTCTGACGGATTATGGTCGGGAGCAGTCGGTCAAGCTGGAAGGTTTTTTGGGCCATGTTCATAAGGTTATGCTTCAGGGCATCCGTAAGGAAGATGCTGCTGTTGCCAAGCAGGTCTTTCAACAGCTTAAGGCTAATATTCGCGCAGAACAAGACCAGAAGGTACAAGATTAGTAAGGAGTTGCTATGTTTACATTATTCAAACGCATGAAGGCCACAGAAGTCTTCATGGTTATTCTCAGCATTGTGCTGGTGACAACAACGGTCTGGTTAGACCTTAAGTCTCCGGAGTACATGTCTGAAATCACAACGCTCTTGCAAACGCCAGGAACGGTGGTCGGCGACCTCAAGGAGCCTGGGCTCAAGATGCTGGGGATTTCCTTTTTGAGTTTCATGGTGACGGTTGTCATCGGATTCTTGGGAGCTCGGATTGCAGCGAGCTTTACGACCCGCCTACGAGGAGATATCTATGACACGGTCATGGATTACTCCCAGACTGAGATTAAGAAATTCTCTATCCCGTCGCTTTTGACACGGACGACCAATGACCTGACCCAGCTTCAATTGGTCATCACCATGGGATTGCAGGTTATTATCAAAGGGCCAATTATGGCCATCTGGGCAGCGACCAAGATTGCAGACAAGTCCCAAGAATGGTTGTTTGCCACTATGGTAGCTTTGGCTGTTTTGTTGGTTATGCTAGTGGTATTCTTGTTCTTGGCCTTTCCAAAACAACGCCTGATTCAGGGAATGGTGGACAAGCTAAACAGCATTACGCGGGAATCCTTGTCTGGGATTCGTGTCGTGCGAGCCTACAATGCGGAGGACTACCAGGACGGGAAGTTTGAAGCAGCCAACAATGATGTGACCCGCCTCAACCTCTTTGTCAACCGGATTATGGCTCTGATGAACCCTGTTATGACGGTGATTTCCAGCGGATTGACCCTGGCTATCTACCTGATTGGTGCCCATCTGATTGATGCGGCGGCCATCGAAAAAAAGGTTGGGCTGATGTCTGATATGGTGGTCTTCTCTTCTTACGCCATGCAAGTGGTGATGGGCTTCATGATGATGACCATTGTCTTCTTTATCCTGCCACGGGCCCTGGTTTCTGCCAACCGGATCAAGGAAGTTTTAGCCCTAGAAACCTCTATTCCATCGCCAGCTCAATCTAAAGCGGACGAAGGGAAAAAAGGAGAAGTGGAATTCCACAATGTCTCCTTCCGTTACACCAAAAAATCACGGGCAGTTATCGAACACGTGTCCTTCAAGGCCGAAGCCGGTCAGACGGTCGCCTTTATCGGGTCAACGGGGTCTGGTAAGTCAACCCTGGTCAACCTCATTCCTCGTTTTTACGATGCGACGGAAGGTTGGATCAAGGTGGACGGTGTCAAGGTCCAAGATTACACCCACGAAGACCTCAACAAGAAGGTCGGCTACATTCCGCAAAAAGCGGTGCTCTTCTCTGGTACCATCCGTTCCAACCTGGACATGGGTGAGAGCGCAGTCTCTCCACTGACAGAAGACGCTCTTCTAGAGGCACTTGATTTGGCCCAGGCCAAGGACTTTGTCCTGGATAAGGAGAAGGGTCTGGATGAGCCAGTTGCCCAAGGCGGTAGCAACTTCTCCGGTGGTCAAAAACAACGTCTGGCCATCGCGCGTGCCCTGGCCCGCAAGCCGGAAATCCTCATCTTTGATGATTCCTTCTCTGCCTTGGACTACAAGACAGACAAGACCTTGCGCAAACGTCTAGCAGAAGACACAGCAGATATGACCAAACTGATCGTCGCACAACGGATTTCCACCATCGTGGACGCCGATCAAATCATCGTCCTTGATGAAGGACGCGTCGTTGGCCAAGGAACTCATCAGGAACTCCTTGCAACCAATGCTGTCTACCAAGAAATCGCCTATTCTCAATTGTCGAAGGAGGAATTAGAACATGCCAACTAAAACAAAAAAATCTTCCTTGCTCAAACGCTTTGACCCTTATATTCAGGGCTACAAGGTGCCATTTCTCCTTGCCTCACTCGGCGCCATCATCTCCAGTATGATTACGGTCTACGGTCCTCGTGGTCTCAAGGACATCACCCAAAAGGTGGTAGCCGGCGTCACAGGCACCATGGATATGGATGGCATCATGCAGCTGGGGACCTTGCTGGCGACCTTGTATGCCATCGGTGCCATCATCAACTACGCCCAGTCAACGACCATTGCGACCATCGTGCAGCGCATCTCTCAACGCCTGCGCTCTGCCATTGAAGTCAAGATCAACAAGCTTCCGCTCAACTATTTTGACAGCCACTCACAGGGCGATACCCTGTCGCGCGTGACCAATGATGTCGATACTCTCGGCCAATCCCTCAACCAAAGTTTGGGGACCATCGTGACGGCGGTCATGACAGTTCTAGGTTCTGTGGTCATGATGTTTGTGACCAATGTGACCCTGGCTTGGACAGCTATCGGCTCTGTTGTCATCGGCTTTGTCCTATCTATGGGGATCATGGGCTTCTCCCAAAAATTCTTTAAACAGCAACAAGCCAACCTGGCAGCTGTCAACGGTTTTGTCGAAGAGACCTACTCAGGCCACAATGTCATCACCAGCTACAATGCTGTCAAGGAATCCAAGAAGACCTTTAAAGAGCTCAATAGCAACCTCTACAGCTCCATGTGGAAGTCCCAGTTCTTCTCAGGGATTATGATGCCAATGATGATCTTTGTCGGGAACTTCGGTTACGTCATGGTCTGTATCGTTGGTTCCATGTTGACCATCGATGGCAAGGCCTCTATCGGGATTATCGTGGCCTTTATGACCTATGTCCGTATCTTTTCACAACCCCTCTCTCAAATGGCACAAGCTATGACTAGTCTCCAACAGGCCAGCGCAGCAGCTGGACGGGTCTTGGAGTTCTTGGAAGAAGCAGAGATGGAGGATGATTCGGCTAAGGCGCAGCAATTGCAGAGCGTCAAAGGCGATGTGACCTTTGAGCATGTGCGCTTTGGCTACCTGCCAGGTCAGACCATTATCCACGACTTCTCAGCCCATGCCAAGGCTGGACAAAAGGTGGCGATCGTAGGACCAACAGGAGCCGGAAAAACTACCCTTGTCAACCTCCTCATGAAATTCTACGAAATCAATGAAGGCCGTATCTTGATTGACGGTGTGGATACCCACCTCATGAAGCGTTCAGAAGTCCACGACCAGTTTTCGATGGTCTTACAGGACACCTGGCTCTTTGAGGGCACCATCAAGGACAACCTCATCTACAATCAAGACCATATCTCGGATGAGCAAGTAGAAGCAGCAGCCAAGGCTGTTGGGGTTCACCACTTTATCATGACCCTGCCAAATGGCTATGATACAGTTCTTGATGATTCTGTCAGCCTTTCAGTCGGCCAGCGTCAGCTCTTGACCATTGCCCGGGCGCTTCTCAAGGACGCACCACTCCTAATTTTGGACGAGGCGACTTCCTCTGTCGATACCCGGACAGAAGAGCTTATCCAGAAAGCCATGGACCAACTCATGGTGGGACGAACATCCTTTGTCATTGCCCATCGCCTCTCGACCATCCGCAACGCCGACCTCATCCTCGTGATGAAAGAAGGCAATATCATCGAGCAAGGCAACCACGAGGAGCTCATGGCTCAAGAAGGCTTCTACGCTGATCTTTATAACAGCCAGTTCTCAGAAGATGAGGATGACGTGGCTTAGAACGACACACGAAAACACCCTGGTCCACAAACCAGGATGTTTGTCTATTTATGGTGTTCTTTGAGGCTGGATCTAATGTGGGAATAGGTGTAGTAAACAACCGCACAGGCGACAAATAAAGCACTGATGTCGTTGTAGATTGAATAAAGAGTACTGAGTACCTGATGACCATCGGGCCAGACGAATTTTGTTAGGTAGAGTAGAAAGATATAGCCAATGAGATAGGCAGTGCAGTAGGGACGAAGTTTTTCTAGAAATGCTTTAAACTTAGGTGTCATCATACAGACCCTCTTTTTCCTTTATTTGGCTACATTATATCAATTCTATGTTGCTAATGAAAAGTATTATATGCCGAAAACCAGCATTTTATGCTCCACTTTGTTATACTGGTTCTATCAATAGAAATGGAGAAAAAATATGTTAGATATTACAATTTTAAATGCTGCTAACCAGGAACAGGTAGTACATTTTGACAGTTTGGCAGATTACGAGCGCTCGCAACAGGCTTGCATGATTGGGGTTGCAGACCACTACAAGGTAGTCAAGGTTGTCTATAAGGACCACCAATTGGACTATACAGGTAACTACGGGGACCTCTTTTTCTACTTCCTCAAGCAGGATTTGAGCCAATACGATTAATCCTGTTTGAGAAAGAGGACCTCGCTCTCAAAATAGAGTTAGCTAGTTTTACTGAACTATAGTCGAATGAAAAACTTTGAAACGAGGTATGGAGACACAGACAGTACTTAGGTACGGCAAGTCGAAAACAAGGCTGTTTTAAGGTTGGTTAAAATGTCTATATCATTTCCGGATGCCAGTCAGTTCTAGCTTTAGTACAGCACAAAGAAACACCAGCAGGTATGTGAACTTGCTGGTGTATTACGTTTTTATGGGCAATTGGGGAGATGTGCTAGGAAACAAGGGTTAGTAGCTCGGCTATCTTTCCCGACCGGTGATAATTTGGATAAAACGGTGGGTGAAAAGAGCGGTCATGCCCCAGAGATTTTCTGGCAGACCATCATAAAATGGGACCGAGCGCTGGTGCTCCTTGAAATCGTAGGCGGGACCGTTGGTAATACGGTCGAAGGGGAAGTCGGCGTCTGGTATAACTTTCGAGCGCAGGGTATAGTAGCGGGGTTCTTTGTCTAATAAGTCCGCAAGTGGCACGGTAAAGAGGCGTTCAACCTCTTCTTGGTTGGGTTTGAGCTGGGTCCAATCGTCAATATCCAATATTCCAATAAAGCAGTGTATGGTTCGCGCCCCGTTGACCATGTAATCAATCTCGCCGAGAATCTGGATGCGATCGGAACTTAAATTGAGCTCCTCACAGGTTTCCCGAATGGCAGCAGCTTGGAGGCCTTCACCGGCCTCGACCTGACCACCAGGGAAGGCCACTTCACCTGGTTGGGGCACCAGCTGACTGCGCACCTGATAGAGCACGTGCCATTGACCTGAAATCGTAATCAAGGGCAAAAGCACGGCATAGGTTCGCCTCTCATCAATCGGATGTGGGACACGGCCCTGGAGTCGCTCGCGGATGCTTTCTAGCATAGGGTCCTCTTTCTTTTTGTAATAGCAAAGCTGTGCTTAAGATTCGAAAGTTCTTTTGCGAGGTCTGAGCTTGTAACGAGCTGGGCTCGGGTAGGTGACTTCCGGTCTCCTAAAAATGGGGACTGTTTCTTTTCTGTCATGAATAAATAAGGTCACAAAAGCCCAAGAAACTTTGCTCTCAATGCTTTCTATTTTACCATTTTTTTGGTAAAATAGCTGGGATACGTGGTTTTGTGCAAAGGTGAGTTCGGGACTTGTGAAACTCTTGGATTGACCTTTGTAGAAAACACGTAAACTAACTATTTTGGAGAATACAATGACCAAACAAACTTTTGAATTGACCTTTGCGGGCAAACCGCTGGTTGTGGAAACTGGCCAAGTGGCCAAGCAAGCTAACGGTTCTGTAGTCGTTCGCTATGGGAATTCAACAGTGCTGACAGCTGCTGTTATGTCTAAGAAGATGTCGACAGGTGACTTCTTCCCCTTGCAAGTCAACTACGAGGAAAAAATGTATGCGGCCGGCAAGTTTCCTGGTGGTTTCATGAAGCGTGAGGGACGTCCCTCAACCAATGCAACCTTGATAGCTCGTTTGATTGACCGTCCGATCCGTCCGATGTTTGCGGAAGGTTTCCGTAACGAAGTGCAGGTAATTAACACGGTCTTGTCATACGATGCGGACGCTTCTGCACCGATGGCTGCCATGTTTGGCTCTTCTCTAGCCTTGTCGATTTCAGATATTCCATTTAACGGTCCAATCGCTGGTGTTCAAGTCGGCTATGTCGATGGCGAATTTATCCTCAACCCGACAGTAGAGGAACAGGAAAAATCTCTCCTTGAGTTGACTGTAGCAGGTACCAAGGAAGCTATCAACATGGTAGAGTCTGGTGCCAAAGAGTTGTCTGAAGACATCATGTTGGAAGCTCTGCTATTTGGCCATAAAGCCATCCAAGAACTCATCGGCTTCCAAGAGCAAATCGTAGCCGCAGTCGGCAAGGAAAAGGCTGAAGTTGAACTCCTCCACGTCGATGCAGAACTTCAGGCTGAAATCGTGGCTGCCTATAATGCAGACCTCCAAAAGGCTGTTCAAGTCGAAGAGAAAAAGGCGCGTGAAGCTGCAACGGAAGCCGTTAAAGAAGTGGTTAGGGCTGCCTACACTGAAAAATATGAGGGTCACGAAGACTTTGATCGGATCATGCGTGATGTTGCAGAAATCCTAGAACAAATGGAACATGCTGAGGTTCGTCGCCTCATCACGGAAGACAAGGTTCGTCCTGATGGCCGTAAGGTTGACGAAATCCGTCCGCTGGATGCAGAAGTTGATTTCTTACCACAAGTTCATGGTTCAGGTCTCTTCACGCGTGGGCAAACGCAGGCTCTTTCTGTCTTGACCTTGGCTCCGATGGGAGAAACTCAAATCATTGACGGTTTGGACCCAGAATATAAGAAACGTTTCCTCCACCACTATAATTTCCCACAATACTCAGTCGGTGAGACTGGACGTTACGGAGCGGCTGGTCGTCGTGAGATTGGTCACGGTGCTCTTGGTGAGCGTGCGCTTGAGCAAGTTTTGCCAAGTCTTGAAGAATTCCCTTACGCTATCCGTTTGGTAGCTGAGGTTCTTGAGTCTAATGGATCAAGTTCTCAGGCTTCTATCTGTGCGGGGACTCTTGCCCTTATGGCCGGTGGTGTGCCGATTAAGGCTCCAGTAGCTGGTATTGCTATGGGTCTGATTTCTGACGGAACCAACTATACAGTCTTGACCGATATCCAAGGTTTGGAAGACCACTTCGGTGACATGGACTTTAAGGTAGCTGGGACTCGTGACGGGATTACAGCTCTGCAAATGGACATCAAGATTGAAGGAATTACGCCACAAATCTTGGAAGAAGCTCTGGCTCAAGCTAAAAAGGCCCGCTTTGAAATCCTTGATGTCTTACATGAAGCTATTCCAGCAGTACGCCCAGAACTGGCCCCAACCGCACCAAAAATTGACACCATCAAGATTGATGTTGATAAGATTAAAATCGTCATCGGTAAGGGTGGTGAAACCATCGATAAGATTATCGCTGAAACTGGCGTTAAGATTGACATTGATGAAGAAGGAAATGTATCTATCTACTCTAGTGATCAAGATGCGATCAACCGCACCAAGGACATTATCGCTGGTTTAGTCCGTGAGGCTAAGGTCGATGAGGTCTACGAGGCTAAGGTCATCCGCATTGAGAAATTCGGTGCCTTTGTCAACCTCTTTGACAAGACTGATGCTCTAGTTCATATCTCTGAAATGGCCTGGACACGGACCAATCGTGTAGAAGATCTAGTCGCTATCGGAGACACCGTGACGGTTAAGGTCATCAAGATCGATGAAAAAGGCCGTGTGGATGCCTCTATGAAGGCCCTTCTGCCACGTCCTTCAAAACCAGAACGTCGTGAAGGTGATGAAGCTGATAAGGACCACAAACCGCGTCGTCATCACCACAAATCTGAGCAAGCAGAACAAGAATAAGCTGACCTTGCCAGAACTAATGAGTACTATGATGAAACGGAGCTAGACCGTAGGTCCAGCTCTTGTTTCCTAGATAGGATGATGATTGACAGAAAAGGAGCCCTTATGAAGGAACTTGATCGGCGCTTGCGAGAGTTTATTGCCCGTCCGGATGATTTTTTGGTTGGGATTTGTTTTATAGCGGAGCTTCATGCCAATATGGTATTTGCCCCAGCCCAGCCCTTTGAGTTTCCAGTGGGCAGTCAAAGGGTGACTCCTGTCTTTACCAATCGGACAGATTTCGAAAGTTTTAAGTTGGATGAGCGAACTGTCCGAAATCAGGACTGGACTCAGCGTTCGGTGCTAGAGGTCCTGACGGAGGCGGTGAATCAGGGATTTTCTGGGCTTGCTTTTAATCTCAAAAAACGTGGTGATTTTAGCAACTCAACGATTTTTAAATCTGCCGACCTCATCACCCTGATGAATTATTACAACGACTTGCTCAATCAGGTCCTGGGAGAGGCTAATCAGGCGCGTGAGCTAGAGGATAAGGTCTACTTTGTCCCAGCCTTTGTGACTCAGACAGGTCCTCAGACCTCGACACGTCGCTTTCCGAGCTTTGCCATGGGCCAAGGGCAGACTTATTTGCCGGTTTTTACCAACTTGGCGAGTTTGGAGGCTTGGGCTCGTACGGACAATGGCAGAGCTTTTAGCCAGGCTAAGGGTGCCATTCTGGCCTGGAGTCAGAAGGATATTGAGCATCCCTTGTCAGGACACAATCGTATAGAAGGATTAGCAGGGATTGTAATCAACCCCTTGGATGATGCAGGCTGTATCCTTTGGCAACAGTAAGGCTTGCTTTAAATGGTAATACTCTTTAAAAATCAAAACTATAGGTCGTTATTTTCCTTGTCCTAACTCTCTTATGTCGACGTCAACCTGGCTTGTCTATAGAGATTTGCATTGAGTATAAGTTATCGCAGATTTTGGAGAGTTAGAAGAGGAAGGGTTAGGACTGTCTAGCCTAATATGAAAGACAAGAGAAAGGAGAACTGGCATGGGCTGGTGGACAAAAACGATTGCGATCGTCAAGGAGAATGATCCCGCGGCACGCAGCACGCTGGAGGTGCTTTTGACCTACCCAGGCGTGAAGGCTCTTGCTGCCCATCGTCTTTCTCATTGGCTTTGGGAGCACAATCTCAAGCTATTGGCTCGTATGCACAGTCAGTTCTGGCGCTTTTGGACTCAGATTGAGATTCATCCAGGGGCTGATATTGCACCGGGTGTCTTTATCGATCATGGTTCGGGCCTGGTGATTGGAGAGACTGCGGTTGTGGAAGAAGGTGTCATGCTCTACCACGGCGTCACTCTAGGTGGAACTGGTAAGGATTGTGGCAAACGCCATCCGACCGTTCGGCGTGGAGCTCTCATTTCTGCCCATGCTCAAGTCATCGGCCCCATTGAGATTGGTCATCATGCCAAGGTTGGAGCCTCTGCGGTAGTCGTGTCTGATGTGCCTGCAGAAGTAACAGTGGTCGGCATTCCTGCCAAGGTTGTTCGTGTCCATGGTAAAAAGGATGACCTAGTTATCCACCAAATCGAAGAGGAGCGCGAAGGTCGTTATTACACCTCCAAACTTGAGCAACTCCGTGACACCAGTCACCATTCGTCTGAATTGTAGGAGGGTGAAGTGATGAATATACTTGTTACTAACCGTTTATCGTCTGAGCAAATCCAGTCGGTCAAAACGCTCGTATCTGTCTGTCAAGCCTATGATGGAACAGCGCGCGATCCCTATCTTTCCAGTAATCTTAATTTTGATCCTGACATGCCAGCCTTTTTCTTGGTAAATGAGGAAGAAACCTTGGTTGGTTTCTTGGCTGTTTATGCAGACGATGACGAGGCAGAATTAGCTGTTTTTGTCCATCCTGCTTATCGCCGTCAGGGCCTGGCCAAGCAACTCTATGTGGCCTTTCAAGAGCAGACAGCGAGCTATCCTATTGCGAGTGTGACCTTTTGGACCGAGCGAGCCTTTCTGGACAAACATCCTGATTTGCCCGGAAATTTTGGTTTGATCGAAAATCCTGATACTGATACTTGGTTGGTCAGAAATCGTGAGCCTTATGTGCTTGATAAGCGAGAAGATGTGGTGTTTAAATTGGCAGATGAGGCTATGTTGTCTGCCATTGCGACCTTTCAGAGTCAGGCTTTTGAGAGCGATTATGATGTGGCCTTGCGCTATGCCACCGAGGCTTTGGCAGATGAGGAGCACTTGCTCTACTGTCTTAGTTTGAACGATGACGTCATCGCTTCCTGCACAGTCAATATTAGTTCTGACTACAATTACCTCTACGGACTTGCTGTTCTGCCGCTCCATCAAGGGAAGGGCTATGGCAGTTATCTCGTCAAGTGCGTGGTCAATGATCTTCTGGGGAGGAATAACTGGCCTTTTCAGATTGCGGTTGAGGATGACAATAGCGGAGCAAAACGCTTGTATGAAAAGATTGGCTTTGTCTACCAGACCCAGATTATTTACCTAGATGTACCAGAGGAGGATGGTCCATGATTTTAGAAGAATTTGACCCAGCACGGGCGGTGATTGAGCCAGATTTTGATTTTGGAGAAGCTAGTGACCATCAAGAAATCTGTGATACCATCATTATGCCCTTTTCAGGGAAATTGCTCGATTTGATTCACGCCCGTTATACCCTCCGATACGGAGGCTACAAGTCCAATATCAACGGCAAATTGCCCTGGCATATCTATGAAAAGGATGGGCAAAAAGTCGCAGTCATGCTGGCTCAACTTGGTGCTCCAGCCTTGATTGGAACTCTGGAAGAACTGCAAGCAGCCGGCTTCAAACGCTTTATCCTCTTTGGGACCTGCGGCGTCTTGGATGGGAGTTTAGAGACCAACAAACTGATTGTGCCGACTAGCAGCATTCGGGATGAGGGCGTATCCTATCATTACGCTCCAGCCAGTGATAAGATTGGTTATGCGCCAGAACATCTGGCACGGTTTGAGGAGATTCTGACCCAAAACAAGATTCCCTACACCACGACCAAGGCCTGGACGACGGATGCCTTCTTTCGGGAGACACCTGAAAAGGTCAAACGCCGCAAGGCTGCTGGTGCAACCGTGGTCGATATGGAATGGGCCTCTGTTGCGGCCTGGTCCCAGTTCCGTGGGACGGAGGTCTATCATTTCTTTTACACCTCGGATTACGTGGACCACGAAAACGGCTGGGACAAGCGAGAAGGTCATGAAGAGGACCACCTGCTCAGCTTCTTTGAGATTGCATTGACGATTGCGAAAGAATGCGAACAGGCTTCGATTTAACTATCCTGCTCATAAATGAATGAGGAAACCTATGTTTGATTTTTACGAGAGCCACAAGTTCATCTGTTTGGTCACTCTGTTTTTGGCTTTGGTCTGTCTGGCAACCCTGTTTGAGGGGAGCTGGCTGGCAGCTGGAGCGACGGGCCTGGGCACACTGGGACTAGTGGGCTACCTCTGGCAGCTCCATCGCAAAGGAGATACAAAAAATGATTAAATTTTACGATACCATGACCCGTAGCCTGCGGGACTTTGTGCCGCAGGAGGCTGGCAAGGTCAAAATGTATGTCTGCGGGCCGACGGTTTACAACTACATTCACATCGGGAATGCCCGCTCGACGGTGGCCTTTGACACCATCCGTCGCTACCTGGAGTACCGTGGGCTTGAGGTGACTTATATCAGTAACTTCACTGACGTCGATGACAAGATTATCAAGGCCGCAGCAGAGAACGACATGACGCCAAAAGAGCTGACGGACAAGTTTATCGCAGCCTTCATGGAAGACACGGATCGGCTCTTCGTCAAGCCTGCGACCCAAAATCCCCGTGTTATGGACTACATGGACGAGATTATCGCCTTTGTCACGGTTCTTTTGGAAAAAGGCTGCGCGTATGAGGCTGAAGGCGATGTCTATTTTCGGGTGGAAAAGGCAGAAAACTATGCCAAGTTAGCCAACAAAACCCTAGCTGACCTAGAAATCGGTGCCAGCGGACGGACGGACGAGGAAACAGCCCGCAAGGAAAACCCCTTGGACTTTGCCCTCTGGAAGTCAGCCAAACCAGGCGAAGTGTCCTGGGACAGCCCGTGGGGTCCTGGTCGGCCAGGCTGGCACATCGAGTGTTCGGTCATGGCGACTGAAATCTTAGGTGATACGATTGATATTCACGGTGGCGGAGCCGACCTCGAATTTCCGCACCACACCAATGAAATCGCCCAGAGCGAGTGCAAGACAGGTCGCACCTTTGCCAACTACTGGCTCCACAACGGCTTTGTCAACGTGGACAATGAAAAAATGTCCAAGTCCTTGGGGAATTTTGTGACCGTTCATGATATGCTGGAGACCGTTGACGGCCAAGTGCTTCGCTTTTTCCTAGCAACCCAGCACTACAGAAAGCCTGTCAACTTTACCGAGAAAGCTATTCACGATGCGACAACCAACCTCAAGTACCTCAAAAATGCCTACACGCAACCGCTAACGGAGACAGCTGATGAAGCAGTCTTGGCAGACTTTGTGGCCCGCTTTGCAGAAGCCATGGACGATGACATCAACGCTGCAAATGGTATCACTGTGGTCTTTGACTTGGCCAAGTGGATTAACTCTGGCAACTACACAGACAGCGTCAAGACCGCCTTAGCTAAAATGCTAGAAGTTTTTGGGATTTTCTTTACGGAAGAAGTGCTGGATAGTGACATCGAGGCGCTAATCGCGGAGCGTCAAGCAGCCCGTGCCAACCGTGATTTTGCTACCGCAGACCGTATCCGTGATGAACTGGCTGAAAAAGGTATCAAACTCCTAGATACTAAGGATGGGGTGAGGTGGACGCGTGATTAATGCTGTTGACGTAAACCTGATAAACGGAATTGCCCTGGCATTTGAGGGGGATGCGGTCTACTCCATGTATGTTCGCCGCCATCTCATCATGACGGGCCAGACCAAGCCCAATCAGCTGCACCGCTTAGCAACCCACTATGTGTCTGCCAAGGCTCAGGCTATGCTGGTTCAAGCCCTCTTAGACGCGCAGCTATTGACCGACAAAGAAATCGAAATTTTCAAACGTGGTCGCAATGCCAACAGCCAGACCAAGGCTAAGAACACCGATGTGGTGACCTACAAGATTTCGACCGGTTTTGAGGCGGTCATCGGCTACCTCCACATGACCGGGCAAATCGAGCGGTTGGAGGAGTTGGTGGACTGGTGTATTCAAAAAGTAGAAGAAATTGGAAGGTAGTCAGGTGACACCTTCTTTTGTTTAAAAACGAACAATGTGTCGTAATTTTTGTATTTTTATTTGATTTTTTATCTTCAGTTGACTATAATTACAGTGAAAGCTTATTTAAAGGAGAATCAGATATGAATAAGAGAAAAGTTTATGGGTTCTTAGCTAGTGTTACATTGGCTACTGCAGGTTTAGGAGTTCAAGCAATCGTTTCACCTACTTATATTGTCTCGGCTGATACTGCAAATTTTCCGTCAACTATAGCTAGTGCAACAGTGACAAAAGAAGTGTTTCCTAATGGCTCTCTTAGCAGTTATCGTTACCATATCACAGGTCAAGCGGATACGAGCAAGTGGGGAACTCAGGGGAATATTGGTCGAAATGCAACAGTCTATCTGACTTATTTAGATGAAACTGGTGCTAGAAAAACCTTGGGAACAGCTCCGGTCTCAGCTGATGGTCGATTTGATTTTTATAATTTAACATTAGTAAATTCAAGCTTGATTGAAATCGAGTATGGCAACGAGAAGGGAACCTATGTTCTCAGTGGTGCTAGTGCTATAGATTTTTCAGCTTCTGAAGGGTTAAGCGTTAATGTTTCTCCTCTTTCAAATACTCGTCTTAGTGTTACGGGGAATTTGATTAATGCAGCAGATTCTACAACAGCTTTTTCAATTGAAGCCTATGACCAAGCGGGTAATCAAGTTGGATTGGGTGGAAGTGCTAGTATTTATTCTCATAGCGAAGATTTAACAGCTTATACTGGAGGAACAGTAACTTTCTCTGAGGGGATTCCATCAGGAATCTATAAGATTGTGGTCAAAGGTGTGTCGTATTCAACGAATAGAACCTTCTATGGTGAAAAATGGGTAACCTTGCCGTCAGGAGAAGCTCAAACGACTACAGCTCCAACCACGACAGTTGTGCCGATTACAACAACTGTGGCTCCAACTACTACTGAACCGACTACGACAACTACAAAATCAACTGTTCTTGATACAACCACTGTACCAGCTACAAATACAACAACTGAAGCTCCGACGACAACCACCACGGTGTCAACTACTGAGCCTTCGACTACAACTACTAGTAACCAGATTGGCAGCTCAGATCCTAACCGTAAAGTTTATGTTTCAAAAACAGGTTTAACGAAAACTAAAGTTTATTTCTATTATGAAGAGCATATTGGAAACGATAATCGTGAAACGAACCAAGTGATGACTGAAGTTGAAGCTATCCGTATGGGTCTAAAACATGCCAATAGCGAAGCTGAAGAGCCATCAACAGCTGCTGCTCTAGCTATTGTTGCTAAAGATAGTACAACATCAACTACAATTACGACATCCTCCAACAAAGGAACAGGTTCGCCTAAGCCATCTGCTAATCCAACCACTACAAGCTCAACAACCAATAAAAAATCATTACCCAAAACTGGTGACCAAGCTTCATTTGTAACACTTATGGGAGGTTTCATCGTGTTACTCGGTATTGCTGCAGGCTTAAGAAAACGTCAGTAATCACTATTAAAACTCAGGGAAAGATGGAATTTCTATCCTTGAGTTTTTTTGTTTCCTCTAGTTACTAACTTTTCGGAGCGAACACGATGTTTTTGCTTGTCAGAATGGATTTTTTTTGATAGAATAGTGTCTTGTGAGCATCCCTCACTTACCTGCGCCAAGGAGTGTAGGTCATTAGACCAAAAGGAGGAAACATCAATGGCTAAATACGAAATTCTTTATATTATTCGTCCAAACATTGAGGAAGAAGCAAAAGCTGCTTTGGTAGAACGTTTTGATTCTATCTTGACTGACAACGGTGCAACTGTTGTTGAATCAAAAGATTGGGAAAAACGTCGTCTTGCATACGAGATCCAAGATTTCCGTGAAGGACTTTACCACATCGTTAACGTTGAAGCAACTGACGCTGTCGCTCTTAACGAGTTCGACCGTTTGTCAAAAATCAACGCTGACATTCTTCGTCACATGATCGTCAAACTTGACGCGTAAGCAGGTGTTTTATGATTAATAATGTAGTACTTGTCGGTCGCATGACCCGAGACGCTGAACTGCGTTACACACCCAATAATGTTGCTGTAGCAACCTTTACCCTGGCGGTTAACCGCATCCGTAAGAACCAAAATGGCGAACGCGAAGCCGATTTCATCAACTGTGTGATTTGGAACCAGCCAGCTGAGCATTTGGCTAACTGGGCTAAAAAGGGTGCCTTGATTGGGGTCACTGGTCGTATTCAGACCCGTAACTATGAAAATCAACAAGGTCAACGTGTGTATGTAACGGAGATTGTGGCGGAAAACTTCCAAATGTTGGAAAGTCGTGCTACACGTGAAGGCCAGGGTGGTGGCTACAATGCTGGTGGATTTGACGCTTCCTTTGGAGGTGGCAACAACACAGCGGGTGGTTATTCTGCGCAGCCAACACAATCAACACCAAACTTCGGTCGTGACGATAGTCCATTTGGCAATACAAGTCCAGTGGATATCTCAGACGACGATCTTCCATTCTAAGCTAATTTAGATGGACGAATGGCTGAGCAGTCTAAGACTGATAGCCTCACTAGAAATATATAAAGGAGAAAAGACATGGCTCAACAACGTCGTGGCGGATTCAAACGCCGTAAAAAAGTTGATTACATCGCAGCGAATAAAATTGAATATGTTGATTACAAAGATACTGAGCTTCTTAGCCGTTTCATCTCAGAACGTGGAAAAATTCTTCCTCGTCGTGTGACTGGAACTTCAGCTAAAAACCAACGTAAAGTAACAACTGCTATCAAACGTGCACGTGTAATGGCACTTTTACCATACGTAAACGAAGACTAATCAAAAGGAGGTCCCTATGGCCTCTTTTTTTGTTTTTCACTAGGACAGAAATATCCTCAAAAAAATAAATAGAGGCAGTAGGGGTAACGTAAGCAAAAGAAGGAAATCTTAAGGTTCTATTCTCTATGATAACTTCTAAATTAGTTTGATGACAAAAACAAAATGCGAATGTTTTTTTGGAAAAATAAAAAAACATTGCTATTTTCTCTAAAATAGTGCAGTATGGCCTTTGCAAATCATATTGCGAACGAGAGAGGCGAGTATTACTTTGCCAAACTTATTGCTGTTTTTATAAATTGACCGAGTCACTGCTACCAGAATATACAGGCTTGGCGATGAAAGAAACAGGTTTGATGTAGTAGAGGGGCTTCGCGCCCATTGAAGAGATGGCTAAGGCTGTCGACTCAAATTTTTTATGACATAAGGTTGACCTTATGCTTGTGAAAACGATTGGTAAGAGTAGTAAAAGTAAGACATGCTATATAGACTCTAACGTTCTACACAAAAAGTCACAATCACCGGGTGGGGTGGGATTTTTGCAGGATTTTAACCAACTCAGACTCAAGCAAGGCTTCCTTGCTTGAGTTTTTTTTGTGTGGAAGGAGAAAGATGAAGCAAGAGCGAATGCCCATTGTAGAGGCCTTAAAAGCCCTCAAGGAGCGGCGGGTGGTGCCCTTTGATGTGCCGGGCCATAAGCGGGGACGGTCCAGTCGTGACCTGACGGCCTTTCTAGGAGAACAGGCGGTGTCCATGGATGCCAACTCCATGAAGATGTTGGACAACCTGGGCCACCCGGTTTCAGTCATCAAGGAGGCAGAAGAGTTGGCAGCGGAAGCCTTTGGGGCCCACTATGCCTTCTTCATGGTCAATGGAACAATCGGTGCGGTGCAGAATATGATTTTTGCGACCATCAAGGCAGGAGACAAGATTATCCTGCCCCGCAATGTCCATAAATCCGTCATCAATGCCCTGGTCATGTGTGGTGGCCTACCAGTTTATGTGACCACTCCCTTGCAGCCTGAACTGGAGATTTCAACGGGGATGCCCCTGGAAGAGCTGGAGAAGACCCTGGCTGAGTATTCGGAGGTCAAGGCTGTCTTAGTCAACAACCCGACCTACTATGGCATCTGTTCTGACCTGCGGCGGATTGTGGACCTGACTGAAAACCATGGCGTGCACAATGCTATTTTAGATACCTCTGCGACCTGCCACATGCCTGATGTGTTGGAGATGCCTTACAGGCCTGACATTATCGGCAGTGGTCAGCCTGGTGAGAAGGCCTACACCTATCGTTTTGGTGGGCCAACCTGTCTGGCCGGTGATATCATCGGCGACTATAGTTTTGATCAGCCCTTGGAAATTGGGAGTCGTTTGATTTTCTGCGACATGGCCATCTATTCCATGGTTAAGACTAATACCTTCAACGGCATGCCACTGGCCACTATTATGGCGGCAGATGGGGACAATCAGCTCACCGCCGTCAAATCTTTTGGCTATGAGGAATTCAAACGACGCTTGTCCTAAGATAAGATTATGACTGCTTGGCATTTGGGGTTGATGGATTGATTTGGTCTGTCTAGCTTTGATCTTCGTCTTTTAAAAAGATCCCTAGGGATCTTTTTAAAACCATAATAAATTTACGTTTGTAGACAATTCTCCGGCATTAGGCTATAATATATTTACAGATGTAAACGATAGAGAAGGAGAAATCATGAAAGAACAGTACCAAGTCCTTGGCATGACTTGTGCCTCCTGCGCTGCAAGTGTTGAAAAGGCTCTTCAACAAGTCGAAGGTGTTCGAGAAGCCAGTGTCAATCTGGCAAGGGAAAAAGTGACGATTGATTTCGACCCTGAACGCTTGACCTTTGAGGACTTACAAGAAACCGTTCAGGAAGCAGGCTATGACATCAGGTCACTGGATTCTCAAAATAAAGCGAAGATTCAATTTGCCATCGAAGGGATGACCTGTGCTTCCTGTGCCGCAACAGTTGAGCGAGCCGTCCAAAGCTTAGATGGGGTGTCGGAGGCAGTGGTTAATTTGGCAACAGAAACCCTTTCTGTCACTTACGATAAAGAAAGGGTGGATGTTGCAACCATCAAAGAGGGAGTTCAAGCTAGTGGCTATAAGGCTAGCCTAAAGGCTGATAATCAAGAGACCCCAGCTAAAAAAGAATCCCAAACAGCACAACTCTGGCGTCGTTTTAGTTGGTCCGCCCTATTTACGGTTCCCTTACTTTATATTGCCATGGGTCCCATGTTGCCCTTTGGTGGCCTGCCCCTGCCTCACTTTTTGCATCCAGAGCACCGTTCACTGAACTATGCCCTGGCTCAGATTCTCCTGGTGCTTCCAGTGGTCTATCTAGGTCGAAGCTTTTATACCAAGGGCTTTAAAACCCTCTTTAAGGGTCATCCCAATATGGATTCACTGATTGCAGTAGGAACGACTGCTGCCCTCTTGCAGGGCTTAGTCACGACAATAGCTCTGGGGCTGGGTTCTGTGGACCATAGCGGAGCTCATCCAGACTTATATTTTGAATCTGCAGGTGTGATTCTGACCCTGATTACCCTGGGCAAGTATTTGGAGGCTGTTTCCAAAGGTAAGACTTCGGATGCCATTAAGCACCTTATGGGACTAGCGCCAAAGACTGCTAGGATTCTTGACAATGGCCAAGAAAAGGATATACCTCTAGAGCAAGTTCAAGTGGGTCAGATTTTGCTGGTCCGTCCTGGTGAGAAAATACCTGTCGACGGTACTATCACTCAAGGCTCTTCCAGCATTGATGAATCCATGCTGACAGGTGAGGCGCTACCGGTTCAAAAGACCCAGGGAGACTTGGTCGTCGGAGGAACTATCAACAAGAATGGATCCTTCCAGTTTGAAGCCCAAAAAATTGGGAAAGACACCATGTTGTCGCAAATTATCCAGCTGGTTGAAGATGCCCAGGGGTCCAAGGCTCCCATTGCTCGCTTGGCTGACCGCGTATCAGCGGTCTTTGTCCCCGTAGTCATGGGCTTGGCAGTTCTGGCTGCCCTAGCCTGGTGGAGCCTCGGTGGTCAGTCCTGGCAGTTTGCCCTCAGTATCCTGATAGCCGTTTTGGTTATTGCCTGTCCCTGCGCTTTGGGGCTGGCCACTCCGACTGCCATTATGGTTGGGACAGGAAAGGGAGCGGAGCACGGGATTTTAATCAAATCTGCTCCAGCCCTTGAAGGACTTCAAGCAGTTCAGACCGTTTTATTTGATAAGACTGGGACCTTGACTCAAGGAAGGCCCGAGGTCACAAAACTCCTGACCTATGGAAGCTTGTCGGACCGAGAAGTCCTCGCTCTTGCAGCCTCTGCAGAAAAAGGGTCAGAGCATCCTCTGGCAGAAGCTATTGTTCAGAAAGCGACGGAGCAAGCTTTGAGTTTACCAAATATGACCGACTTTCAAGCCGTGCCAGGTCATGGCTTAGTGGCTCAAGTAGATGGTCAGTCCCTCTACCTGGGCAATGCCCGCTGGATGACTGAGCAGGGAATTGAACTGACTGAGGCTCAAACAGATGCAGAGAAATTAGCCAGTTCTGGCCAGACTCCAATCTTCGTTGCGCTCGGTCAGGAACTCATCGGCCTGATAGCTATTGCGGATCGCTTGAAAGAGTCTAGTCGCTCTGCTATTGCCCAACTCCATAAGATGGGAATCGAAACGGTGATGATGACGGGTGATAATACCACTACCGCTCAGGCTATCGCGAGAGAATTAGGAATCGACCGTGTCCTGAGTGAGGTCCTGCCGGAAGAAAAGGCCAGTCATGTCAAGGAACTCCAGTCAGGCGACCAGGTGGTTGCCATGGTTGGGGATGGCATCAACGATGCGCCTGCTCTTGCTCAGGCAGATGTCGGTTTAGCCATCGGTTCAGGAACGGATGTGGCCATTGAGTCAGCGGACGTCGTTCTGGTGTCGCAAGATTTGACTACTGTTGTGACAGCCATGAAGCTCTCCAAGGCGACCATGCGTAATATCAAGCAGAACCTCTTTTGGGCCTTTGCCTATAATGTTATCGGGATTCCGATTGCCATGGGTCTCCTCTATCTCTTTGGCGGTCCCCTTCTTAATCCTATGCTGGCAGGTGCAGCCATGAGCCTTAGCTCCGTCTCTGTTTTACTTAATGCTCTGCGATTGAAGCAGTTTAGAGTGTAAAATCTTAAACAATTGGTACTTCTGTAGAATCGAGGTTAACTAGCATTCTGAGCCCTGATTATTGTGTTTAAAGCAGAACAAAAAAGGCTTGGTCAAGCATTCTTATTGATGCTTGATCAAGTCTTTTATTTTTATACTCTTTCAAAATCAAACTTATACGTTGTTAGGTTTCCTTGCCTAACACTAGTTATGTCTACGTCAACCTGCCTTGTCTATTGAGATTTTGAGTGAGTATTATTACCTAGGAACACTGATTGAAGACTTGTCCAGATCGACAGTCAGTTCGTAGTCTTGGTTATCGCGAACCGTGTGCTCAAAGTCGGTTGTATAGAGGACCAGACGAAGCTGATTTCCTGCCTTGAGCTGGTAGATGGTTGGCTGTAGGTCATAGCTCAAGGTCATCCATTGGTCTGGTTCTACAGCCTCAACGGTTAGTAGCTCAGTCCGGTTTTGCAGGTTGAGGCTTCCCTTGGTGATGACGCGGTGCGGACTCTCTACAAAAGGCAATTCTTCCAAGTTGTCCTTGGAGAATCCACGGCCGTAGTCAACCGTTTTGGGAGCGACCATCCGGGGCGTATCCCCGTGGCGCTTGCTTGGCCCAAAGTCCAGCAGTTGAGCAGAGATGAGCCCCAGGTTAGTCGAAGATTTAACCGTCAGATTCAGCTGAACAGGTCCGTTGATGGTCAGGTCTTCTGTCAGCGGGATATCCATCACGACAGCATTAGTTTTACCGTCAAATAGCTGAGCTTTAAAGGCATTAAAGTCCTTGCAGTAGGTTTCAAATTGCTCTTGCGGGTAGGCGTTAGGGATGGTCTGCTGGCCATTCCCCAGTGAGAAGACCTGCCAGTCACCGCTACCAAATTGGTCGACATTTGACCAAGTCTGCTCACCTTGGTTGTCCTGCCAGATGACAGTCGGCAGGTCGTAATCATTGTCCAGTCCCAATAATTCCTTGGTTAATAGGGCATTCATGCTCTCACGGAAGTCAATGGATTGCCAGTTATGCATGTTGACGTGTTGTCCCTGGTGGAGAATGAGGTGCTTTTGAACTGTTCCAGGCAGTCGGTTGAAGATGTTATAGACATGTCTTGGGGCAACGTTCCAGTCTTGGAGGCCGTGAACATAGACCACATGGGCCTTGACCTTGTCGGCGTGGATGAGGTAGTTACGGTCATGCCAAAATTGATTGTAGTCACCGGTCTCGCGGTCTAGTTGGCTGATGAGGAGGTCTTGCAAGAGGCGGTTATAGGTATCTTTTTGACGGAGAAAATCACCAGGAACCAAGCTCCGTGAGTAGGTGAAGGCAGCTAAACTATCCAAGTCCTCACCTGGATAGCCTCCAGGGCTGCTGACGAGGCCATTTTCACGGTAGTAGTCATACCAGGAAGAAATGCCAGCCTCTGCAATGATGACCTTGAGGCCATCGACACCAGTCGTCGCAAGCCCTGTTGACATGGTTCCTAGATAGGAGATTCCAGTTGTCGCGACCTTACCATTGGACCAATTGGCCTGAACGGTCTTGGTGCGTAGGGGACTGGTAAAGGCGACTGCTCTGCCATTGAGCCAATCAATGACAGCCTTATAGCCGGCAATCATCTGATAGTCACCAGAGGTCATAAAGCCTGTGGAGCCCGCTGTCCCAACGCCGGATACATAGAGGTTGGCAAAACCGCGTGGAAGGAAATAATCATTGAGGGTGAAGCTACGAATGCTGGCAAAAGTTTCTTCAGCTGGCCCCTCTGGCAAATCGAGTTCAGGTGTGTCTAAAGGTGAGAAGTCACGGTCTTCAACCGTTATAGTCTTAGGCTCCTTGACACTTAGACTACCTTCCATCTTATAGATTAGCTTGTCGCTGGCAACCGGGTTAACTCCCATGTGATAAGGGCTGGCGGTCATGACAGCAGGGACCTTGTGGTTGGTTCTTGGTCGAATAACGCTAACCTTGATCAGGTCCAAGTCACCATCTTGGTCGGTATCGACAGGGGCCTGGACGTAGACAACCTCGCGGAGGACCTGAGTGGCATCAAAGGTTGCTAGGCTCTTGCCATTAAAATAATGGTAGGCATTGTCGGCAGGGATGAGGCCTTGGTTGACCAAGAAATCAACTAGCGTCACGCCATCCTTACGCCGGCTGGCCAGCAAGTGGTGGAGACTTGAGAGGATATTTTCCTCCTGATAGCGGACAGGAAAGTTAATATCAACCATGAATTTTTCAAGGTCTGTAAAGTCGACACCAGGAATAAAGTCCAGTAGTTGCAGAGCAACCATGTCAAAAACATTCTTCGTCAGCGATTGGTCGGACTGAAAGAAACTCAGTAGATCCGTCTCCCAATTCGCCAGGAGATTGCTCAGAGGGATATCAGTGTTGGGATAGTGGAAGAAGAGCTGGCGGACAAAGTCTTCTAACTGTTTTTTGCCCTCTTGACCTTGATCTATTGTCAGGCCTAAGGTTGCCCAATCTGCAAGTATTTGGTCTTGGTTAGGGGTGATGTAGGAGTATTGATTATATTTCATAGCGGGGTCTCTTTCTACAAATTGAGGTAACAGAACCATTAAAAACATTAAATCTTATTTTATTACTGCTCCTGCCTTTACATTACTCATTATACTTGATAAAATAAAGATTGTCTAAATTTACTATTAAAGATTTTGATGGGGTCAATGGCAGAGCTTTTCTCTTGCGATTGCCCCTTCTCGTATGGGTATTGAAACAGTTAGAAAGAGGAGTGCTATGAATTATTCTTGGGCAGTGAAGTACATTAGTGAGTTCTTTGCGACCGCTATTTTTGTCCTAATTGGAAATGGGGTCATTGCCAATGTTCGTTTAAAAGGTACCAAGATGACTAATGCAGGCTGGCCTGTAATTGCAGTAGGTTATGGTCTTGCTTTGCTGGTAGTTTCAGTCATGTTTGGTAATGTATCGGGAGCTCACGTTAACCCAGCAGTGACGATTGGATTAGCTGCTTCCGGGCACTTTTCTTGGGCCCATGTTCTCCCCTATCTTGTCGCCCAATTCTTCGGTGCTTTCTTTGGACAGATTTTGCTGGTTGCCATTTATAATACGTTTTTCTTAAATAGTCGCAATCCTGCAAACATTTTATCAGCTTTTGCAACTGTACCAACCCTTGATCAGCAGAAGCGACAAAGTCGTGGCCCAATCTTGGTTGCTACGAGTACCGCAGAGTTTATTGGTACCTTTGTTTTTGTGTTCGGAGTCCTGGCCTTGACGACTCATTATTTTGGGGCTGAGCGTGTACAGACGATTGTTAACCAATATAAGGGGACTTATACGACAGCCCAAGCTTTTGCGACAATTTCAGATGTTCTGAGTGCTAGTATCAGCTTAACTTACTTAACGCGAGGGTTCTTGTATGGGGGGCTCATTTTAGCTCTAGGAGGCGTATCAGGAGGAGCGTTCAATCCAGTTAGAGATCTATCTCCTCGTTTGCTGCACCATATCTTGCCAAAATCGATTTTAGGGACCGGTAAAGGTTCGTCACGATGGTGGTATGCTTGGGTACCAGCTTTGATTCCTATACTTGGAGCCTTGGCCGCAGCAGGACTTTATATTATCCTCTATCGTTAGAGAGGCTCCTAGAGCCTCTTTTCTCATGATTCAGCTAGAATCTATTTTGAAAAAATTCTAATTTATTATGGTGGCTGATGTCAAAATTTATCAAGTCTCCGTCTAGTATTGCTAGGATAGGCTAAAAATGTTGCTATTAGGGATAACTGCCTTTTTTGACAGAGAGGTGAGCATTGCCTATAAATTCTTGTCAAATGGATAACTTTTATTTACAATAATAGGACGAGGAAAAAAGAATGACAGTATTAGAAAACACAACCTTTACATACCCTGTATTACGCGTTAATAATCGCGATCAAAACATTGCTTTTTATGAGACCATTTTAGGTTTCAAGTGCTACTATGAAGAAAATGCTATTGCCCTCTTCTCAGGGCATACGCAGACAGAGACTCGCTTTGTGATTGAGGAATCGCCTTCTATGCGAACTCGAGCTGTTGAGGGTCCTAAAAAATTGAATACACTCTACATTAAAGCCAAAGACCCTAAAGACATTGAGGCACTTTTAGCCAGTTCGGAGTCTATTGTACAAGTTTATCGAGGCACCAAAGCATACGCGTTTGAGGTCTTATCTCCTGAAAATGATAGGATTATTTTGCATGCTGAAAATGACCTTGAAAGTCTTGAAGTGTGTGTGAGACCGGAGTTGGTACCTGTTCCTGATTTCCAAGGTCTCCAAGATTTTGAAGTTTCTGGCCTTGTTCTTAATGTTCCTGATTCTACAGTTGCGACAGATTTTTATGATGCTATTTTTAGTGAGACCCTGCCTGTATCAATTGGGTTTAAAGAGGTTATAGGACCAGATTTACAGCTTGAACCTAATGTTGCCTGGGATCTTGAAATCTTGGAGTTTGCGGTACCTAAGGACCAAGACATGCAGGCTCTTAAGACCTATTTTGAAGACAAGGGCTTGTCCGTTTATTTGGATAGGAAAGAAACGGTACTGGTCATCTCAGATACCAGCAAGATAGAACTCTGGTTTAAAAAATAAGATGGAAGCAATTCTTGAGAAGATTAAGGAGCAAATAGCAGATAATCTTTATCCTGGGGCGAGTTTGTCCATTTTTGACCAAGGAGTTTGGCAGGAATTTTACTTTGGAGAGAGTGAAGATGGCAGAGCTACAGAACCAGGCTTGGTTTATGATCTAGCTTCAGTCTCTAAGGTTGTAGGAGTTGCGACCCTGCTGATTTTTCTGATTCAGGCGGGGAAGTTGGAGTTAGACAGAGCCTTGAAATCGTATTATCCCCAAGTAGAGGATTCTAGTCTGACCATTCGCCAACTATTGACCCATACCTCTGGTATCGATCCCTTTATTCCAAATCGAGACGATTTAGATGAAACGGCCCTTAAACAGGCCATTCATGAGATTAAGGTCACAGATGATAAAGGATTCCATTATACGGATATCAACTTTATTTTACTGGGATTTTTGTTGGAAAAGCTATTGGGTCAGCCCTTGGATCAGCCCTTGGATGTCTTGTTTGATGAACGTATTTTCCAGAAATGGGGAATGGCTAAGACGAGTTTTGGTCCACGTCTAGAAGCCGTTCCTACGGTTAAAGGGATTACTACGGGACAGGTCCATGATCCCAAGGCCAAGGTCTTGGGTGTCCATTGCGGTTCTGCAGGTTTGTTTTCAACGATAGAAGACCTAAAGCAATTCTGCCAGCACTATCTAGAGGATGACTTTGCCTCTAATCTTTGGCAAAATTATGGTAGTCCTGACAAGCCACGTTCCCTAGGTTGGAACTTAGACGGAGACTGGATTGACCACACGGGTTATACCGGACCTTTTGTCATGGTTAATCGCAGAGCCCACCAGGCTGTTATCTTTTTGACCAATCGCACCTACAACTATGATGATAGACCGCTATGGATCGCAAAACGTCGGGAGTTACGGGATGTGATTAAGGAGAGTTTACGATGAAAACAGATAGGAAGATTCGGATAACTGGTTTTCTTGTTTCATCATTTCCACTCTTATCGTGGTCTCTTTACCATCTATTAGCTGTAAGTTTTGAAGAGTTTAATTGACTTCTTGGGTTATTGATTCTTTATCCTGCTTCAATGATATGGTACCTACACTATGGAGTCCTGATCCTAGTCCGCTCTCTACTGCAGTGACCGTTTTTCTGGGGGGATAAGTTGGCTTAGTGGGTTTCTCGCTCTTGTTCGATTCTTTTTACTCATCGGTCCTTTAGTTTTACTCCCTGGAGTTGAAATGTTTTACTACCGAAAAAATCGACAGAAGAAATAAGAATATTGGTCTGACGGGGCCCGTATTAAAATAAATGTTTTTTATGAGAGCATAAGGTTCATAAAGACATGAAGCCTATATGAACATGAAGCGTCTGAGTCATCGTTTTAATTCTAGTTTTTCTTCAAAAAATAAATAAACTAAAAATGCATAGAAACAGCCTTTTTAGGCTCTTTGTCAACTGTAGTGGGTTGCCCTATTTAACACCGAGAGAGGACAGGACTTGTCTTCTCTCGTTCTTGTCTCTCCCGCATTTTCGGGAGACAAGCTGCAAAGGGCTATCCCCAGCCCTTTGCACTGTTCAAGGCAATGAAAATACGAGTTTTAAAGTTTTCAAAGTTCCGAAAGCCAAAAGCGTTGCGCTTAATGACCTTGATGATATTGTTTGTCGCTTCGAGTTTAGCGTTGGAGTAAGGCAGTTCCAAAGCGTTGACAATCTTATCCTTATCTTTCAAAAAGGTCTTGAAAACTGTCTGAAAGATAGGATCGACAGCTGGCAGAGCCTCATAGATAAGTCCAAAAAACTGGTCAGCTTGCTTCTCTTGGAAATGGAAAAGTAGGAGCTGATAAAGCTCGTAATGCTCTTTCAGTTCTTAGGAATAGCTGAGCAGCTTAGCGACAATCTCCTGGTTAGTCAAGTGCATGCGAAAAGTCGGGCGATAAAAGCGTTTATCGCTGAGCTTTCGACTATCCTGCTGAATCAGTTTCCAATAGCGCTTGAGTTCCCGATACTCAGGGGACTTCCGGTCAAACTGGTTCATGATTTGGACGCGTAGTCTGTTCATGGCACAGCTCATGTGTTGGAGTAAAATAGTCCAGTGGACTATTTTAGCCTCGAGCTAAGAAATTCGAAAGCGAGGGGTGGAAACGATCAAGGACGATTTTGGCATTCGGAAACAGTTTTTTAGCGATGTCGTAGTAAGGGCTGAACATGTCCATTGTGATGATTTTGAACGAATCGAAATCCTGCGCAATGAAGCTCATTTTGCCTTTCTTGAAACCGTACTCGTCCCAGCTCATGTTAGTTGGCAGCCAGGTTAGGTCTGTCTTGAATTGGAACTCCTTTAACTTTCGGATGACCGTTGTGGTTGACACCGCCAAACTCTCTGCAATGGTTGTCATGGCGACTTTCTCCATCAATTTTTGGACGATTTTCTGATTGAGAATGACGGGAATTTGGTGGTTTTTCTTGACCAGTGAAGTTTCAGCGACAGCCATTTTCCCGCAATTAGAACAGCGGAAACGGCGCTTACTTAGACGAATCAGGGTTTTATAGCCAGCGCACTCCAAATAAGGTATTTTGGAGGCTTTCTGGAAGTCATATTTAGCCATCTGAGCTTGGCAGTTGTGACATTTGGGAGCTTGGTACTCCAGCTTGGCGAGGACTTCCTTGTGGGTTCCAGCATCTATGACATCCAAAATCGTAATATTAGGGTCTTTTATTCCGAGTAGGTTTGTGATAAAATTGAACTGTTCCATATGAGCCTTTCTAATGATGGTTTAGTCGCTTTTCATTGTAAGTCATATGGGACTTTTTTCTACATTCAAAAAGGCTCCATAATCTCTGCGGGGAATTTACCCACTACAGAAATTATAGAGCCCCTTTTTATGGCGATGTTCTATGCATTTTCTATTTTTTAGGTTTTTTACTCTGCCTTCTTCTTTATGGGGCGTAAATATAAGAGATGATCCCTTCCGAGCTGCTAGGAGTAAACCAGCCACGATAATTGTCAATCCATTGTTTACCGTTATAGTTTGCCTCTAAAACTTGAATTTGTCCATTATCTGCGATAGCCGTTACATAGGCAACATGGCCATAAGACCCATCGTTCCAAACAATGATCGAACCAATTGTAGGTGTCTGTCCAACAGCGAAGCCAGCAGCTTGAGCATTACTTGCCCAATCAGAGGCATTCCCCCAAAAATTGCCGACCCATGAGGCTAATTTTTGAACACCCCATGTGCATTGCCCGACAGGATAATTAATTCCTTGTTCATAGTCGTACCCCTCTAAATAGTAGCCATTTTCAGAAGCAACAGTGGTTGTTACCGTTTGTTCAGTTGTAACCTCTGCTGAAAGGCTTCCCTGCGGCACTTCAAGAGTTTGTCCGGGTAAAATAAGATCATAGATTCCCATGCCATTATTTGCCGCTAGTTCATAGGCATCTATACCATAAGCCTGAGCAATACTATAAAACGAATCCCCATATGCAATGGTGTAACTATCTGCTTTAGCTTCAGACGATAGGGTTAGACCTGCTGTTGCTAGGGCAGCTAAGGCTAAAGACTGTCCCAAAATAACTTTATTCTTATCCATCATATTTTCCTCCGTAAGATACCGTATTCTATCAAGTGAATGTATCAAATTCCCATAAAATTATGTAACAAGTCCAAGAAAACATATCACATATCTATGAGGAATAAGCAAACATTCTTACAATAAGATTTAAATGAGAAAATTAAACTTCAATTGTTTATCTTTTTGAGAAAATTATCCATAGATGAAGAGACCAAGACTTACCCATGCATAGATAACGACATTGAACTTTATTAAAGAACGAAGCGGTTTTATTTTAGCCTAGATGAATTGTAATGCCCTAGTTAATGAACTTTTGGTCTGGAAATGCCAATATTTGTTTTTAAGAGACAGTCTATATTGATTGAGAAAGTTTTAAGAGTTGGTTGAAATCACGTTATTGGTATCACCTCAATGGTAGGGGTTTACAAACTTGTTAAAAATTCAACCAAGGCTGGGCCATTGGTCCATTCCTTATCATATACCGAGGTCTGTTTGCGGTCAGAGAAGGTTGCGAGGTGGGCGGCAATTCGAATATTGTACTTTCTCGTAAAGGCTTTATAGGTCTTGCTGTCCATCCCTTTGGTGGAGAGGAAGTAGATGGGTTTGGTGGCAGAAGACTGGGCTTCTTGGACTTGTCTCTGAGCTAGCTGAGTATCCACATTGTCCTCACGACCTACAAGGAGATAAAAGGTTTCCTTTTTAGAAATTTTAGCCTTGACTTCGGTGATGGTCAGCTGTGGCAAACCATCAGAGGG
Organism: Streptococcus caprae; assembly: GCF_042649745.1. NCBI lineage: Bacteria > Bacillati > Bacillota > Bacilli > Lactobacillales > Streptococcaceae > Streptococcus > Streptococcus caprae. The sequence continues at coordinate 98,411 of NZ_JBHRZV010000050.1, read as the reverse complement.
GAGGTTTGTGACACTATCTGCAGAAGTGGCCAGACTAAAACAAATCAGGGCAAGACTGAGTGAGAGAACAACGAGTATAATTTTTTTCATAATAAAACTCCTTTCACTCTATCATTCGTAAAAGGAAAAAATATCAGTCTATTGAATTAACTTTGCGACATCCTTGTCTTCGACTTGTCATACCCAAGTACTGTCTGCATCTTACCGCCTTGTTTCAAAGCTTGTCATTCGGCTATAGATTCCTCTAAAACCAAACTTGCGAATGTAAAATTTACTTAGCAAACTTACGTTCTATCTGTGTCACTCTGCCTCATCTAGTAAGGATTTTAAAATTAAAAAAACAGGACTTAGCTAGGCTAAATCCTATTTTTTGATAGATTAGTTGCCAGATAATTCTTTAGCAGCATCATCCATGGAGAGGACTTCGTGGAAGACACGTTGAGTCAACTCAGTTTTTTGTTCTTTAGTGAGGTATTTAGTGTTGACACAGTAACCTGAGATACGTACGATAACATCTTCGCCTGCCATGATTTTTTCATAGACATCGTTAAGGTCCATAACGTTCAAGTTAACGTGTTGACCACCGTTTTCGAAGTAACCGTCAAGGATGGTTACCAAGTTACCAACTTGCTCGTCAAATGTTTTACCAAGTGCACGTGGAGAAACTTGAGTTGTCAATGAGATACCGTCGTTTGCGTGCTTGAAGTTCAATTTAGCGAGTGAGTTCAAGTTTTGCAACCAACCACCACGTGATTTAGACGTTGGGTTAGCACCTGGTGGGAAGAATTCTACTTTAGACGTATTCACTGAACCATCTTCGTTGAGGTATACACCACGGTGAACTGGTGAGTTAGCTGTTTGTTTAGAGTAAGCCACGTTAGAAGTGATGGTCAAGATAGACACAGTTGCTTCAGCGTTCTTGTAGAGTTTGTGACGGTTAAGGCGAGTGAAGAAGGCTTCCATCAACCATTTCGCGATGTCATCTACACGGTCGTCATCTTCACCGTAGCGTGGGAAGTCGCCAGTTACTTCGTAGTCGTAGATGAAGCCATCTTCGTCACGAATTGGTTTAACTTGAGCGTACTTGATTGCTGAGAGTGAGTCAACAGTGTTGGCAAATCCACAGATACCGAATCCCATGTTGGCACGAAGTTTAGTTGGCAAGAAGGCCATTTGAACAGCTTCGTAGTTGTACTTGTCAGTCATGTAGTGGATGATGTTCATGGCATCTACATACGTATCTGTCAACCAGTCAAGGGCGATTTCAAAGTTCTTGATAACTTTGTCATAGTCGAAGATTTCGTCAGTGTTTGGTTCAACGCCATCGAAGACCTTGTAGTCTTTATGGACATCGTCGTAACCGTTGTTCCATGATGACAAGAGACCTTTCAGAACGTTGACACGAGCACCGAAGTATTGGATGTTGTGGCGTTCGTCTTCGCTTTCTGGATCAAGTGGTGATACACAACATGAGATACATGACATTTCACCGTAACCGTCTTTAGCCATTGTTGTCACACCTTCGTATTGGATAGAAGAGTGTTTGTGGCTCATTGCCATACAGTAGCGACGGAATGAATAAGGCAATTGGTCAGTCCAAAGAACAGTCAAGTTTGGTTCTGGAGAGTTACCGATGTTATCAAGCGTGTTCAAGAAACGGTAGTCCATCTTAGTAACACGGTGACGACCGTCGTTACCCATACCTGCCATAGAAGTAGTCAAGAACGTAGGGTCACCAGAGTAGATTTCATCAAATGCTTTTGTACGAGCGAACTTAACAGTACGAAGTTTAAGCACGAAGTCATCAACGAATTCTTGGATTTCAGACTCAGTGAAAGTTCCACGAGCCAAGTCACGTTCAGCGTAGATGTCAAGAACGATTGGCACACGACCAAGAGAAGTTGCAGCACCGTTGATCACACGACAAACTGCCATGAAGGCGATGTTTACCCATTGGATAGCTTCTTTAGTGTTTTCAGCAGGACGACGAACGTCAACACCGTAGTGGTCACCGAGGGCAACAACTTGTTGCAAGGCTTGGTATTGCAAGTTGATTTCTTCGCGAAGACGGATAGTTTCTTCGTCGATTTCAGTGATTGAGTTCCAGTCGTTGACTTTTTCTTGCATCAAGAAGTCAGCACCGTAAACGGCCAAACGAGCGTACATACCGATGATACGGCCACGAGAATAAGCATCAGGAAGACCAGATACGTGGTGGCTGTGGCGAGCACGACGAATGTTAGAAGTGTAAGCGCGGAAGATTCCATCGTTTACAGTAGTAGCGTGTTTAGTATAGATTTCATGCAAGAGTGGGTCTGGAGTATAGCCGTTCTCGATAAGAGTTGTTTCGGCCATACGGATACCACCACGAGGCATGAAGTTAAGTTTGAAGAGCTCATCGTTTTGGATACCGAAGATCACTTCGTTTTCTTGGTCAATGTAACCAGCTGGGATATCAGCGATTGAAGTTGCACGATCTACGTCCATTGGGAAACGAGTGTCTTCATAGTGAGCTTTTGTTTCTTCAATGATTTTTTTGATGTGAAGAGAGCGAGCAGTTGGGCCAGCCAAGAAACTTTCATCTCCATCATAAGGGGTGTAGTTTGCTTGAACAAAGCGAGTTACGCTTGCTTTTTCACGCCAGTCAGTTCCCTTAAAGCCTTCCCAAGCTTTTTCGAAAACATCTGTGTTAGTTTTAACAGTTGCCATTTGTGTTCTCCTATTTTCTAGTAACAGTTATCTGTTACAGCTACAAGTTTATTTTATCACATAGTAACCGATTGCAACAGAAAAAACCGAGGTTTTTAGCGGTTTCTTTTATAATACAGTGATTGAGTCCGGAGAATCTGTATTATAAATATGTATTTCTTTGAAACATTCGTGAAAAAACTATTCTGTTTTCATGAAAACATCTTATCAAATAGCAGAGCCTTGCTGTCAAATTAGCCTTAGAGCAGAATTTTTTTCTAAAACATGATAGACTGAGTGTGAAGAAAAACGGAGGTTGCGATGCTAGTTTATCCCTTGCTTGATGATCGGTCCAGAAAAATCATCCATATTGACATGGATGCCTTTTTTGCTGCGGTCGAGGAAAGGGACAATCCTGAGCTAGTCGGAAAACCGGTGATTATTGGGAGCGATCCGAGACAGACAGGTGGACGGGGTGTCGTCTCAACCTGTAATTATGAGGCCAGGAAGTTCGGTGTACACTCGGCCATGTCCTCTAAGGAGGCCTATAATCGCTGTCCTCAGGCTGTTTTTATTTCGGGTAATTATCAAAAATACCAGGAAATTGGCCAGCAAATTCGGCAGATTTTCTACCGTTATACGGACTTGGTAGAGCCCATGTCGGTCGATGAGGCCTATCTGGATGTCACGGAAAATAAACTGGGACTGTCCTCAGCAGTCAAGGTGGCTAAGATGATTCAGTATGATATCTGGCAGGAACTCCGCCTAACTTGCTCAGCTGGGGTGTCCTACAATAAGTTTCTAGCGAAATTGGCTTCGGATTTTGAAAAACCTAAAGGCTTGACACTGATTTTGCCAGACCAGGCGGAGGATTTCTTAAAGGAGCTCCCCATTGAGAAGTTCCATGGTGTGGGAAAAAAGACAGTTGAGCGACTTCATGAGATGAGCATTTACAAGGGGGCGGATTTACAGGCGGTTCCCGAACATGTTCTGATTGACAGGTTTGGCCGTTTCGGCTATGAACTCTACCGCAAGGCTCGGGGAATTTCAAATTCACCGGTCAAGCCCAATCGCATCCGCAAGTCGATTGGTAGTGAACGAACCTATGGCAAACTTCTTTTTACCCAGGAAGATATTCTTGCTGAGATTGAAAAAAATGCTAGGCGCGTGGCAGCAAGTTTGCACAAGCATGGGCGTAAGGGCAGGAGTATTGTCCTTAAGGTCCGCTATGCTGACTTCTCGACACTGACCAAGCGGGAAACCTTGGAGGTAGCAACCGACGATGCAGACCTCATCAATCTCCATGCCCGTCATATTTTTGACAGTTTAGAAGAAAATGCCTCAGGCATTCGCTTACTGGGAGTAACGCTGACCAACTTGGAGGACAGCAAGAGTAGTATTCTCCTAGAATTATAAAAGGGAGTGGGAAGGAACTCCTAAAAGCAAAAAAAGAGTTCGTCTCCCCACCCCCGCATAGTTGAATAGGCTTGGTTCGGAGCGTAAAACGTCAACGAAACAACCATTCAACTACTGCGTTAAAATGTTAAAACGAATTCTATATAGCGAGGTTGGACTTTACGCCCAGCCTCTTTGGGTTTTAATTAAAAATTATCGTTATCAGTAGCTTCTACTTCCAGTAATTTTCGAGCCTGTAGGAGAGCATAGATGAAGAGGGCTAGGATAAGGGCCTGGATTGCTACGGTTACGAGAGCGAATTTCAGTAAACCAGAGATGATGCCATATCCAGCGAAGGCAACTCCCAAATAGTAGGGAACCATGATAATCGCTCTGCCATGTTTCAAACGCGAAAGATTGATAATGGCAAAGATTGTAATAACGAGGCTAATCAAGGCAAAAAAGGCCAAAAGAGCCATGTCTAGTGGGGTGATAGTGGCAGCGACATCTGAGCTACTGATCCCTTGCGAGGCTAGTTGTGCATCCAATTGTGCACGATACTCATCATTTGTCAGCATAGCTTGAGTGAGGACTAGACCTCCCAAGACAAATCCATAAATAATGACCTCAATAATAGAGACTATTATAATACCAATGGTCGTTGATCTTAGAGACTGCCTCACTTTTTCATATGAAATCATATAAACCTCCTAAAGTTTGATAGCCTTATTCTATCATATTTTTCTAATGATTAGGTGAAATTTATTGTTTTCAATCAAAAAGATAAGTGCTAGACTTTACTATCCTGGAAAATGATGGCTATTAGAAAGGCCAAGTAGCAGAGGCTAAAAGCTAGACCAGTCCAATTAATAGATGCGAATAAATAGGGAAGGGATAAAAGGACAAGAGCTATGGCGATGTAATAAGGAATAGAGTCAAAGCTCCCAGTTTGTGTTTTTAAATGTTTGAGATTGGTCCAAGTCATCCAGATGACATAGGTTGAGAAGAGGATTTCTGCAAGGCCGAGGATAAAAATCATAGCAATACCGACATTTTGCTCAGGATTACTGAGGAAACCCAAACTAGATACTACACTCAGCAGAGAGGTCAGAATGGTTAGACTGTGATAGATTATCAAGACATATAGACTGATAGTCAGTAGTTTTGGAGATGATTCTGTCATGATGGAACTCCTTTTTTTGGTAAAGCGTTTTCAACGCAATTATACAAAGGTTATGAAAAAAGTCATCACTTGGATGACTCTTGTTACTATTCTCTAAAGTTATTATTTGCTTGGTCTTGCTCTTTTTCTTTGGTTGGGAAGATGAGGAGGGCGGTTAGGATTAAGCCTCCAACGTAAGGAATCAATGAAATAAAGAGGAAGGCCCAGTGGAAGCCAGCGTCGCGAAGACGACGAACCGTAATTGCAAGACCTGGAACGATAGAGGCTAGTCCAAAAATCAGCAGGGCTAACCAGGCGAAAATCATCAAGGGTGAGAAGAGTTGATTTAAAATGATAGAGGCAACCATTTCCTCAGATATTCCAGTTAGTTCACCACTTTCTGAAATGTAAGGAAGAATTGACATAAAGACGGACATCGCACCAGAGAAGAGGATAAGGGAAAATGGAATAGTAATCAAGACTTGGCAAAGATAGGACCACCAGTATTCTGAGCGACTTGAGCGACCACTAAAATCAGTATAACGTTTCCAAAACTGTTTATAGGCGTTAATCATAAAATTCTCCTTAAAACTTTAAATAACTCCTTTATTATAACATATTGTATTCTATAATACTATCACCCATTATCAAGTTTTTAAATGATATATGAACTTTAAAAATAGATCTGAATTTTCAAAGTAAGCTCTAGCGATCACTCAACCAGAATGTCGTATGAGAAATCTAGCGAAATCGACAGGATTTAGTCTCAGACTAAGTTCTGTTTTTCATTGGTAGTGGGTAAGATTTAGATGGATTTCACTTATTATTCTTATTTTTGAGTAAACTGAAACTACCGACCATGTAAAAATAGTATCAATTTGAACTAGGTTTAAGGTGATTTTTTTGTTATAATGGGACTATTATTGCTGACGGAAAGGGGGAGTGTCTATGGAAATTATCGAAAAAGCACCGGCTAAGATTAATTTGGGCTTGGATATTGTGGGCAAGCGTCCAGATGGCTATCATGAGTTGGCCATGATTATGACTAGTGTCGATCTCAACGATTACGTGACGGTTCGCGATTTACCGACAGATGAAATCGTCATGGTTTCTAATAGTCATCGCATGCCCCTCAATGATAAAAATGATGTCTATAAGGCGGCCCTACTGATTAAGGAAAAGTACGGGCTGACGACTGGTGTGGAGATTAGTTTAGAGAAGCATATCCCTATCTGTGCTGGTCTCGGTGGTGGGTCATCTGATGCTGCTGCGACTATTCGGGCCTTGGATCAATTGTGGAACTTGCAGATGACGCAGGAAGAAATGGTTGAGATTGGCTTTGCCATAGGGAGCGATGTGCCCTACTGTCTCAATGCTGGCTGTGCGCTTATCAGCGGCAAGGGCGAGATTGTTGAGTGCCTCAATAGTCGATTTGGTTACTGGGTTGTTCTCGTGAAACCGGATTTTGGGATTTCGACGCGAACTATCTTTAAGGAGATTGAACCTGACAAGATTTCGCGGGTTGACATCGATGGTCTCAGGACTGCCTTGGTTGCTCAGGATTTTGATGGTGTCGTAGCCCACATGGGGAATTCTTTGGAGGACATTACCATTGCTCGGAAGCCTTTTATCCAGAAGGTCAAGGACCGCATGCTCAAGTGTGGTGCGGATGCTGCCCTGATGAGTGGGTCTGGTCCAACAGTCTTTGCCCTCTGTCGTACAGAGAAAAAGGCGGAGCGTGTCTTTAATAGCATGAAGGGATTCTGCAAAGAAGTTTATAAGGTCAGAACTCTGTAGCAGGGTTTTAAGGGAGTAGCGAATTTGCGTGAGGTCCCAGCTCTGCTATGGTTTAGGAAGAGCTAGAAACTAAGTCTTAAAGGATTCTAAAAAGTAGAAAATCTGAGAAAAAAAGTCCGCAGATTTTTATTTTTTGTGATATAATTAACCAGTCAAGTAAAGGATGTCTCGTGCATCAGAAGGAGGGCCTCATGGCTTTAGCAGAAGAATTAGATGGGTTGATGAACCAAATCGTTCTCAAGGCAGAAAATCAGCTGGAGTTGCTGATTGGACAATGTAAGAGCGAGGTCAAGTTGACCAACACCCAGGAGCATATTCTCATGCTCTTGGCTGAGGAACGCCTGACCAATACGGATTTGGCCAAGCGCCTTAATGTTAGTCAGGCGGCTATTACCAAGGCTGTCAAAAGCCTGGTGGCTAAGGAAATGTTGACCTCTGTCAAAGATACGGAGGATGCACGGGTGTCTTATTTTACACTGACGGCAGAAGCTGAGCCTATTGCTCGAGAACATAGTCACCATCATGAGGACACACTTCATGCTTACGATGGGGTCATCAATCAATTTTCATCGGAAGAGCAAACAGTGATTGCGCGCTTTATCCAGACCCTATCCCAGGAATTAGAAAGACAAGAATGAGATATATAACTGTAAAAGACCTGTCTTTTCAATACGATGAAGAGCCCGTTCTGGAAGGGATTAATTACCATCTGGACTCGGGGGAATTTGTCACCTTGACCGGAGAAAATGGGGCAGCCAAGTCCACTTTGATCCGTGCGACCTTGGGAATTTTAACCCCCAAGCAAGGTCATATTGAGATTGCCAAGGAAAGTACCAGCGGTCGTAAGCTCCGCATTGCTTATTTACCCCAACAAATTTCAAGTTTCAATGCAGGCTTTCCCTCAACTGTTTATGAATTTGTTAAATCAGGACGCTACCCGCGTCAGGGCTGGTTTCGTCGCTTGAATCAGCACGACGAGGAACATGTTAAGGCCAGTCTTGAGTCTGTTGGCATGTGGGAGAATCGGCATAAGCGGATAGGTAGTCTGTCTGGTGGGCAAAAACAGCGGGCTGTTATCGCTCGTATGTTTGCCTCAGATCCTGATATTTTTATCTTGGATGAGCCGACAACGGGAATGGATAGTGGGACGGCCAAGACCTTCTATGAATTGATGCACCATTCTGCCCACAATCATGGTAAGGCTGTGCTTATGATTACCCATGATCCAGATGAAGTTCGGGACTATGTAGACCGTAATATTCACCTAGTGCGGAATCAAAGTCTGCCGTGGCGGTGTTTCAATGTCCACGAAAAGGATGGAGAGGAGGTTGGCCATGCTCACTGAGGTTTTTGCCTATGATTTTATGCTTCGGGCTCTGTGGGCAGTCATTGCCATCAGCCTGTTTGCACCGATTTTGGGGCTCTTTCTGATTCTCCGCCGTCAAAGTTTGATGAGCGATACGCTCAGTCACGTTTCGCTGGCTGGGGTGGCCTTTGGACTGGCTCTAGGCGTGTCACCGACCTGGATGACCATGCTTGTCGTAACGGTAGCAGCGGTTGTCTTGGAATACCTGCGGACCGTTTATCGGCACTATATGGAAATTTCAACAGCGATTCTGATGTCCATGGGACTTGCGATTTCCCTGATTGTGACCAGCAAATCCAGTGGGACCAGTAGCATGAGTCTGGATCAGTATCTTTTTGGTTCCATTATCACAATTAGTCAAGAGCAGGTGATTTTTCTCTTTTCTATTGCTGGCTTGGTCTTGCTGTTGACTGCTCTCTTTATGCGACCCATGTACGTGCTAACCTTTGATGAAGATACAGCCCATGTGGATGGACTGCCGGTGAGACTCATGTCTATTGCCTTTAATATCGTGACAGGGATTGCGATTTCCCTGACCATACCTGCTGCTGGAGCACTCTTGGTCTCGACCATTATGGTCCTGCCGGCCTCGATTGCTATGCGCTTGGGCAAGAGCTTTAAGGCTGTGATTGTCATCGGGATGCTGGTTGGATTTGTCGGTATGGTGTCAGGGATTATCCTGTCCTACTATGCGGAGACTCCTGCTAGTGCGACCATCACTATGATTTTTATTGGAATTTTCCTCTTGGTTAATGTGGTGCAGCTGGTGTTAAAAAAGGTTAGATAAGTAAAAAACGGCATTTTGCCGTTTTTTACTTATCTAACCTTTTTTAACCATGTAAGTAGCTCATATAAAACTTATCAATGTTACTGAAGAATAAACAACTAAAGGAGCATACCTCGGGAGAAGCTCTTTGAAAGATAATTCTTTACCGTGACCTCCCCTTTATCATTTCGTAGGAGATTCCCCAATCATATCTAACATGATTGATATTTGTTTATCTATATATGAGCTATCGAAATATGATGACATATTTTGGGCAGTCTCTGAAGGATATTCTACGGAGGTTTCTTTATAAGATGAGAGACGCTTTTTTAATTTCTCAGCTTGAATTGTTCTCTCTTCGATTTTTTCAATAGACGAATCGGGAAGATTTTCATAATAGCGAAGTAAGTCCAAGGATAATCTAAGCACCAGTTCATCAGAGCCTTCAATTACAAAAGCTTCAAAATATTTTCCTTTTGACAGTTGATATTCTCCTTGAATATCTACTCCTATGGAATGAAAAGTGAAATCACTAATTTTAGAGTTGGAAAAGTCTAATACGTAACCATCTTGATTGAAACTTTTTTTAATAAAAGTCTTATCTTGAAAATCAATCTTCATATGAAAATTACCTTGTATAATTTCATCTATTGAATAAGTCTAACAAAAAATCCTCTTTCAGCATATTTAAATTAAACACATTCACTATATGCCCGAAAGCTTCTGCTAATGGTAGATGCGCTGTTTTCCAACCTTGACCATCTGTTACCCAAATAAATTCGACGTTGTCGGGCGAAGTTGCTACAAATTGACTGAGTTCTGTAAACTCCCCAGCAACAGCCTTGAGTTTACTTCCACCCCCACCGTAATAGTTGGTCTCAATTAGCCACAGTTTATGTTTTTCTTTGGAGTAAACCGCTACGTCAAAACGACGTTCAGATTTATCCACGGGAACACTTATACCCCAATTTTCTTTGATAAACGGAGCAGTGGCCTGAGCTTTCCATTCTAAATCTAGTTTATCTGTAAGTTTGGCGACATGGCGCTCTAAGATACCTTCCATAGTTGTTCCGCTACGATTTTTTCTAGCGTTACTATCTAATCCAGCCTCAACCCCATAAACATAGTCAACTAATGAACGTTTGGCTTTATTTTGTAAAAAGTCCAATAATCCAGATTTTTCAACAAAATCAATATATTCTGAAATTCGTTCTGTATCAATTTTCGAAAAATCAAGTTTGTCAAAAACCATATTATCATCTTCATCGATCGTCAGAATATCTAAAATTTTATCCCGACTTGCTATTAGAGTAGGAACAGCTTTTAACAAATCTGGCTGTTTTACGAATAGTTTGAGAGCTTCTTCGCGAATATTTTCTTTTCCAATAAGGTAGTTAAGTGTATTTAATTCTAATTCAAATTGTCTAGTTTCTCGCTCAACCTTGAACCAGTTCACATAATATTCTGGAGTGCGGTTAGTTACGGACAATGTTGATAAAAATAATTTTAATCTATCTTCAGCTGATAAATTTATATACTTTCCTAAATTCACATAGTCTCCTTCTTCTTTTCTTTATTTAGTCTTGTTTTGGCTATTCTTAAATAGTCTTTCTCTGCATCAATGCCAATAAATCTGCGCCCCAATCTCTTTGCTACTACTCCAGTTGTGCCACTACCAACAAAAGGGTCTAGAATATAGTCATTTTCTTTTGTGCTTGCTAAGATTATTCGCTCTAAAAGATATTCTGGTTTTTGGGTTGGATGCTTGCCAGCCCATTTTTCTGATTTTGCGGTTAGTCCACCCGTCCAAACATCTTTCATTTGCTTGCCGTCATTCAACTCTTTCATTAAGTCATAATTGTAATAGTGACGAGCTTTTTTATCATTTTTTCTTGCCCAAAGAATCGTCTCAGTAGAATGTGTAAAGTAGCGACAAGAGAGATTCGGTGCGGGATTTGTCTTTTGCCACGTAATATTGTTAAGTATTTTAAATCCTTCTTGCTCTAACGCCATCCCAACTGAATAAATGTTATGGAAACTGCCCGAAATCCATATAGTGCCATTGGGTTTTAAAACTTGCCTAGCTAATCGAATCCAACGACGATTAAAATCATGTTTTTCTTCAAGTGACGAAATCTTGTCCCAGTCACCCTTATTCACGGAAACAACTTGTCCACCCGAATTTGACATCCCTCCGTTACTTAAAAAGTAGGGCGGATCAGCGAAAATCATATCCATACTTTCTGGCTTCATTTTTTTTAAAAATTCAAAAGTGTCAGCATGAACAAGTATAGCATTGTCTTTATGGTAGTATGGTTTAGTCATTAGAACTCCTCCATACTTATATTCGTTATTTGACATAATTAGTTACGATAATTTCTGATATTTTTCCACGACTAGAGGCTCTCGCTCCGTTAGTCCGAATTGCGTTTACCTTATGAATATTAAATCCTTCATATAATTCTTCGACGAGAGGGCTAGATGAATTTGATAGCATAACATATGCACCTTTTTTGTCTAGTCTTTTGAAGACATTTCGTAATCTAACTTGTTCTTCATAGGAAAATCCTTCATGAGTATAAGAGGTGAAAGCGCTCGTCTCCGAAAGAGGTATATATGGTGGGTCAAAATAGACGAAATCCCCGGCTTGAACATTTTTAATAGCTTCTTCGAAATCCCCATTTAAAATACAAATATCATTATTGTTAAGATAACTTGAAATAGATAAGATTAGCTCACTATCAACAATTTTTGGATTTTTATATCTGCCGTATGGGACATTGAATTGATTTTTAGAATTAACCCGATACAGGCCATTAAAATCTACTCGTAACATATACATGATACGAGCAGCTCGTTCAGTATTGGTCATATCATTGATTCTGTCGTCTCTGTCAGCAGAGCGTAGTTCTAAATAATATTCTTTTGAATTATTTTTTTGATGTTCAGTAAGCAACTCAATTAGCTTTTCAGGATTATCTTTTATTTGATGGTAGCAGTTAATGAGTTCACTGTTAAAATCGTTGATAGTTGCTTTTTTAGGAATGAGGTCGAAAAAAACTGCTCCGCCACCAATAAATGGCTCAAAGTAATTATTATAATCGTCTGGCATAAGAGATTTTATAACTGGAAGCAGTTGGCGCTTCCCGCCAGTCCATTTAGTAAAAGGCTGTAAAGTCGATTGACTTTTTTGTAATAATTTCATAATGACATTATACCATATAGCAGGCACCGTTAGAAGAACTAGTTCATCCCAGTTTTCAAATAAAAAGGCTTAGAATCAATGTTTTATGATGACATTATCCTAAGACTTTTACTATTTCTGAGAGTTTTTGCCCGGCCTCATTTTCAGATTGTCGAAGAGTGCAGGCTGGGTCTGGGATAGCCCAAATCAGAAGTGTTGGCACGATGCAGGTAGAACAGTGATTCTGCAAGTCCTCACTCTCGTTCTTCCCTTGGTCCGTGGCCAAAGAGGATTTTGTACTTGTCGTAGAAATAGGTCTTGTTGGAAAAGCCAACGGTGGTCGCAATTTCGTGGATGGGCATGCGGGTGCTTTGTAGGAGCAACTGGGCCTTCATGAGCTTGCGTTGGGTGACCAGCTCGGTAAAGGTGTGGCCACTCTTGGATTTGATGAGGTTGCTGAGATAGTTCTTGTTGAAGTTCAGCTTGTCTGCCAGGCCTTGAAGGGTTAAGTCTGAGAATTCTCGATCGATAATGTCCAGGGCCTGGAGATAGGGTGTGTTGTCCGTTAGGAGTTCATCTGTGCTGGCTTCTGGCAGGGCCCGGGCCAACTCATAGAAGAGGATGGGGAGGGACTGGCTGATGATATTTTCAGAGAAGGCCTGGGGGAAGAAGTACTCGGTCATCATGCGTTCGAGCGTAGCCTGGCTGGCCTGGGTTGTTTCAGCTGGCATGTAGAGGTAGTGGTTGGCCTGTCCGCTATCAGAAGATTTGAGGAGCATGCGGTAGAGCAGGCTTTTTTTGCTCTGCAATTCCTTCAACCAATCGATGGAAATCTCATGGTTTTGAAAGAGGATGTTGATGAGGATGTCACCGGAGCCCAGGGCCTTGATGGCATGACGGGAGTTGGTATCCATGAGGAGAATGTCGCCCTGCTGGAGCTGGAGACTCTCACCGTTGATGACCTGGGTGCAGGAACCGCGGTAGACATAGTTGAGCTCGAAAAATTGATGGGAGTGCTCAGGATAATCGCCATAGCGGTTGTGTTTGCTGATGTAGATGTCCTTGTTCTGGAAAAAGAAACTTGAGGACAGGTGGGGCAGGCCATCGGAGTAGAGGGTGTTCAAATCGGATAAATCTGATACAAATCCTCGTCTTTTCTGCAAAGTTTCATGTTCGGTTTCTGAAAGTAAAAGTGTCTCTAAATCCATGGCGAAAGCCTTTCTGTCAATAGTTCAGCTCTGCTATTTTTAAAAAAGAAAGCAAAAATAGAGAGAACTGTAAATTTGATACAGCATAACAAAGCTACTGACATTGTAACATATTTTGAAATAAGGTTAAATAGGAGTAGTTAAAGCGAGCGAGAAATCGCAAGCGATACGGAAATAAAGGAGGCAACTATGACTTATCACGTTGCGGTTGATATTGGAGCGTCTAGTGGTCGTGTGATTCTGGCATCCAAGGAAAACAACCAGCTCAAGCTTGATGAAGTGCACCGTTTCAAAAATGGCTTCACCTTCAAGGGCGGCCATGACCGTTGGAATGTGACGACCCTGGTAGAGGAAATTCTGCAAGGTCTGCACAAGGTCAAGGCTTTGGGAGTTGAAAACTGTACGATTGGAATCGATACTTGGGCAGTGGATTACTGTTTGATTGATGCCAATGGTGACCTGTTAGCCGAGCCAGTAGCCTATCGGGATGCTCGGACAGACGGCATCATGGAACAGGTCTTTGCACGAATTCCTAAGCAGACAATCTATGATAAGACTGGGATTCAGTTCTTGAATTTCAATACGCTCTACCAGCTCTATGTTGAAGATAAGGAACTCTTGGCTCAGGCGGATAAGATTCTTCTGGTGCCCGACTACATCGCCTACCGCTTGACTGGCAAGGCTTTCGGGGAAGTGACTAACGTGTCGACGACCCAGTTCCTCAACATTCATACGCGTGATTATGACGCGGATTTGTTAGCTCTGCTGGATATTCCTCGTAGCAAGTTCCCAGACCTCATCGAGACGGGTGAGGTGGTTGGCGAGCTTCTGCCAGAGGTGCGTGAAGCCTATGATTTGCCTCAAGCTCAAGTTATTGCGGTGGCGACCCATGATACTGGCTCTGCTGTTGTCGGAGTTCCTGCGACGAGCGACAATTACGCCTACATCTCTAGTGGGACCTGGTCCCTTATTGGGGTCGAAAACACTGTGCCATTGACGGGTAGCGATGCCTTTGAGGCCAACTATACCAACGAGTGGGGTGCCTATCAGACCTACCGTTTCCTCAAGAACATCACGGGGATGTGGACAGTTCAAGAAATTGCCCGCATGACGGATTACCAGTATTCCTTTGCGGAAATGGCAGAGCAGGCCTTTCAAGTTGAGCCCTTCCTTCAGTATGTGGACCTCAATGATGACCGCTTTACCAACCCAGCCAACATGATTGAAGAAATCCAAGCCTACTGTCGTGAGCGGGGAGCTGTGGTTCCAGAAACCCTGGGCGAATTGGTCATGTGTGTATACTCAAATCTAGCCTTGGCCTATGGTCATGAATGGAAGCGTCTGGAGAAATTGACAGGGAAAGCCCTTGACTGCCTCCACATCGTCGGTGGTGGCTCCAACGTCTCCCTGCTCAATCAGCTGACAGCTGACATCATTGGTAAGGAAGTTGTGGCTGGTCCAGGTGAAGCGACGGCTATTGGAAATGTCCTTGTACAACTCATTGCCTTAGGTGACTTTGCCAGCCTGGCAGAAGCGAGAGCTTGGTTGGACGACAACATGGCCTTTGAGACCTTTACACCGCAGGAATTGGCTGACCGAGACCACCTCGAGAGCTATCAACGAGCGGTTTTGAAAGATTTTGATATTTAGCACTATAAATACTTTAATAAAATAGAAAATTGGAGAAATAAGATGACAACTGAAACAATTGCACAGGCTTATGAAGCTGCTAAAAAACGCTATGCCGCTGTCGGTGTTGACACAGATGCAGCCCTTAAAAAATTGCAAGATATCAAGATTTCTATGCACTGCTGGCAAGGGGATGATGTCAAAGGTTTCCTTAACCCAACTGGTGAAACGACTGGTGGGATCATGTCAACAGGGAACTACCCTGGTGCGGCCCACACGCCTGATCAGCTTCGTGCAGACCTTGAAAAAGCCTACTCTCTCATTCCTGGAAAACACAAACTCAACCTCCATGCCATCTACCTTGATACAGATGAAGCTATTGACTTGGACCAAATCGAGCCTAAACACTTTGAAAAATGGGTAGCTTGGGCGAAAGAACAAGGACTTGGACTTGACTTCAACCCAACCTTCTTCTCACACCCAATGATGAAAGATGGCTTCACGTTGTCTCACCCAGACAAGGAAGTTCGTGACTACTGGATTGAACATGGAAAACGCAGCCGTCGTGTGGCCGAATACTTCGGTAAAGAATTGGGTCAAACCTGCTACACCAACTTCTGGGTACCAGACGGTTTCAAAGACAACCCAGTTGACCGCCTTGCTCCACGTAAACGCCTCATGGAGTCCTTAGACGAAATCTTCTCTGTTGAGATCGATGAGAAATACAACGTGGATACCGTTGAAAGCAAACTTTTCGGACTTGGAGCAGAAGCCTACACAGTTGGTTCTCATGAATTTTACATGGGCTACGGCTTGACCCGTAACAAGGCTATCCTCTTGGATGCTGGACACTTCCACCCAACTGAAGTGATTTCTAACAAACTTTCTTCCCTTTCTCTCTTTAGCGAAAAAGCCCTCATGCTTCACGTGTCTCGTCCAGTGCGCTGGGATTCTGACCACGTGGTCATCATGGATGATGAATTGCAAGACATTGCCAAAGAAATCGTCCGCAACAACTTACTCGATAAGACAGTGATTGGCCTTGACTTCTTTGATGCCACCATCAACCGTATCGCTGCTTGGGTTATCGGAACACGTAACACTCAAAAAGCCCTTCTTAAAGCGCTTCTTGAACCAACAGAGAAGCTTAAAGAAATGGAAAACAACTTTGACTTTACTTCACGTTTGGCTTACACAGAAGAATTGAAAGACTTCCCTTATAGCGATGTTTGGAACTACTTCTGTGAACAAAACGGTGTCCCTGTTGGCCTTGACTGGTTGAGTGAGGTGCGTGCCTACGAAGAAAAAGTCTTGGCAGAACGTAACTAATTAAACTGCAAGGTCTGCAACGGCACTTGTAAAAATAAGAACTATTTGATAGAAAAAGAAAGGAACTGAACCCGGCCGGAAAGCTCGGAAAAAAGATAAATCGGTTCGAAAATCAGGATTTTCTACGATTTCCTATTTTTCGGTCGCTTTCTAGTCGGCCTTGGTATCTTAAACATGACTAAATTTGTTGATTCTCCTTATGTATTGAACATGCGTGAAGTGACACGTGAATCTTATAACCGTTACTGGGATGAGCGTAATGGTGGGAATGTATCTTACCGTCTCCTGGCAGAAGAAGTAGAGAGCTACGAGGACGTTCACGAGGTTAAAGCGAGCTTTGAGCTTGGCTTTGATGCCTCTGCCATTGCTGGTTACTACTACTTGGTGACAGGGACTGGTCGCTATTTCCGTAACGTTTACAGCCGCCCAACCTTGGACCTTGGTTTGGTTAAAATCTCTGCCGATGGCCAAAGCTACGACATCGTTTGGGGCTTTGAAGATGGCGGCAAACCAACATCAGAATTCCCTAGCCACCTCATGAGCCACATCGAGCGCCTCAAGGTGAATCCAGAGCAGCGCGTGGTTTTCCATTGCCACCCAACAAACCTCATTGCCATGAGCTTTACGCAGCCACTAGATGAGCGTCATCTTTCCCGTATCCTTTGGAAGATGCAAGCAGAATCTATCGTTGTCTTCCCACAAGGGATCGGTGTGATTCCTTACATGACTCCAGGGACCAACGACATCGGTGTCAAGACATCCGAAAAAATGGCTGAATTCCAAGCGGTTCTTTGGCCACACCATGGTCTCTTTGCTTCAGGTGTGACCCTTGATGAGACGTATGGCCTTGTTGAAGTTATCGAAAAAGCAGCCATGATCTTCTCACAAGTTGGAGCCCAAGGAGGTAAAATCCTCCAAGAAATCACAGACCAAGAATTGCAAGAAATCGCAGAATTTTTCGGCATGACCCCTCATGCAGGTTTCCTTGATTTGTAAAATAGCAGAGCAGGCTAGAACGGAAGTTCTGGTCTGTTTTTTCTCTTGAAGATCTGAAGAAACACTGTCTTTCTAGAGTTGAAATATGTGAAAAATCGAGCAAATATTGTGAATGTGGTAACAATTTTAATTTTCTAAGCAAAATCCACTACCTTTGATGAGAAAAAGTGGTAATATGACTATGTAATACTCAATGAATGCGCTCGCGTTTTTATAGGGTAAAAAATAAAAAAGAGGTTTTGTCGAAATGACTAAAATTACAGCTTCAGCAGCTATGTTGAACGTCCTCAAAACTTGGGGCGTTGATACAATCTACGGTATCCCTTCAGGGACATTGAGCTCTTTGATGGATGCTCTTGCAGAAGACAAAGATATCAACTTCTTGCAAGTTCGCCACGAAGAAACTGGTGCTCTTGCAGCGCTTATGCAACGTAAATTCGGCGGATCAATCGGTGTCTGCGTTGGTTCAGGTGGACCAGGTGCCACTCACTTGATCAACGGTATCTACGATGCCGCGATGGATGCTACTCCAATGCTTGCTATCCTTGGTTCACGTCCAGTTAACGAATTGAATATGGATGCTTTCCAAGAGTTGAACCAAAACCCAATGTACCAAAGCGTTGCTGTCTACAACAAACGTGTAGCATACGCTGAGCAATTGCCAAAAGTTATCGACGAAGCTTGCCGTGCTGCAATCGCTAAAAAAGGTCCAGCTGTTGTTGAAATCCCTGTAAACTTTGGTTTCCAAGAAATCGATGCTGACTCTTACTACGGATCAGGTACTTATGACCGTACATTTGTTGCACCAGCTTTGAACCAAGTTGAAATCGACAAAGCGGTTGAAATCCTTAACAACGCAAAACGTCCAGTAATCTACGCTGGTTTCGGTGGTGTTGGTGCTGGTGAAGTCGTGACTGAATTGTCTCGCAAAATCAAAGCTCCAATCATTACAACTGGTAAAAACTTCGAAGCTTTCGAGTGGAACTACGAAGGGTTGACTGGTTCAGCTTACCGTGTTGGTTGGAAATCTGCCAACGAAGTAATCTTCGAAGCAGACACTGTTCTCTTCATGGGTTGTAACTTCCCATTCTCAGAAGTATACAACACCTTCAAAAACGTTGAAAAATTCATCCAAGTGGATATCGACCCTTACAAACTTGGTAAACGTCATGCCCTCGATGCATCCATCCTTGGTGATGTGAAAGACGCTACTGAAGCAATCCTTGCAAAAGTAAACCCAGTTGAGTCTACTCCATGGTGGCGTGCAGTTGTGAAGAACAACCAAAACTGGCGCGACTACATGAACAAACTCGAAGGCAAAACGGAAGGCGAATTGCAATTGTACCAAGTATACAACGCCATCAACAAATTTGCTGACGAAAATGCCATCTACTCTATCGACGTAGGTAACTCAACGCAAACATCTACTCGTCACTTGCACATGACACCTAAGAACATGTGGCGTACATCTCCATTGTTCGCAACAATGGGTATCGCCCTTCCTGGTGGTATTGCTGCTAAGAAAGACAACCCAGACCGTCAAGTGTGGAACATCATGGGTGACGGGGCATTTGGTATGTGCTACCCAGACGTGATTACGAACGTTCAATACAACTTGCCAGTTATCAACGTTGTCTTCTCAAACGCTGAGTATGCCTTCATCAAGAACAAATACGAAGACACAAACAAACACTTGTTTGGTGTTGACTTCACAAACCCTGACTACAAGATGATTGCGGAAGCACAAGGCGCAGTTGGTTTCACTGTTAACCGAATCGAAGACATCGATGCTGTTGTGAAAGAAGCTGTTGAACTCAACAAAGCTGGTAAGACAATCGTGATTGATGCTCGCATCACACAACACCGTCCAATCCCAGTTGAAGCACCAGAATTGCGCTTGGAGCCAAAAGCTTACTCTGCTGAAGAAATCGCGGCCTTCCGTGAAAAATACGAAGCAGAAGAGCTTGTCCCATTCAGCCAATACCTCGCTGAAGAAGGCTTGGAGTCTCGTAACTACAACTAAGCAACAATTTTGCTAACCATTTAAATCCCTGGCTCGAATGTGTCTGGGATTTTTTCTGATTTCGTTCAAAAATTTTTGCGGGAATCCTGTTTTTTTGATAAGGTAGACCTATAATGACCTTTCATAATATGTGTTAAGGCAGAGCAATTTCTTTGATGGTTTCGATTGTAAGAGAATAGAAAAGGAAGTGATAGGATGAACATTAGACAAGTGATTTTGGAGCGTGGGCTTGAGGGGCTTTTTACTCAGGCCACGATTGGACTGGAAAAGGAAGGGCAACGGGTGTTGGCTGACGGGAAGTTAAGCCAGATGGGCCATCCGTCTGCCTTTGGAGATCGCTCTTTTCATCCTTACATTCAGACTGACTTTGCAGAGTCTCAGCTAGAGTTAATCTCGCCTGTGACTGCAAGCAGTGCAGAAGCTCTGCGATTTTTGGGGGCCATCCACGAGGTGACGCTCAGCCATTTACCAAAGGGAGAATTGCTCTGGCCCTTATCGATTCCAGCTGTCCTGCCTGAGGCGGACCATATTTTAGAGGCCCAGATGGGTGAGGTGGACACGCGTTACCGGGAATATCTGACACAAAAATACGGCAAGTACAAGCAGATGGTGTCTGGGATTCACTATAATTTTGGCTTGACGGAAGCCTTTCTGATGAGTTTGAGGGAGGATGGTGAGTCCTTGGCTCAAGTTCGCAATCGCGTCTATATGACTCTGGCCCAGCGTTTCCTACGCTACCAATGGATTTTGGTCTATCTGCTGGGGGCAGCTCCCTGGGCACCGGAGGCCTATTTTAAAGGTGGGGATGTACTGACAGAGCCTGTGCGTTCCATTCGCTCCAGTTCTTTTGGCTATGTCAACCAGCCCCATGTTCAGGTTTCCTTTGCTAGTTTGGAGGCCTACGCGGCCAGTCTTTGTCGCCTGGTTGACAGCGGTGACTTGATTGCGGAGAAGGAACTCTATGAGAGCGTGCGTTTTAGGGGGAGCCAGTCGGTCCTTGATTTGCTGGATAAGGGCATCCAGTATCTGGAGTTTCGCATTTTTGACCTCAACCCCTTTGCTCCCTATGGGATTACTGAGGCGGATGCTCGCTTTATCCACCTCTTCCTCTTGGGGCTCCTGTGGCTGGACGATGATGAGCTGACGGAGGCGGACATCCAGCGTGGGAGAGACCTCAAGGAAGCGACGGCCCTCAGCCATCCACTAAGCTCTGCTATGGACCTCGATGAAGGGATGAACTTCTTTGCTGTTTTAGAAGCAATGGCAGAGCAGCTCCACTTGCCAGCCTCAGACCGAGAGATTTTGGCCCAGAAGATTCAGCAACTGCAGCAACCTGAGCTGACGCTGGCAGGCAAGCTTTTCCAGGCTGTGGAAGAGAAAGGTAGTGTTCGCGACCTAGGCTTAGACCTGGCGCAAGCCAATATGACTGCAGTCCTAGACCGGCCATTTGGCCTCCAGGCCTTCGCCAATATGGAACTCTCAACCCAGGCCTTTCTAGCTGATGCTATCCAGTATGGCTTTGGTCTGGAAATCTTAGATGAGCGAGACCAGTTTGTCAAGTTGACCTTTGGAGACCATATCGAGTACGTCAAGAATGGCAATATGACCAGTCATGATAGCTATATCTCTCCGCTCATTATGGAGAATAAGGTTGTGACCAAGAAGGTCCTGGCTCAGGCTGGTTTTGCAGTGCCAGACAGTATTCAGGTGACCAATCTTGAGGAGGCAGGGCAGGTCTTTCACCGCGTTAAGGGACGGCCGATCGTGATTAAACCGAAGTCAACTAATTTTGGACTGGGCATCAGTATCTTTGAAGAGGGGACGACTGACCAAGCAGACTTTTTGGAGGCTGTTCGCCTAGCTCTCCTGGAGGATAAGGAAGTCATGGTCGAGGACTTTATGGCAGGGACAGAGTACCGATTCTTTGTTTTGGGAGGCGAGACTAGGGCTGTCCTTCT
The DNA here is from genome assembly GCF_042649745.1 of Streptococcus caprae. NCBI lineage: Bacteria > Bacillati > Bacillota > Bacilli > Lactobacillales > Streptococcaceae > Streptococcus > Streptococcus caprae. Next base: position 76,910 of record NZ_JBHRZV010000050.1, on the reverse strand, counting down.
GCGGGTTCCTGCCAATGTCACTGGTGATGGCAAATCCACGGTTGCCCAGCTTATTGAGGCTAAAAATGATAATCCCCTCAGAGGGGATGGCAAGTCTACACCGCTCAAAAAGATTGAATTGGGGGACTTGGAAGTTCTTCAGCTCAAGGCCCAAGGCTTGAGGGCAGACAGTATCGTGCCTGAGGGCCAAAAGGTCTATCTCCGAGCAAATTCCAATATCAGCACGGGAGGAGATTCTATCGATATGACGGATGAGGTTCACCCCTCTTATAAGGAAATTGCCGTGGCGATTACTAAGGCCATGCAGGCAGAGGTCTGCGGTGTTGACTTCATCATCCCTGACATCCACCTGCCAGCTGAGACCAGCCCGACTAGCTACGGTATTATTGAGGCTAATTTCAATCCCATGATGATGATGCATATCTTCCCAGCCTATGGCACCAGCCGTCGTCTGACAACAGATGTTTTGAAGATGCTCTATCCAGAGTATCCCTAGCAAGCCTAAGTAGAAAAATCAACCAGTCCAGAGTCTCCCCTCCCTGAGGGGACAAGGGCTGGTTTTTTTGGAGTGAAAATTGACTGGAGAATAGCGACAATGAGGTTAATATTTTTTAACATCAGAGTTCTAGATTGTTAGCTAACCTGTTTATGTCTGCGTCAACCTGTCTTGTCCTATGAGCTTTTAGTGGGTATTAGCAGGGACTGTTAATGTCCAAAATTTGCAATAAGACAGAATTCAGTCATTCTCAATCGTATTTCCCTCTCAAAAGGAGTATAATGAGTTCATGTTAGTGGGCTTTTAAAGGCCCTTGATTGAAAGAAGGAGAAGTGATGGGTCAAGTTTGGGCTGAGGTTCGGTTTCATTGGAAGAAATACCTCTTAATCGAGCTGTTAATTGTGTTGATGATGTATATGGTGGTCTTTTTGACGGGGCTGGCAGGTGGATTGGCGGAGCAGTCGTCTGGTGTGCTTGAGGCCATGCCTGCGGAGGCCTTTGTCCTGTCAGAAGATGCCAAGGGCCTCTTGGCTGACTCGAGCATCAGTCAGGACCAGAAACAGCAGGTTGAAGAGGAGCTGGATCGGGAGACCATTCCTTTCTCTGTTGAACGCTCTGCTATGGCCCCAAAGGACTCAGAAGATAAGTTGGATGTCGTCTACCTGGCGGTGGAAGCAGACAGTGAGTTGGTGCCAGAGATTCTGTCGGGTTCTGGTTTGAAGGCGACTGAAAATGGCGTTCTGCTCAGCCAGTCCTTCGAGGAAGAAGGCCTTGAAGTGGGCGATGTGGTCAAGGATCGCAAGTCTGAGCTGGAGCTAAAGGTAGTCGGTTTTGTCCCGAGCCAGTCCTATACCTTTGCGCCAGTAGCCTATATCACGGCTGAGACTCTGACAGCCATGAAGACGGCTCAAAACCCTGCCTATCAAGAGAGTGTCCAAGCTCTAGCCTTGCTTGAAAAGCCTGGGCAAGTCACAATTAAGGACCTTAGCCTCCTCAGTAGGGGGGATTTGATTGGCAACGTGCCTGGCTATACGGCCCAGCAGCTGACCATTAACCTGATTTCTATTGTGCTCTTGGTGGTGTCGGCGGCGATTTTGGGGATTTTCTTCTACATCATCAGCCTGCAAAAGCGGCAACAATTCGGTATTATGCGGGCGGTTGGTCTCTCCAGCGGTGAAATCATAGGGCAGCAGTTCCTTCAAGGCTTTTTCTTGGCCTTGGTCGGGGTTTTAATGGGCAATGGGCTGGCGCTGCTCACCATGTCCCTCTTGCCAGACAAGGTGCCAGTGGCTGTCGATCTGACCAGTAGTATCATTGCTTCAGCCAGTTTTGTTGGCATGGCAATTCTGAGTATTTTGATATCCTGTCTACAGATTTTGAAGATTGATCCGGTTAAGATTATTGGAGGAGGTGAGGCCTGATGGCAGTTTTACAATTAAAGGACATTGGCAAGTCCTACCAAGATGGTCAGGAAGAAAATGTGATTTTGGACCAGTTGGCCTTGATGGTTGAACCTGGTGAATTTGTCGCGATTTTGGGGCCATCAGGGAGTGGGAAGAGTACCTTTCTCTCCATTGCAGGTCTGCTCTTGACTCCCAATCAGGGCAGTATATGGATTGACGGTCAGGATGTGACAGGACTGACGGATAAGGCACGGACAGCCCTTCGCCGAGAGAAGATTGGCTTTGTCTTTCAAAGTCATCAGCTCATGCTCTACCTCAATGTAGACCAGCAGTTATCCCTAGTGGCGACCAAGGCCTTGAGGCAGGATAAGGCAGAGCTGACGAGACGTTTAGACCAGTTGGTTGAGGAGTTTGGTTTGACCAATCAACGCAAGTTTTTACCTCACCAACTCTCGGGCGGGCAAAAGCAGCGTGTTGCAATCGCCCGAGCCTTGATTAACCAACCGAGTTTGATTCTAGCGGATGAACCGACGGCTAGTCTGGATGGCAAGCGCGGGCGTCAGGTGGTCGAACTCATGCGCCAGGAGGCCAAGCAGCGTCAGACGGCGGTTGTCATGGTTACCCATGATGAGCGCGTGCTGAACCTGGTCGATACGGTCTATCATCTGGAGGACCAGAAATTAAAACGAAAAGCATAGTCTTAGAAACCCTGCTGGAAACAGTGGGGTTTTGCTCTGCCATTTTACCCTGAAATAAATATATTAACCTACTCTATATTGACAAAGAATCACTGAAGGGGTATAATGGAGAAAAACTGGTTATAACCATTAAGGAGGCGTTTATGTATCAACTAGCAAAAGAAGAATTAGAAAAATTAGGGGCTGGCATCACGGTACCTGAGATTTTCCAACAGCCTTCCCTTTGGGAAGAGGCCTACGGGCTCTATGTGGACCAACTGGATCAGATTGAAGACTTTATCAGTAGTATTCGTGACAAGCATGATTTTGTTCATGTGATTTTTACTGGGGCGGGGTCCTCTGACTTTGTCGGCCAGAGTGTAAGCAATTACCTCAACCAAGTCAACGATTTGAAAACTATTCGCTTTACGCCTGTTAGTTCAACGGAGATTGTCTGCCGTCCACAGGATTATCTCCAAGAAGATGTAGCTACAATTTTGGTATCTTTTGCCCGCAGTGGAAATTCGCCAGAGAGCTTAGCAGCAGTTGATGTGACGCGAGCGCTTGTCCAAGATGCTTACTTTGTTAATATCACTTGTGCACCAGAGGGACAACTGGCTCAAGCTTCTGAAGGAGATGAGCACACTCTCTTGCTCTTGCAACCTGCAGGCTCAAATGACAAGGGCTTTGCCATGACCGGTAGCTTCTCTTGTATGTCCTTGACGGCCCTTCTGGTCTTCTCTCCTGCCAGCCTTGAACAAAAGGGAGAGTGGGTACAGACCATTGCACGTTTAGGACGTGATGTCTTAAACCGTGAAGACTTTGTTCAAACCTTGGTTGATTTGGAACTAGAGCGTGTTATTTACCTTGGGGCAGGTGGCTTCTATGGTGTTGCTCATGAGTCTCAGCTTAAGATTTTAGAGCTGACAGCTGGTCAAATTGCGACCATGTATGAAACGCCAATGGGCTTCCGTCACGGACCAAAATCCTTTATCAATGAAAAGACAGCGGCTATTGTCTTGACTTCAAACGATGCCTATACGCGCCAGTACGATATTGACTTGATCAACGAAGTTGCTGGTGATGAAATTGTTGCTGATTTAGTGGTGCTTTCTAGCAGACCTTTGGAAGATAGCAAAGCTAATGTCTTTGTCTTGGCAGATGGAGCGCAAGATTTACCAGATGCCTTCCTTGGATTCCCTTACCTGCTCTTTGCCCAAACCTTCTCAGTTATGGCGGCTCTCAAATGCAAGAACCTGCCTGATACTCCATCACCAACGGGTACAGTTAACCGGGTTGTAAAAGGAGTTACAATTCATCCACTAGAAAAATAAACGACAAAATGAACTTCGCTTGGCGAAGTTCATTTTGTCTGTACTTAGTGTGATAGAACTCTCTCAAAATCTTAAGAAAACTGTTGAGTTGATGCCGGCCTACTTTGTGTTTAGCACAGTCAACCATACGGCCTATAGTCGCATGAGGAGTCTTGAGACCAGGCATTGGGACGCAGACGGTACTTGGATACGGCAAGTCGAAAATAAGGATAAGGCAAGGTTTATTTAAATGATGATATCTTTTTGATTTTGACGAATAGTAGACCTTGCTTGGTCGACTATTAGGCCTCTTCCACAGTCTCACGGACGGCCTTAGTGATGGTCACTGTGGCGTCATCGAGGACATAGAGACCGGCAAAATCGCCTGTGTTAAGGGCGGCGATGGCCTCGTTGGAGAAGTGTTGGGCATGAAGGTCAAAGCTGATGGTCTCATCAGCGGTTTTGGCTGTAAAGCGTTTAAAGGTCGGACCGTGTTCCAAAATCAATTGGTCTGGCAGGCTTGGCAGGGTTCCAACGACCTCATGGAGGGCGATATCAAGCACCTGAGCAGCCTTGATGATTTGATAGCCAGACTCAGACTTTTCAACCAGAAGTGCCCCGTAGTGTTCGGTGTTGATGGTCACGGCAATACCAAAAGCTCCGCTATTGACCTCAGTGGTAGTTGCATCAACATTAAGGGCCAAGCGTTCAGCGTGCTCGGTCTGACGTAGGGCCAAAAAGCTTGGAGTGAGGAGGTCAGTTAAACGCAGGTCAGAACCGGTCAAACTGAGTTTTCCGCCACCGAGTGTCAGACGGTTCTCCAGGCTATCGCGGAGGCTCACCCACTCAGGATTGAGGGTATCTGCTTCAAAGGTATCCACAAAAGGTGTGAATGTCTGTGGTGTTGCCAAGACTTTAGCGTGGTTTGGGAAGTTAGTCATATCCACATCTTGAGCTGGAACGCCAGTGTAGATGACAGGCCAGTCCCCCGACCAATCAACAGGATAGAGCAGGGTTTCGCGACCGATATTGGTAATCTTGACAAAGCCGATAGAGGCAGGGCGAGTTGCCAAGCAGGTTAGCCACCAGTTGCCGTCAGTATCCGTAAAGAGGTCCGCGTGGCCGATGTTTTGCAGGGCTTCCTCAGCACGGTCGCGGTTGGTAAAGAGGGGATTTTGCGGTGCCCCTTCAAATGGTCCCCAGAGGTCCTTGCCTCGGAACATGGTAATCATGTGGCCCATGCCAGTTCCGCCCTCTGCAGCCAAAAGGTAGTACCAGCCGTCCCGCTTGATGATGTGAGGACCTTCGACATCGCGGCCGCCAGTTCCCAGCGTCAAGACCTCAGGTCCACGAAGGATAGCACCCGTCGCAAGGTCAATTTCAACCTGCTGGATGGCCTTGGTGCCCTTGTCATCGATGTAGCCGGTAAATTGAACATAGGTTCGACCGTCTTCAAAGTAGAGATCAGGGTCAATCCCGAAAATGTCAACCACCACACGGCTATCTTCCCAGATGATGGACTCACCGTCAGCGGTTAGGGTACCGCGGATAATGAAGTTCTTGAACTCCGCGAAGTTGGTCGTGATGACGTAGAAATGCCCTTCGTGGTAACGAATGCAGACGGCAAAGATGCCTTCGTTAGATTTAGATGTCCGCAGGTCAGCTTGACTGGGCTGGGTGGCAATTCCTGGCAGTTTGGTCCAGTTGAGGAGGTCTGTCGACTTGGACAGAGCGATACCAGGATAATATTCAAAGGTCGAATTGACCATGTAGTAGGTGTCATCGACCCGCACGATAGAGGGGTCAGGATACATGCCTCGTAGAATAGGGTTTTGGTAGTGGGTTACGGTCATGGGGAACTCCTTTTAGTTTGAGCTTTAAGTCATGGTTAGCGCAGGTCGCTGCGATTTTCCAGTTGGTAGTTGCCGTTAATTTTTACCAGGTCGGCGAATTGTGGCATTTCCTTGTAGTGGTCATTTGGGAAGTGGTAGGCAAAGCGGAGCTGGTCATCCAGGTCGGTAAAGATCATAGCGTGGCCGCCATTTTCGCCAAAAAGTGGCATGTCCAGCTGACACCATGGTCCTCGCACCAGACCGGTCTCAGACTTGGCAAGGCCGACTGCGTAACCCTGTGTTCCCCAGCTTGACCAGAGCATAAAGAGCTCACCATCTGCGTCTTGAAAGACTGAAGGTCCGTCGGTGAAGTACACATCGCCGTCGAGACCGAATTCAGCCTTGGCAAAGGGAATGGGTCTAGCCCAGCTGGCGTCAGCTGCTGAGAATAGGGTGACGGGCTCTGCTATGGGTTGCCGTAAATCCTCCGACAGGGGAAGCAAACACATGTCACCATCGGGCGAGGTCTCAAAGGAATGGGAGAAGATGAGGTAGGGTTTGCCGTCCTCGAAGTAGAGGGTGCCGTCGATGGCGGCCCAATCCTCTGGCGTCAGACGGTTGCTGACGAGTTGGAAAGGCCCAGTTGGTTGGTCAGCCTCAAGCAGATAGACTCCCTTTTGGCGGTCCTTGGCACCCAGGGTTGTCAGGAGATAGAATTTGCCTTGGTAGGCATAGGCTTCAGGCGCCCAAAAATTTTGGGTGGCAAAGAAATCAGGCTGGCGCTTGAAAATCTCGATGGGTCCGTCCCAGTTCTCAAGGTCAGTAGAGACGTAGCAATCAAAGCCGTCCGCATCCGACCAGGTCGTTGCACTGCGAGTGCCGTAGAGATAGTACTTATTTTTGTGAACTAGGACGTAAGGGTCACGGATATTAATGTCAGTTCGTTTCATGGTAGTCTCCTGGTTATGGGGATTGACAAATATTGAAATAAGTAGTGAGGTCGAGTTGTCCACACTAAAGGTTAGTTTAGTGCAGACCTCCTAAACGTCCTCTATCAGTTTGTAAGTAGTTTATACTCACTCAAAATCAAAAGAGACAAGGCAGGTTGACGCAGACATAAGAGCGTTAGGCAAGGAAACCTAACGACGTTTAGTTTTAATTTTGGAAGAGTATTAGTGATTTTGGTAGGCAGCCTTGATAGCTTCGAGGTCCAAGTCAGCTGTTCCGTCAAAGCGAAGGTTGGCATGGCTGAGTTCATCGCCACCGACAGCAACAGAGAAGGCACCTGACGCATTGATGGCGGTTACGCCAGCGACAGCATCTTCCACACCGATACAGTCAGTTGATTGTAGTCCCAGGCCTTGGGCAGCAGCGATAAAGATATCAGGGGCAGGCTTGCCAGCAGCGACCTTGGCAGGATCAGCGATGGCATCAAAGGCATCTGATAGGCCCAACTTTTCCAAAATCAGGGGACCATTTTTAGAGGCTGAGGCTAGAGCTAGTTTGACACCTTGATCCCGTAAGTTTGAAATAAAATCAGTAATTCCAGGCAAAATATCAGCCTCTGTCACCGCATCAAGGGCCTTGACGTAGGCGTCATTTTTCTCCGCAGCCAGAGCTACAAAAGTATCCTCTGGGACTGTGATGTCTAGATAATCCAAGATAACCCGGAGCGAATCCTCGCGACTAACGCCCTTGGTTTTTTCTTCCAGGCTGTCAGGAAGGTCAGCGTCAAAATGGTCCTTGACCAACTGGCGCCAAGCTGCGAAGTGGTAAACAGCGGTGTCGGCGATAACACCGTCTAAATCAAAAAGTGCACCTTTAAACATAAGAGTTCCTTTCGTGATAAGCAGGACAAGTCTGTGGCTTTTGCCACAGACTCTATCCTTATAGTTCCTTATTCCTCGAATTTCAGTAGATGTGACGAAGAGAAAGACGTGTCGTTCACCTTCCTTATTTCTACTGTTTGATTTTGGAAGAGTATTATTTACGTTGGGCGAGGATTGGCGTAGCTTCCAACACCTCAGCAATTTTTGCCAAGTTCTCATCAGAGATGGTGATGAATGGCAGGATAGCGTTGAGCTTAGCCAGAGACATCTTCCCAAGACCGCCGTGAACAGCACCTGGGTCCTTGCGGAAGAAGTCAAGGACTGGGTCGATGGCATCAATCTGCTCGACGAGGTAAGTGTCAGCCATAATTTCAGCAGCAGTTGTCTCAGCTGTGTAGTGCTCGATATAGTTCTTGCTTGGGACATAGCTGATGGCGTAGCTACCTGCTGTTAGGTCAAATTGGCCACCCTCATGTGCGTCGCCATTTACCGTTACGGTCACGTCTTCTGCGCGTGGGAGAGTAACATGGGCAGTGCTACCAAATGGCACGGTCAAGTTAACGATAATCGTATGGTCATCATCGCTCTCAATCTGGTAAGCGACAGCGATTTTACCATAAGTTGAATCAAAATGCGCGTTTACAGTATCCAAACGATAGTCGAACTCAGGCGCAAAATCGAACTCGCGGTAGCCGTCCTTGCCGTTGCGAATGCCGACCACGTACTTGTAGGCCCACTCCATGATGGCACCGATAGAGTAGTGGTTGAGGGAGTTCATGCCCTCAGGGTTCATGCTGCCGTCAGGCTCAACAGAGTTCCAGCGTTCCCAAACCGTTGTTGCTCCCATGTTGACCGCATAGAGCCAGCTTGGCAGGTCTTCCAGAAGGAAAATCTTGGTCGCCAGTTTGTGGTGGCCGAACTTAGACAACATTTGGTTGATGAAAGGCGTGCCGACAAAGCCAGTCTTGAGGTGGTCGTCGTCCTTGTGTAGGCGAGCTACCAGGTCTGTCACGACACGTTGGCGCTGGTACTCAGGCACTAGGTCAAATTGTAGAGCGAGAGCATAAGCAGTCTGCGTATCGATGGTGAGGCGACCGTTGTTGGAGATGAATTCATTGCGGATAGCGTCGAGGATATTGGCGGATAGCTGAGCGTAGAAATCTGCATCAGCAGTATTGCCAGTCAGCTTAGCTGTTTCAGCAACGATATGGGCTGAGTAGTGGTAGTAGATAGAGGCGATAAAGTCCTCATCTGTTTTACCAGTTGGCATGGCTGGGTTTTCCCCGTCCAAGGCCAACCAGTCACCGAATTGGAAACCACCAGTCCAGAGATTTTCTGTCTTGGTTTGACGACCAATCCAATCCACCCAAGCCTTCATATAGTCGTAGTGCTCGGTTAAGATGCTGGCATCGCCAGTCGCTTGGTAGGTATTCCATGGAACAAAGGTTGTCGCATCACCCCAGATGGCGCCACCACCGTCTTGGTTACCAAAGGATGGGGCGTACATAGGCGCACGACCGTCGTTAAGGTCTTGCTCAATGCCCATATCGCGCAGGTATTTGCGGTAGAAGGCATAAACATCCATGTTAAAGAGGGCTGTGTTTGAGAAGACGTTGGCATCACCAGACCAGCCGAGACGCTCATCCCGTTGTGGACAGTCAGTCGGTACGTCAAAGAAGTTCCCTTTTTGTCCCCAGATAACGTTTTGGAAGAGGCGGTTAACCTTGGCATTGTTGGTAGTGATGTCACCAGTTGACACCATGTCGGAGTAGACTACGTCAGCCTTGAAGTCGTCAGGGTTGACAGTATCAAGTCCCTCAACCTTCATGTAGCGGAAACCATAGTAGGTGAATTTTGGTTGCACCCATTTCTCAACACCGTCTGAGATGTATTCAAATCCAGCACGGGCAGAGCGGAGGTTACCGTTGTAGAAGTTGTCTTCTTGCAGGATTTCACCGACTTGCAAGAAAATCTTAGTGCCTTTTGGAGTCCGGTTATAGAAGCGGAAGAGACCAGCGTGGTTTTGCCCAAAGTCAAGGACGGTTTCACCAGCAGGAGTATTAAGGACTTCAACCACATCCAAGGTTTCCTTGACCACGAGTGGCAGGCTGAGACGGTCTGTCAAGACGTCAAAATTACCGTCAACGATCGCAACAGGTTCCCAACCTGTGATTTCCAGGGTGTCATCGCGGTCTTCACCGTAGTAGATAGATGACTTGGTGACTTGGCCAGCAGTGGTTTCCCAAGTCTTATCTGTCGTGATGACTTCTGTTGAACCGTCTTCATAGGTGATGTGGTATTCAGCCAGGGCACGATGTTGGTCGCCGTAGATACAATCTACACCTTCGATAAAGCCGTAAGGTCCCTTGAACCAACCATCAGCAGTTGAGATGAGGAATTCGTGCTCACCAGCAGTCAAGCTGTCTGTCACGTCGTAGGTTTGCAATTGAACCCATTGGTCATAGGCCGTTTGGCCAGGTGCTAAAAATTCTTGACCAACTTTTTGACCATCGATGTAAGTTTCATAGAGACCAAGCGCTGTCATATATAAGCGAGCCTTGGCAACCGGCTTATCAAGGGTTACGGTCTTACGGAAAAGGGTGTTTTGAAGGTCCTTGTTGCTGTTCGCAATCCACTGTGCTGTGAAAGGCTCTGCCATTTTCCCTGTTTCAAAGAATGAAGTCCCTGAAACCTCACCAGCTGCTGTTGCAACAGTCACAGTCACATCATAGCGGGTGCGGGCAGCCAAGTCAAGGTTGAGGTCAAAACTGTTGGTGTCAAAAGCCACAGCCTCAGACTGATAAAGGACAGTGTCATCAGCTGTGATCGTTACTTGCTTGGTCACGGGCTCGTAGTGGTCAGCCTCGATTTTGAAGGCCACATGGAGGCTCTTGAGCTCAAAACCGACCGGCTCCGTCATATGGTTAATGGTAATATCGTAGATGTTCATGATTTTCTCCTTTATGAAATAGAGAGTGGACAAAAATCGGTAACTTGAAGAGTTCGATTTACTTCGCTTCTGAGTTTTTTGGGCTCAGGCTGAAACGGTCTCTTCTTAGACCGTTTCACTCCCACCTCCGCATAGCTTAAACAGCCGATAGGGCTGTTTGAGGTTGGAAATAAAGCAAACAAGGATTGCGTCATTCGTTAGGGTTCTAAAAGCTGATAAAATCAGCGAATTAGACCCCACTCAACCACTGCGTCTGACAAATTATGCTTTAGTTTAAGCGCTCCAATCTGGTCTTATAACTTAGCTTGGAAGTCGCCGCAGAAGGCGTCGACTGGGCTCACACCCTCGAAGTCTTCTTGCCCTGTTACCTTGCGCAGAACCGCCGCAACACTGGCAGGGTTACCAGTGTAGGCATTGACGAAGGTTGACAGGAATGGCACGTCGTAGAGGTGGTAAGGGTTGGCGGTTGAAACAAAGACCGTTGGAATGCTGGCCGCAAACCAAGGGGCGTTGGCAGCCATGAGTTGAATCCAGTTGAGACGGGTTGTCGTTTGGTTAGAGGCGGTTTCGACGTTTGCCACGTAGAAGGCCAGGTCAAATTTGTTTTGCAAATCTTCAACACCCTCTTCAAACATTTCATGGAAGTCCATGGCGTAAGGAGTCACTTGGAAACCGAGGGCTTCAAGGCCATCCTTGAAGAGGTCTGTCACCTTGCCCCCTTCTTTGAAGCCACCGCCGTCAGAATCCCCGAGGACAACCAGACGAACACGAGGTGTTTTCTCAGCAGAGATTGGCAGGATGCCATCACGGTCTTTGACCAGGGTCACAGATTTCTTGGCGATTTGCTCTGCGATGGCCAAATGTTCTTCTGTTTTAAGGACCAATTCTTCTGGAATAGCAATGCCCAGTTTTCCATCGGTTGTCACCAAATTTTGAGCGACCTTGGTTCCCAAGATACGGGTCACAGCCTCGTCCAAACGGTCTGCGGAAATCGTACCATTTGCGACAGCCTCAGTGACGGCTGCGTAGTCTTCGTCAATGTTCTTGTTGAAGAGAATCATGTCGATACCAGCGTTGATAGTTTCGACCAACAATTCCTGACGTGGCAGGATAACGTTATAGCCGACCATGGCAGTTGCATCGGTCATGGCCATTCCGTTGAAACCAAGTTCAGAACGTAAGAGACCATCAATCAAGAGTTTAGAAGCTGATGCTGGTTTGAGGTCCTTATCTTCGATACCAGGTTGCAGTTTGCGTTCCCATTCTGGTTGGAAGATATGGCCAATCATAACGCTTGGCACGCCCTCGTCAATGAGAGTCTTGTAGATATTGCCGTAAGTGGCTGACCAGTCATCAGCTGAGAGGCTGTTGACACTGGAGAGCAAGTGTTGGTCGCGGTCATCGACTCCATCACCAGGGAAGTGCTTGATGACTGGGATAACCTGGTTTTCATCGAGCCCCTTGATCTGAGCTTGTGCCATGCGGAGAACGCGGGCTGGGTCAGAGCCGAAGGTCCGAGTATTGGTGATTGGGTTTTTGAAATTGTAGTCAATGTCGACAATCGGTGCAAAACTCATATTACAGCCGACTTGGTTGGCCTCGTAGGAGGCCACCTTACCTAGTTGAAAGGCTGCATCGGTATCGTCTGTGGCCGCCATCTGGAGGGGCATTCCCAACCAGGTTCCTTCTGCGATGATACCATTTCCGCCAGACTCAAGGTTGGCTGCGAAAAAGAGTGGAATATCTGAACGGCCTTGGATTTGCTGGATTTGACGTTTGAGGTCGGCAGCTGGACCTGGGCGGTACATCATGCCACCAGGCTTGTATTTGTCGATGAAATCATCCAAGTTGACCATTTTCTCATCCTGACCGATGACAAAAAAGAGTTGGCCGATTTTTTCGTCGGTGGTCATCGCAGCAACCTTGCCCTCGACATAGGCCACTTGCTCGTCTGTTAAGTGATAGGGATTGGCTTTAAGATTTACCATGTGTTCTCTCCTTAGTTTACCATGATTAGGAGTGGGCGCAGTGCCCAAACTCATTTACCCTACCATTTTACACCAGCCTGCAAGGGTTTTCCATTGTGAAAAAAAAGAAAAGGTGTGTTCATTTCACAGGTCATCTGTGGTTGGGAAAATAGCGGAGCCTTGCACTGAGCGCGTGCGGGGTTCTACTATTTCCCAGGCAACTATGCTATAATCAAGACACTACCCTCAGAAGAAAGTGACGACCATGATGCAAGCTGTCGATATCGAAAAATACAAGCAACTGGCCCTGCAAAAACAGAAGGAGCACCGCAAGTTTCTGGCCACTCTCAAGAAAAAGGCCCCGAAAAACCTGGATAAAATCGTCCAAGACATCCACCATGAAGTCTTCCAAGAGATCGACTGCACCCAGTGTGCTAATTGCTGCCGGACCCTGGGACCAGATTTTACCGAGGCGGACATCACGCGGATTGCCAAGCATTTTCGCATGAAATTGCCGGCCTTTGAGGAGATGTATCTGCAGGTGGACGAGGATGGCGACAAGGTCTTCAAGTCCATGCCCTGCCCCTTTTTAGGCGAGAACAACCTCTGCAGCATCTACGATGTCCGTCCCAAGGCCTGCGCTGCCTTTCCCCATACGGACCGCAAGAAAATCTACCAGATCAACAACCTGACCCTCAAAAATACCCTCATCTGCCCAGCTGCCTACCTCTTTGTGGAGAAACTGCAGGAACGTTTGTGAGGATGAGGAACGTCCAGCCAGAACGAGTCTAAGCGATTAGGCCATCAGGAAGTGCTTCTGGAAAAACAAGTCAAGGAGTTCGCCATGGATGATGTGGCCCTGAAAAAATTTTACACCGTTATAATCACATTGAGCGTCTAGCTTTGCAGGGGCAAACGACCCGGGAAATAGCCCAACATTTTAAGGTTGAGAGGTCTGTTACAGCCAAGGATCAGCTGCCGCTTTTTAAGATGACCTCGCTGGATGGTCTGGAAATCTCTAAACAGCCTCGTTTTATCCGTGTTCCTGAGCACCGGCAAGATTATATTGAAATCTGCTATGTTTACCAAGGCAGGTCCCAGCAGGGTTTGAACGGACAAACCTACCAGCTCCACCAAGGAGATCTAGTCATTTTGGACCGAAATGTTGTTCACTCGACCAGCCCTCATGGCAGGGATGACATCGTGATCAATATTATCTTTCCCAGTCACTTTTTGAAGCGGTCTCGCTTGCTGAGTTTAGAGGATGAAACCCTGGTTTCTTTCTTGGAGGAGTGTCTGGGTGACGATAGCCAACACGACCAGTTCTTGGTTTACAGTGGGATAAAAGGAGATCGTATTCGGCATGTGATTGGCCTTATGCTTTTGGATTACTTTGAACCCCAACAATCCAGTTTATCAATCTTACAGGCTAGTCTGGAAATTCTCTTGACCCTCTTGTCCCGTGAAAAATCCCTGACCATGACCAGACCAAATCGAACCAATCAGTCGCCAAAGCTGATTTTAGCCTACATGGTCTCTCATTTAGCCCAAGTGACCTTGACCGAGACAGCGAATCACTTTCATTACAGTCCGAATTATCTATCGGCCCTGCTTAAACAAACCTATGGTAAGACCTTTAAACAGCTCTTGCTAGAAGAAAGGCTAAAGGAAAGCAAGCGTCTTCTGGATGAGACAAGTCTTCCCATTGCCCATATTATGGATCTGGTTGGCATGTCCAATGCCTATCACTTTTATCAGAAATTTGAACAAGAGTTTGGCGTGAAGTTAAGGGACTACCCCCGCTTATTTTTAAATTAGAATCGTTGATTTTGACATAGTAGAACCTAGTATTTGAGATGGTCTTCTTGACAAAAAGTTCTATACTGAAGATAATCCAAGAAAAGAGGTTACTGTATGGAAACAGTGTCAAATACCAGAAATCCCATCCTACCACTCTCTTATCATGTGCCAGATGTGGAAGCTCACCAGATGCCTGATGGCAAGCTTTATCTCTATGGTTCTTTTGACAATCGAGAGGATGTCTTTTGTTCGGAAGAGTACCATGTTGTCTCAACGGCTGATATGAAGGAGTGGACCATTCATTCTGTGGCCCTTTCAGGGCAGGATGTTCCCTGGTTCAACGACCCAGAAGCTCCCCATTATCCAGGAATTGATTGGTCTAAGCCCACTCCATTTATCCAAAAAATGTTGGCAGATATGGACCATACGGATGAGAAGGCCAAGTTTGAAGAAGAAGCCAATGGTCCCAAACCTCCCTTGCTTTTTGCCCCTGATGCCATCCATAAAGATGGGTCCTACTTTTTGTATTTTTGTATGCCGGATGACAGCGAAGGGGTTGCAATTTCGGATTCGCCAACAGGGCCCTTCACCCAGCTGTCGCGTTTTCCAATCGGTGGCATTGATCCAGCGGTCTTTATCGATGAGGATGACCAAGCCTATTATTTTGGGGGGCAGTTGTTCTCGCACGGTGCCAAGCTCAATCCTGATATGACTTCATTGGACCTGGACAGCCAGGTTGACGGTCTGGTGACTGAGGAGGAGCATTTCTTCCACGAAGGATCTTCCATCCGAAAAATTGGAGATACCTACTATTTTGTCTATGCTTCCATTGCCTACGGCAAGCCGACTTCTCTATCCTATGCGACCAGTAAACATCCTTTGGGTCCCTATACCTATGGAGGCGTCATTATCAATAACGAGGGTTGTGACCCTCAGAGTTGGAACAATCATGGCTCTATTCAGCAATTTGGAGACCAGTGGTACGTGTTTTACCATCGGTCCAGTCGCAATAGTCAACGCTACAGAAGACTCTGCATTGAACCAATCACCATCAATCCTGATGGCAGCATAGATGAAGTCAAGATGACCTCCCAAGGTCTTGGCAAGCCATTTGCTCCTGGAGAAAGAATCTATGGCTACCAAGCCTGTGAATTGGAGGGGCAAGCCTATATTGATGTCGATGAGCGCCACGGTGAGGCAGTGACCAATGTCCAGGCTGGAGACAAAATCGTTTTCCGCTATATTGAACACCAGGATACTTGGAAGAATATCGAGGTTGAGGCTACAGGTTCGGCAACCTTAATCGTTCTCTTTAACGGTCAAAGGGTCAGCACTGTTCAAGTAAGAGATGGCAAGCTCCTTCATGCAGACCTCAATGCTCCAGCAGGCTTATACGAGGTGACCCTGTCCATCGATCGGTCAGAGGACTTTATCCTGCACAGCCTCCTATTGGCCTAGTTAAATAAATATCAGAAAAAAACAGTATCAAGTCCTGAACTGAAGTCGGGAGGGGATACTGTTTTTTTAAGTGTTGAAAACTAAACTTCTCCCTCCAGATAGTTCCTTCTTCACTCTAGCTTGTCGGTTCTAATCGTTAAGAAGTTGCTCAGCTATTACCCCTTTGCTTTCTCTCCCTATTCTTGCTAAAATAGAAGAAATAAATCGGAGAAAACAAAAGCATGCGCCAACAAATTTTACAGGAGCTTTCCAAGTACGTCGTCAAGCACGACTGGTCTCAAATGACAGAGATTTTTAAACCCAATACTTATGGCAGAGTGGGCAAGGATCCTGTCTATGAATTTTTCCAGACCCTTGATGTGGGCCTAGAGGAAAATCCTCAGCCTATTGTCATCACAGTTAACCCCGTCAATTCCTATGTCCCTTGGCATGTCCATGACTACATTGACATCATTACGCCCTTGAAGGGTCAGACCACCATCGATTTTGAGCACGAACAGGTGGTCCTGGATCAAGGAGACCTACTCATCGTTGGAGCTTACACGCCCCACCAAAACCAGCCTATTGGCGATGAGGATGTCGTTATCAATATCACCCTCAAAAATAACGCCTTTTCCATCACTGATTTGGACTTTATCCGCCAAAACACCAGCACTTCTAACCTGACTAACCTCCTCTTTTTCATGCCGACCGAGGATGTCCATAGTCAGCCCCAGTACACCGTCTTTCGCTCTCGTGGGGAGGGGAAAATAGCAGAGACGATTGACGATATTGTCTATGAATACTTTCATAGTGATGGCCAGTCCAACCAGATCATTCATTCGTCCCTGCTGATTCTCTTTGCCCGGCTCATTCGGCTGACCCAGAACAGTCAGCCTCAGGTCAGAACGGCAGCTAAAACGGAGAACACCCTTCTGTCGCTTTTACTCTATATTGAGAAAAACTATGCGACCATCACCCTAGAAGACATGGGTGAGCACTTTGGCTTCAACCCGTCCTATTTGTCGTCCTACCTCAAAAAGCACACGGGCAAGTCTTTCATCAAACTGATTCACCTCCAGCGGGTCAACGTGGCTGCCAACTACCTCATGTACACCAAGGCTCCCGTCGAACAAATCGCTACTAAGGTCGGCTACGAAAACCCTTCTTATTTCTACAAAATCTTCAAGAAAACTGTCGGCCTCAGTCCAGCCGAATTCAGGGAGCAGAAGTAGGAGGATGTAAGGAAAGGTTATTGGTTGCATCGGTGGATAGGATAAGCGGGTAATAGAATGTTCTCATTTATCACCTAATCCTTTAATAGTTTCAATCTAAATGGGCTTTGATTTTGAAGGTGGTTAGGTTAAATTATATGCATAAAAAATCACTAACTAGCAATAAAAAGTGACAAAAAACACAATAAAACATAGAGTTTTAGTTTTTGTTACTTATGAAGAAACATTTTTGAATTATATATATAAATTAGTTTAAAATCAATTTAAAAGTTTTAGGTGGTCTACATATGACACTGATTAAATTAACCCCTCAAGAACTACGTGATTCTGCCGTTAAGTATATTAATGGTTCTCAATCTGTGCATGATGTTTTATCTATATTGCGTACAGAACAAGAAATCATTGCCTCAAACTGGTCTGGTACTGCATTTGATAGCTTTGAAATCCAATTCAATGAATTGGCTCCAAATATTGAGCAATTTGCACAATTGCTTGAAGATATTAATCAACAATTGAACAGTGTAGCTAATATTATTGAAACCACTGACGCTGATATTGTTGCTCAAATTCCAGGTTTGTCTTAATATAGATTGATGATGCGTAGGGGGAGCAGAGGCTTCCCTACGCATATTTTTTATGGTCGATAAAAGTCTTGTTATTTGTAAAAAATTAAAAAAGTATAGAAAAGAAATATAAGGAAAATGAAAAGGTTTATGGCGTTATAGAATTGGTAATTATAGGGCAATTTGTCAGATTAGAGATCAACAGTTGGTTGTCTTAGCAGTTGAAATTGGTCATAGAAAAGATATTTACAAGTAAGCCCATTTAAATAGAGCAACAGTAGGAGGATAACTTCAAATCATTTCTAAATAAAACGTTTTCATGGTAATATAAAGTAAGGTTAACCTTGCTTTATTTCTTTGTTTCCAAAGGAGGAAAAGCTATGAAAAAGTTTGGAAAAAGAATTACATTTGCTCTGATAGCACTTGTTTTTGTTCTTGGTTTTATGCCCTTGCGATTTGACTGTGATCAAAGCCAGCAAGCTGACAATGTGGTTTATGACCAGAAAAATCAAGTCATCTACCGCTTTAAAAGCAAGGAGGAGCGTAGTGCGGTCGAGCAGGCTTTTGAGAAGGATTTTGGTTCTCAGCTAGATAAGAATGCTCAGATCCAGAGCTCAGAAATTCAAACTCTTCGCGAGGGCCCTTTGGTTGAAGCAAAAGCAGAAGCGGAAGAGATGGAGGTTTCCTATTCGGAGACATCAGGTAAAAGCTACAGGCTAGGAGATTTCATCATTGACAGCCCAGTAGAATCGGGATTTGAGACGATTACAACTTATCCAGTTCCTGCTGGCCAGACGGGTCGTATTTTCTTAGAGGGAAAAGTAAGGGAAGAAAAAGCTCAGGCCGCACTGGAGGATGGAAAAGTGATCAGCTACACCAAGTCTAGTTTGCTCAAAGACGGGGTTTATCTGACTGTGGATTATGAAGACTAGGAGGAAGTCCTATGTTTTCTCATCGGAACAAGGTTTTTCTCACACTTGCCATTATTACATTGCTGGTGAGTCTTGGTTTTCTGATTATGGGTGCTGTCAGCCTTGGTAAGGTGGATTCTCATCCAGAGTACATTTTAATTGGGGTTGCATTGGAATTGCCCTATCAATTCTTTCTGCACCTCAGTAAAAAATTTTCAAAATCTTAACCTCCAATCTGACCTAGGAAATGACCATAGGTCAGATTTTTTTTGACTATGGCAGAAAGGAAAAGAAAGCGGTATACTAACCAGTATAAAGCAACAGCTCTGCTATTTATCAAAAGAAAAAGAAGAGGAGTTCCTATGAAAGCACAATTATTCAACGCCAACTGGAAGTTTTGGGAGGACAAGGATGCCTTCGCTCTGGTCTGGAGTGTACCTGGCCATGCTACGGATGTCAACCTGCCCCATGATGCCATGATTTTTGAAAAGCCATACGCAGAAAGTCCTAACTCAGGAAATACAGGTTTCCGTGATGGGAAGAATTACTCCTATGCGACCTATCTGGACCTGACTGAGGCGGACAAGGATAAGATTTTTGTCCTCAAGTTTGAGGGTGTCTATGCCAATGCTTTTGTCTATGTCAATGGTCGTCTAGCGGGCAAAAATCATAATGGTTATACAACTTTTTATGTAAAACTCAACGACTACCTAGACTTTGGCAAGACCAATGAAATCCGTGTTCAGGCTCGTAACGGTGCCATGGGCAATGGCCGCTGGTATACCGGCTCAGGGATTTATCGTGACGTCTACCTCTTGACCAGCCAAGCCCTACACATCGGACCAAAGGGTAGCTTGGTCAAAACGACCGAATTGACGGATGACCTTGCTAAGCTGGAAATCAAGCTCCCTGTTCATAACGAAGGCACCCTGCCTCAAGATTTTGAAGTGGTGACGACCCTACGGGATGCTGAGGGCAATGTGGTCAGCCAAGATGAGCGTTCTTACTACCTCTTCTCGCAAGAAAAGACAGATTTGACCTATGCTTTGACAGTGTCCCAACCTCAGACCTGGTCTGCCGAGACACCTTATCTCTACAGCCTTGAAACAGCTTTGGTTGTTGACAGGGAGACAATAGATAGCTATACCAGCCCGATCGGCATTCGTACTCTATCTGTTGATAGTCAGCGTGGGTTCTTGGTCAATGGCAAAGCGGTTAAATTCCGCGGGGCCTGTATCCACCACGACAGCGGTTTGATTGGAGCAGCAACTTACAAGGATGCCCACCTCCGCCAGGTTGCCATCCTAAAAGCGGCTGGTTTCAACGCCATCCGTATGTCCCACCACCCGTCAGCTCCTGCCCTCTTGGCAGCCTGCGATGAGCTCGGTCTCTACGTCATGGATGAGACTTTTGACATGTGGACCCGCTTTAAGTCTGACTTTGACTATAGTTTGGTCTTTGATGAAAAATGGCAGCGTGATACCAAGGCCATGGTGGAGACCGACTTTAACCATCCATCAGTTGTCATGTACTCCATCGGGAATGAAATCCCAGAAATCGGGACCAAGCACGGCAGCCGCCTGGCCCGTCAAATCAACGACCACCTCAAATCTATCGACAACAGCCGTCCAACTCTAGCAGCAGTCAACGGTGTCTTTGCGGCTGGCGATGATATCATGGACATTATGGCGGACCTGGCAGCGGATGCCAATATGGAGTTTTCGGGCAACGTCAATGACTTCATGACCATGATGGCGACCCAGATGCACAACATTGTTCGCCACGATACCGTTTCTCGCAACCTGGAATTTGCGGCGTCAACGACTGACATTGCGGGCTACAACTATATGACGCCACGCTACGAAGGCGACAGTGTCAACTACCCAAATCGTGTCATGGTGGGTTCTGAAACCTATCCGCCACAGATTGCCCAGAACTGGGACATTATCACTAAGACTCCAGCTGTCATCGGTGATTTCACCTGGACAGGTTGGGACTACATCGGTGAGGCCGGTGTGGGGATTCCTGCCTATAACTGGGGTGAGGGTGGCTTTGGTGCCTATTTCCCAGCCCAGCTGGCTTACGTCGGGGACATTGACATCACAGGTTTCCGCCGTCCAGCGTCTTACTACCGTGAGGTTGTCTTTGGCCTGCGCCAGGAGCCTTACATCGCAGTTCAAAACCCGCATCACTATGGTCGCAACCTGATCAAGACACCTTGGGTCATCTCAGATAGCACGGCCTCTTGGACCTGGTCGGATGTCGATGGTCAGTCGGTCATTGTTGAGGTCTATGCCCCAGGTAATGAGGTTGAACTCTACTTGAATGATGTTTTGATCGATAGAAAATCAGTCGGAGACGACATGGCCTTTGTCACCTATTTTGAGTTACCTTACCAAGCAGGGACTCTCAGAGCGGTCAACTACGCTGGCGGTCAAGTGATTGGAGAGAACGTGCTCGCTACCGCGGATACTGACTCAGCAAGTCTCAAGTTAGCAGTGGACTACGCTTCCGATGCCTTGACCTACTTGTCTGTTGAAATTTCAGACGCAGCAGGCATCGTCGTCAACGATGCGGATGTTGATTTGGAAATCACGGACCTTCAAGGGGCAGTTCTTCAAGGCTTCGGTACAGGAAATCCAAAACCCTTGGAAGACTACAAGGACAATTTTGCCAAGACCTTCAACGGCCGCGCCCAAATCATCGTCACCAAGACCGCTGAAACAGCTAGCCTGACCCTCAAATCAGCAACCGAAGAAGTAACCTTGGAATTTTAAAAGTACATTAAGAAAAGTTTTAGGTCTAGTTTAGGTTACTTTAAGCCAGCCTGGCTATACTATAAGCATCCTAGCAGTAGATGTTATCGAATCGTTACGGATTTCATCCGAACTGACGGACGTCTCTGCATGGCAAGTGCTAAGCGACTAAAGTCTCAAGAACTTGCTCAAAAACTTTTCTTTTTCATAAATCTCCTGAAGAGTCCTGGCGAAAGCTGGGGCTTTTCGCTTGTTCAAAAAACGGTTGTTCTTTATCTAGTCTCTTCATAATAGGAAATAGACATCGTGACCTCAAAAATGAATAGTATAAATTGTTGAGAATTGTCCGTATAATTCTAGGAAACCCTTATTTTATAGCTGTTTAAGTCTTGGTTTATGAGAATCTGATTTCCACCTACCTAATTTGAATCTATAAAATGAACACATGATATAGGCGTTTTGGATATGGCGGAACCGTTTACAGAACGATATACTTAGAATGTAAAAACAAATCAGAAACAAAGGAGAGGTTTCTAATGGAACAAAACAAACAGTCTAACGAAAGACTTGATGGCAAATTTGCCTTCTTCCACGCGACGTCTGTGAGTGGGCCAGCCATGGTAATTGCTGCTGCAATGGCATCATTCCTAAGTATTCATATGACGGACAACCTAGGAATTAGTGCTACATCTGGTGCATTGATTATGTTGATTGCAACATTATGGGATGCCATTAACGACCCTATGATGGGTGTCTTGGCTGACCGTACGAAATCTAAGTGGGGACGGTATCGTCCATACTTCTTACCTGCTCCATTGCTGCTCACTTTCTTTGCCACTATGGTTTGGGTCGTACCCGATTTCTCAGCATCTGGGAAATGGTGGTATTTCTTATTGATGTATATTGGCTATGGGATGACTGTGACGATGTACACGATGCCACAAATGGCTATTTTGCCAGCCCATGTAAAAGAGGATCGCAACCGTAACTTGATTATCTCATTGGGTGCAGGTGCAACTGCGATTTCCTTTACCATTGGTTCGTCATTTGGTATGGATATCAAGGCTTGGTTTGAAGCAACTCTCGGTGTTTCAAATGGTTATATTCCATTTATGTTAATCCTTGGAGCCTTATCTTGCGTAACTTTCTGGGGCTTATTTGGGTCTGCGAAGGAAAAATATATTGAACCACTTCCTGATCGCCCACTTTCGGCAGATTTGAAACGCATTTTGAAGCATAAAGAATTAGCACCGTTTATCGTGGTTTGGGTTTTAGCTTCTCTAGGGTATGGCTTAGGTTTTGCAGCATCGGTTTATTATGTCATGTACTATTGGGCTCGTCCAGATTTAATTGGTACTTACATGGCACTAACTTCGCCAGCAGGTATTATCTCAATGATGGTGGTTATGCCGTTGGTGCTTAAATACTTGAAAACTGCTCAAAAAGCATTGGCCTTCTCAGTCTTTGCATCAGGTATTTTCTTTGTTGCCCTCTTCTTCTTTGGTAAAACAAATTTTATTCTTCTGGTTGTCCTCAGCTTTGCAGCTGCCATGTTCTCAACAATGCAAAATGCTTTGGTTAACGTTTTGGTGAACGATGCTATTGACTATATCCAGTTTACTGAGGGAATTTCAGCTAATGGTGTGATTTCATCTATCAAAGGTTTTGCTCAGAAGTGTGGGAATGCTTTAACCAACTCAGGTGTTCTCTTTGTTCTTGGACTAGTAGGTTATGTCCCTAATGCTATTGGTCAACAAAATGAAGCTACAATGTTTGCCATCAATTTCTTACGTTTTGGTGCACCAGTAGTGATTGGTCTCTTGATGCTATTTGCACTTCGCTTCAATCCAGTAGATAAGCACCGCGAAGATATCGCAGCAATGAAGTCCATGATCCGTGACCACTCAGATGACAACCACGAAGCATAATTGAACAAAAAACAGTCCTAGTGACTGAAAGCCCTAGGCGAACCTAGGGCTTTCTTTGTTTATAAGATATTAAAAGGAGTTTTTCATGAACCCACTTGAAATTTTTGCGGCCTATACGGCCTATCAGATTAGACCCGGTACCTGGGTGATTAACTTTATGTCGGGCAGTCAGAATATTTACCTGCTGGAAGGTGAGGACAAGGCTCTTCTCTTGGATACAGGCTATGGGTCTGGGACCTTGCGGGCCTTCGCAGAGTCCTTGACGGACAAGCCTCTTATTTGTGCTAATACTCACTTTCATCCAGACCATGCCGGTGGCAATGGTGAGTTTGAAGAGGTCCTGATTCCTCGGGGGCATGAGATTGATGACCATTCCGTAACTAAAAATACTGGTCCCTTTGACATAACAGCCCTGCCATTTCCCAACTATAAACGCCTGACCCTTGAGGCAGGTGATACCATTGAGCTTGGAAATCGTAGCATTGAGCTGCTGGATGTTCAGCCCGCCCACTGTAATTCGGCCCTTTTCTTCCTCGATAGAAGAGAGAGAATGCTCTTTTGTGGGGATGAGATGGAGGCAGCTCAGGTCATCCTCTTTGAAAATTCTCGGAATGAAGCGGCAGCTAAGAGCTATGATATCAAGGAGCGCCTGCTAAATTTCAAAGCAAATACGGAGCTTTTACAGGCCTACGCCGACCATTATGACTACCTCATGCCCAACCATAACGGTGCTCCGATTGACAAGTCCTATCTGGAAGATTATCTCCAGCTGGTTGAGAAGATTTTTGATGGGACTGCAAGGATTGAAGACAAACTCAACCACCGCTTTATCGAAATGGATCCACGTTCCGCAAGTTTTTGTCGGATTCGTCAGGGGAAAGGGAGTATAATAGTGGTAAAAGAAGAAGTGCTGAAAGTTTACGGTACCGGTAACTAGGAGGACCAGATGACTCGACTAACCAAACCTCGCACCATTGTCACGACCGATGGTGAGATTGACGACATGAATTCCTTTATCCGCTTTCTCCTCTATACCAATGACTTGGATGTGGCTGGGTTGATTCTGACCTCTTCTAAGTTTCATTATAGTGGAACTGCGACCAAGCCAGCCTACCGCTGGACAGGGACAACCTGGATACCAGAGATGATTGACCGCTATGCCCAGGTCTACCTAAACCTGATCAAGCACGACCCTGACTACCCAAGTCCAGACCATCTGCACAGCCTCTATCATATCGGCAATATCACTGATGAAGGTGAGATGACAGAAGAGACCGCTGGCTCCAATCATATGGTCTCTGTCCTTTTGGATGATGACCCAAGACCGGTCCTTATCCAGACCTGGGGTGGGACCAATACGACGGCTCGTGCCCTCAAGACCATCCAAGACCGCTATGAGGGGACAGACGATTGGCAGACCATCAAGCAAAAGGTCGAAGCCAAGATTGTTCTTTACATCATCCTCAATCAGGACGACACCTATGATGACTATATCAAGACCAACTGGGATTTGACAGTCATCAACGACTACACCAATTTTGGCTTTTTTGCCTATGTCTGGCATTACTTACCTGAGAAAACCCAGCAGGTCTTTAAACCAGATTGGTTCTTAACGCACTTGAAGAATAAGGGGCCACTGCTGGACAAATACGCCTTGATTGGGGATGGGCATTATCTGGAAGGGGAACCCGATCAGTATCAGTTTGGGACCCAGGACTACCTGGACCAGCATCCAGAGGTCGCACCTTTCTCCTTTATCTCAGAAGGCGATTCTCCTTCATACTTCTATCTCCTAGCGCAAGGGTTGCGGGGGTTTGAGCACCCAACATATGGCGGTTGGGGTGGTCGCTTTGATTCTCTCTTTGGCAAAACCTACGGTAACAAGTCTGCGGATTATAACCCTGAGACAGGCCGTTTTGAGACAGAGTACAGCATTGCTCGCTGGATTCCAGACATTCAGGCAGATTTTGCGGCAAGAGCGAACTGGTGTGTTGCAGATCATTTCGATAAGGCGGTGCACTACCCTGAGTTTACCGAACAATCACGCGATATCTCTGTTCAAGCTGGGCAAACCATCACCTTATCCGATCCAGCCAGTGATCCAAATGGTTTCCCCTTGGCTTACAAGTGGTCCTGCTATTATGAAGCCTCTAGCTATTGGGACTTAAGTCAAGTACCTCTTCAAATGGTTATGGGGAAACTAGGGGATATGGAGATTCCTATTGCCCAGCATTCTGAGCCGATGCTACTCGAAGCGGAATTCCCTATGGCTGGAAGCGACAGTTCGGAAGTCACCTTTACCATTCCTGCGGATGCTCAGCTAGGAGATACCTTTCATCTCTTGTTAGAGGTGGCAAATCAAGCCGAAACCCCATTAAAATCCTATCAACGCTATATTTTAACAGTAGCCTAAAGAAAGTGTGAACCCATGTTAAAACTTGCACCTTATTTCCAAAATCATATGCTGCTTCAAGCAGGTGCTCCCCAGAAAGTTTGGGGCAATGCTTGTCCGAAGTCTAAGATTTCCCTTTGTCTTCAAAATTGTGAGCTGGAAACTCTAGCTGATGAGGTTGGCAATTGGGAGATTTTACTGCCACCTCTAGAGACCTCTTGGCAAGAGGAATTACGGGTTTGGACGACAGACTCAGACGAGATTTGCTTGCGTCTTGCTATCGGGCAACTGTGGCTAGCAGGTGGCCAGTCCAATATGGAATTCCACATGCGCTATGAAAAGCACCTTCAAGAAGAACTGTCACAGCTGGCGGATCACATTTATTTCTACGATGTGCCAGAAATGGCTTTTGCGCAGGCTGTGGAATATTTTGATTTTTCAGAAATGGGCAAATGGCGTATGACAGATGCTCAAAATGTAGAATGGTGGTCCGCTGTTGGGTATTATTTTGCGAAACATTTATCAAGAGCCATAGACAGCCCGATTGGGGTCATCGGCTGTAACTGGGGTGGCACTAAAATCCAATCATGGATGAAACTGGAAACGATTCGAGAGCTAGATGCTGAAACTTTCGATGCCTACCAAGATTGGCTAAACAAGGAAGATATGGCAGCTTACTGGGAAAAGCAACGCACTTCTCCACTGAACAACAGAGGGCTCCCTTTTGAAGATGCTTTTGGAGAATTGGTGATGCCAAGGACAGTTCAAGCAGAGGAATTTGGGGCCTTCTTGACACATGTGGGTGAGGAAATCAAAACCTATAGGAGCACATTGCAGCCCCAAGCTCTCCCTGCCAGTCTATACGAGAACATGCTTCTTCAGCTAAAGGATATAACGATAGCTGGGATTCTCTGGTATCAGGGAGAAAGTAATGATGTAGAGGGTAAACAGTACCACTATAAATCTTTATTGAAGGGACTCATCAAAGATTGGCGTGAGGTTTTTGGAGAAGAAACACCTTTTTATATCGTTCAATTACCAGGTTATGAGTCTTGGCTGGAGAATAAGGCTATTCGGTATGACATTATTCGTAATTGCCAGCAGGAGGCAGTCAAGGAAACAAATTTGACCTACCTCTGCTCCATTTCTGATCTAGGCGAACGATTTGACATACACCCTAAAAATAAAAAGACGGTAGGGGAACGACTAGCCTTGTTAGCCCAAAAACACACCTACGGCCACTTGGTAGAAGCAGATGGACCTGCTCTCGTAAGTGTAACTTATGATGCGGGTCAAGTGGTGCTTCATTTTAACCATGCTGAAGAAGGATTGGTGATTAGGGGTGAGCGAGTAGCATGTCTGAAAGTGGAGGCTAATGGTGAGGCGCTCTCTTTCACAGAGAGGCTTGACCGGGATAACCTGATCCTAAGGTTTTCAGAGGCCAAGGATTTCACAGAATTGCGTGTCAGTTTGGGACAATCCAACTGGATGACCCTCAATTTATATAATCAAGCAGGGATACCCGCTCTGCCATTTTGCGAAACAATTCAATTATAAAAAGTGATTTAGAAAGTGTGATGAGATGATTATTGAAAGATTTACGTTAGATGAAAACAGAACCAATGTTGATTTAACAACCTATGTCCTTAGTGACTCTCCAGAGTTGCTCGATGGGAAAAAGCGGCCTGCTGTCTTGATTTGTCCAGGTGGGGCTTATCTGAACTGTTCAGACCGTGAAGGGGAAGCGGTCGCTTTGCGCTTTGCGAGTATGGGCTACCATGCGTTTGTGCTTCGCTACCATGTCCTTTTAGAAGCAGATGATGATTTTGAGAGCGTTTTTTCAGGTCAGATCAAAGGCAGAACAGATACGGTGTTTCCTGCAGCCATTCATGATATCGCACACGCCTTCATGCTTATCCATGACCATGCAGAAGAATGGTTGATTGACACGGATAAGATAGCTCTTTGCGGTTTTTCTGCTGGAGGAAATAACGTGACCAACTACAGTGTCCATTGGAATAAGCCAATCGTGACGGACCATTTTGATGTCAACAAAATCAAGCCAGCAGCGATTATCGCAGGCTATCCTATTACGGATTACTTTGCCCATGAGGCCCATGTTAAAAGGCAAGATCAGATGGCTCAAGGTCTCTTTAGAATGGCAAATCTATCCTTGTTTGGAACGGAGACACCTTCTGAGGAACAGTTGCTCCAAGCCAGTGCGGCACGGCTAGTCGATGAGGCAACACCACCGACCTTTATCTGGGCGACTGCCGGAGATCAGTTGGTTCCTGTCAGCCAATCCACGCGTCTTGGAACAGCTCTTGCGGAAGCGAGAATTCCCTTTGAATTGCATATTTTTGAAGAAGGACCACATGGGCTGGCTCTTGCTACCCAAGCGACCGCCGCAGCCTGGACGGAGGTCAATCGCGATGCTAGCCAGTGGATTGATTTGGCAGATACTTGGTTGCAGAAACGCTTTGCCCTGCCCCTGGAAGAAAAATCCCGCTGGGCATAAGAAAGTGAGGCAGAGATGGCTTAGAGCCCTGCTCTGCTATTGTCCATAGAAAGGAAGAAAACAATGACACAAGAAAAACTTTATATCTGGGGCGAGCGTATCCCCGGAAACCACGCTGGGAGCAAGACGGACGTCATGGATATCCATGAGGAATACACGCCCCAGGACCTTTTTGAGAAATACCCAGGTATTTGGGATAAGACGACTGATACGGTGGGCGACATGTCGGGTAATGACACCATGGTCTACCGCCAGGAAATTGAACACGGCCCAGCTGGGATGACTTATGAGGACCAGCCCTTCCTAGTGCCTTATATCGTTGAGGGCAGTGACAAGGCTATGCTGGTCTGCCCTGGTGGGGCCTACCTGACCAAGTCCATGGTCAACGAGGGCCAGCACATCGCCGAAATGCTCAATGCTGCAGGTATCTCAGCCTATGTCCTCTGGTATCGGACCTATCCTTACCGGGCCCCAATCATGTACATCGATGCTCAGCGGGCTCTTCGTTACCTGCACTACCATGCTGGGGAATGGGGACTCAATCCAGACCATATCGGGATTATTGGATTCTCTGCAGGTGGTAACCTGGCAGGCGTGACCAGCTTTGTCACCCGCAATAAGGACTACATCAGCGCTGTAGATGCGAGCTATGTTCCAGATGAGATTGATGCTGTAGAAGCGCGCGTGACTGCAACTGGGCTTATTTATCCTGCCATCCACGTACAGGGTGATAAAATCGTAGCAGCTATCGCTGGTGTGGATATCTACAACGACCCTGCAAAGCGGGATGCCTTTGCGGATCAGTATGACATGCGGACCCGGGTTCAGTCAGGGGATGCACCGCTCTTTATCTGTGCCGCCTTGGATGATGAAGTTGTTCCAGCCGAACACATCTTTGACCTGGCTAAAATCGCCAAGAGCAAGGGTGTATCAACAGAGGTTCATGTCTTTGCGGAGGGTGGACACGGCTTTGGTGGTTGCATCGAGGAGCAGATGCCTCAGTTTGCCAAGGACCGTACCCTGGTCGAGCAGTGGAAGTCTCTCCTTACAACTTGGTTGAATTATACCTGGAAGTAGACTTATCCCCAGTTTTTTTGGCACAATTTGTTCCATAGCAAAGCTTTGAACCATAAAACCTCATGATATAAGGATTTAGAGCCGTTTTGGCTCTTTTTAGTTTTCCACAAAGTGTCCACAAAAATATTTTAATCTGTGCATAACTGTGGATAATTAGGTCTAGTTTGTGGATAAAGTTGGTTATTTTGTGCTAGAATTGGCCAAATTCCCCCCATATTTTGTGTTGTTTGTGGAAACAACAACTATTCTGTGGATAAGGGCTTGTGGAAAACTTCGGAAAACCTTGATTTCATAGGGTTTTGGGCTTGTTTTTATAAAATCTTTTGTTATACTGAGGTCATCAAAGGTCTTAAAAAGGCACTGATAGAGGCCATTTGACAGATTAGATTAAAATGAAATAAAAGGAAGTGACCTATGAAAACGACTCTAAAAACAACTCTCAAAGTTGGGTTGATGACCTTACTTGCTAGCTCTGCTATTTTTGCCCTAACAACCTATAGAGAACCGGTGCAAACTGCTAATGCGGAGACGACTTACAATCAAACAACAGCTGACTTTATCAACAGCATCGGAGAAACGGCAAGACAGATTGGCCAAGAATATGACCTCTATGCGTCGGTTATGATTGCTCAAGCGGTCTTAGAGTCGTCTAACGGTCAGTCTACCCTTAGTCAAGCACCCTACTATAATTTCTTTGGAATTAAGGGAGATTATAATGGGAATTCTGTTTCTATGTTAACTTGGGAAGACGATGGCACTGGAAGAGCCTATAATATCTATGCTGACTTCCGTTCATACGGTAGTGTAGCTGGCTCGCTCTATGATTATGCAAACTTGTTGAATACCCCAATCTATGCTAATGCCCGTAAGTCAAACAGCAGCTCTTATGCAGATGTTACAGCAGCCTTGACGGGACTCTACGCGACAGATACCAACTACGGTGCTAAGCTTAATGCCATTATTGAATACTATGGTTTGACGGCCTATGATGAGCCGGTAGCCAGCTATTATTCTGAAGAAACCAGTGACGGGACTCTGGTGTGGAATGAGCACCGCGGTCAGTACACAACACCAGAAATTCTCCAAGAGGATGAAAACTGGTTGACTCATACTGGGAGGAGATAAGGCTTTAGGAAATAGTATAACTATGACTATACAAGCCTAGTTCATATCAAATTACCCTTGATAAGAGTTATTTCTTGAAGATATATAATTCATTGAATGAATTTAGTACTATCTAGCCTTAAGTTTTTAGCTCCAGTCATTTCTGGTCTGGCATCATCGTCTTTTGAAACTCATTTACTTGAATACAGAAAAATCACTAGATTTGAGGCATCTAGTGATTTTTTTGTGTATAAAGTTTAGAAATAAAGTTAGTACTATTTTGGAGATGGTGGCAATGCTCTTCCCAAAAATAAAAGAGAAATTGCTAAAATTCCTCCTAGGGTCTCGCTATGGCACAGGCCTGGTTTCGGTTATCTTTAACGTTGAGGAGTTAGTGCATTGGCTGAGGCAAGACGTAGGCAAGCCATCTTTCAGCGCATCAGTTAACAGTCTAGAAATCCAACGAAACTTGGTCCGGCAATCGTTTGGCTTTACAGATAAAGAGTTACTTGGTAAGTTATTCTAAATTTTATCCATGTATCCCGAAGGATGGCGGGCGTGAATAATATAACTTAGGGTCAAAAATTCACCAGCAAGTACGGCAGACACATAGGCCTCAGAAACGGTGGGAATGCCATTATTCTTAACTATGAAAAGAAGAAACATTATCCAACATGATATCCTAACGTGTATAAAGTTGACAGATGCCATCAGGAACAATGATTTGGCTATCAACATCACCTAGAAGAACCAGCCCGTGTAATCCGCCACCTGTTACTTTACCTGAGAGAATGGGAATAAGTTGTCGTCGTCCAAGCTGCTGACTCAGACCGACAAGTATTGGTCTATCAACAGTGATAGACATGCTAGAGCGATGATGTAAATTCTTCTGAGTCATAGGAGACTTCCTGATGGAATTTACGATAATTTGTAGGACTGGTCTTAAAATATTGTTTGAAAACCTTACTAAAAATTAAAGAATCAGTATATCCGACAGAGTTAGCTACCTCTGAGATAGATAGTTTAGGGTCGCTAAGGAGTTCTATACTTCTGTTCATCTTGATTTTTAATAGATAATCTTTCAGTGAAAATCCTGTTTTTTCTTTGAAAATACGATAGAGATATGATCGACTAAGGGCTAATTTATTAGCAATGTCAGTGATTTTTAAATTTTTATGATACTGACTATGGATAATTTTTAAAGCTTGTTCAACATAGCTATCAGCAAGGTTGTTTGAGGTTCGAGAGCTCGGATTTGGGAACTCCTCACTAAGAAAAGCCAGTAGTTTATAGAGTTCTCCAGTCATCAATAAATCACTCTCTCTTGTTAAAGGTTTATCCGCGAATTGAATAATTGCAAGCATTTGATTGAGAATGTCAGATTTCAGGTTTGAATGAAGGCAGTAGGTTTCTAGCAGTTGTGTATACTCTAAAATTTGCTGAGCACGTGAGCCAGAGAAGCCAACCCATATATATGTCCAAGGTTTTTCCTTGTCGGCTTGATAAAAGGTAACTTGGTCCTTCGGAAGAAGAAAAAGGTCACCTTCTTTTAAGGTAATCGTTTGGTTGTTTATGGTAAATGTTCCTTGTCCCTCAATAATGAAATGCAGGACATAGTTGCTACGGATACTAGGTCCGAATGAATAACCCTTATCGCAAATTTCTGCTCCGTAATGGTCAACGTTTAGTTCAAAATGATTTGAATCGAATTCGTTGTAAGTATTTAAAACGTTCATAGAAACTCCTTATAGACAACATTATACCATATTTTAAAAACAAAAAACTATTCATGGATGCGATTTCAATTGATAGAATGAGTTTATAAATTTGTTGGGGGAAAAAGAAAAGTGATTGAATTTATTGAAGAACAGGCCTTGTTTCACTTGAAAACTAAAGAGTTTTCTTACATACTTCAAGTTCAAGAAAACAAACAGGTTGTTCATAGGTATTTTGGTAAAAGGATTTCACATTTTTCAGTTGATAACAAAATCCCATATCGAGATAGGGCTTTCTCTCCTAGCCCTATATCGGGGAATCGAACTTATTCCTTGGATACGTTATTGCTAGAGTATAGTAGTAACGGACTTGGGGATTTCAGATCAGCCTCTGTTGATTTGCGTAATGAGTTTGGTATTGCCCTTGATTTGAAATATAGAAATTATGAAATATTTAAGGGTAAGAAAATTTTGGAGAATTTACCAGCTAGTTACGGGAGTGAGGAGGAGGTTGAGACTTTAGAGTTGGAACTCTATGATAGTTTAACTGATATCACAGTCATTCTTTCCTACAGTGTCTTCGAGTCAAGGAGTATGTTGGCCAGATCGGTCCGTATTAAAACTGGATCTTATCCTACTAAAATAGAAAAAGTCATGTCGTTTACACTAGATTTACCACATGACGAATGGGAAATCCATAGTCTAACAGGTCGATATGCTTATGAGAAGGAATGGACACGAACCTCGCTTACGAGTGGAAAATATAGCATCGGAAGTATAAGGGGGGCTTCAAGCCATTCACGAACGCCATTCTTGGCTCTTGCTGAAAAGGACATCCGGGAAGAGAGTGGAGAGATTTATTGGAGTCATCTAGTTTATAGTGGAAATTTTACAGCCTTTGTTGAATCCTCAGCTCTTCATACAACTAGATGGGGTATGGGCATAAATGACGAGAGTTTCTCATGGGTTTTAGGGCCTAATGAGACATTTCAAGCACCAGAAGCCTTGTTGTCTTATACAGATAAGGGATTGTCTGGTATGACACAAATAAATCATGAGTTTATTAAAAACCACATCGTACGTGGTAAATTTGCTTACAAAGAACGACCGATACTCCTTAATAACTGGGAAGCGACCTACTTTGATTTCACAGAGGAAAGCATTCTTGATCTTGCCCAAGTAGCGAGCAAGGTTGGAGTGGAGCTTTTGGTTCTAGACGATGGTTGGTTTGGTCGTCGAAATAGTGATGAATCCTCATTGGGAGATTGGACAGTAAATCTTAAGAAATTACCTAATAATTTGTCTCATTTAGCCCAAGAAGTTAATGATTTAGGGATGCAGTTTGGACTATGGTTTGAACCCGAGATGGTATCAGAAGATAGTGAACTTTATCGCACCCATCCAGAATGGGCTATTCAGATAAAAGGGCGGTCCCACGTCTATAGTAGAGAGCAATTGGTATTAGATTTATCTCAACTTGAGGTTTGTGATTATATTGTTGATGCAGTTTCTAAGGTACTGCATTCAGCGAATATTAGCTATGTAAAGTGGGATATGAATCGTAATATCACGAATATTCCGGAAACAATGGCTAATGGAGAATGTTATGAATTCCATCATCGATACATTTTAGGTCTTTACAATGTTTTGGAGCGGTTGACAACTGCTTTTCCAGATATTTTATTCGAATCCTGTTCTGGAGGTGGTGGGCGCAATGATCTTGGTTTGCTCTACTATATGCCTCAGGCTTGGGCAAGCGACAATACTGATGCTATCGAGCGATTGTCCATTCAAGAAGGAACCAGTTTAATTTACCCGGTAGCTTCGATAGGAGCTCATGTTTCAGCTACTCCGAATCATCAAGTGGGTCGTATAACACCAATCGAAACTAGGGGTAATGTTGCAATGATGGGAAATCTTGGTTATGAGCTTAATTTGATGCAACTCAATCAGGAAGAATTATCGAAGATTAAAGAGCAAATTATCACCTATAAAACAATTCGTCATACCGTGCAATATGGCCAATTATACCGCCTTAAGAAAACTACGAATACGATGGCGGTCAACTACGTTAACGAGGACAGAAGTCAAGTTGTTTTTACTTTCGTTAAAAAAATGGCTGTTCCAGAAGCTCCCTATCTTCAAGTTAAATTAAGAGGACTTAATCCTAACTTTAGATATTACTGCGAGCAACTAGATGCAACATTTTATGGCGATGAGCTTATGAATGTAGGAGTTATCATTCCCTATGTTCAAAAAGATTTCTATAGTGTACAATATATTTTTAAGTCAATTTAGGAGGAACTTATGAAAATTAAAACAGTGTTAAAGGGAGTTACCTTTCTTGCTTGTGCTAGTTTGTTAACAGCTTGTGGAGCTTCAAACAGTAATAGTAATAGTGACAAGGTTCAATTAGAATTCTTTTCTCAGAAGGGAGAAATGAAAGCGACTTTAGATGAAATTGTAGCAGATTTTGAAAAGGAAAATCCAGATATTGATGTTACCTTGACCAGCGTTCCAGATGCTGGGACAGTTCTCAAGACCCGCATGGCTAACAATGAAGCACCGGATATCATTCATATTTATCCTCAAAATGCTGATTTTAAAGGCTGGGCGGCAGATGGTCGTTTTCTAGAATTGGACGATGAAGCAGGTTTATCTAATTTATCGGATGGCGCAGCGGATACCTATGCAGTGGAAGGGAAAATTTATTCTCTCCCACTTAACGCAAATGCTTATGCTATTTTCTACAACAAGGATAAATTTGAAGAGTTGGGATTAGAAGTGCCAATAACTCTTGCAGAATTGGAAAATGTCATCAAGGTTGCCAAAGAAAAAGGCGAAGCACCATTTGCCTTGTCACTTGCGGACAACTGGAGTTTGAACGGCTACGGTCAGTTGGCTTGGGCGACAACAGCTGGTGGATTTGACGCGACGCAAAATATCTTGCGTTTTAGCGACAAGGGAGCAATCAAGGCAGACGACACCACTAAACAAGTGGCCAACGTTCTTTCTCTCTTGACAGACAACGGTCAAAAAGGTGCTTCAGGTGCCAAATACGCAGATGCCGTTGCAGCCTTTGCGTCTGGAGATGGTCTTATGTTGCCACAAGGGATCTGGGCCTTGCCAGTAATCCGTGAGCAAAAACCAGACTTTGAAGTGGGCACTTTTGCTCTTCCTGGCAAAGAAGCCGGACAAGAATTGACGATTGGAGCTGCTGACTTGGCCCTTTCTATCAGCGCTGACAGTAAACATCCAGAAGAAGCGAAGAAATTCCTTGCCTACCTCTCAAGCGCAGAAGTGATGCAAAAATACTATGACGTAGATGGTTCACCAACTGCTGTTAAAGGTGTTGAAACAGAAGGTAAGTTCCCTGAAACAGAAGGGGTAACGCAATATGCCTTCACAGACAAACATTTGGTTTGGTTGCACAGCGAATGGGATTCTGAAGAAGAATTCTGGAATATCGTTGTAAAACAAGTGAAAAATCCAGATGCAGAGACCTTCGCAAAAGATTTGAATACATTCTTTGACACTATGAAGAAATAATCTTTTTAGATACAAACAGTATCGGGCTGGTAGGGCGCGTGAGCAGTCATAGTTACTTTACCGGCTCTTGTTTGTTTCAACCACTGAATGGTGGTTGGGAAAGCAGATGACGAATTGTCTGTTTTCCGAACACCCATTCTATTATGTTTAAAAAGGAGCACATAATGAAAGAAAAAAGGTTTATCGCCAAATACTGGGCCTATCTGTTCGTGGCTATCCCTGTCCTCTTGCAAGTGGTATTCTTCTTTTACCCACTGATTAACGGGATTTTCTATAGTCTGACGGACTGGAGTGGTCTGACCAGTGATTATAATGTGATTGGTCTTAAAAACTACACAGACATCCTCCGCAATCCTGACTTCTATAAGAGTTTAGCCTTCACTGTTCTCTTTACCATTGGTCTGATTATTGGAGAGATTGGTTTGGGGATCTGGATGGCGACTCTACTCAACCGCAAAATTCGGGCGGTTGGTTTCTTTCGGACCTGGTATTTCTTCCCAGCAGTTCTGTCAACTGTAACTCTGGGCTTAATTTTCAGCCAACTCTTTAACTACGGTATTCCTCAAATTGGTGAAGTATTGGGCATTGACTGGTTATCTGAAAACCTCTTGGTACAGGAAAATACAGTTATCACATCCGTTATTTTTGTCGCATTGTGGCAAGGCTTGGCGATGCCAATCATCATTTTCCTTGCTGGGTTGCAAAGTATTCCTGAAGATATCAAGGAAGCAGCACAAATCGATGGGGCCAACCGGAGCCAGCAGTTCTTCCGTATTGAATTGCCCTTCCTCTTGCCGTCTATCAGTATGGTCTTTATTCTAGCCATGAAATCTGGTTTGACAGCCTTTGACTTGATTTATGCCCTGACTAGTGGTGGCCCTGATGGCAAGACGACCTCACTAGGACTTATGGTTTATCAATACGCTTTTAATAACAACCAATTTTCTTATGCCAATGCGCTGGCGGTGATTCTCTTTGTCTTTATCGCCATCATCTCTGTCATTCAGATGACCATTTCCAAACGCTTTGAAGTCTAAGGAGGGAACTATGAAACGACAAAAACAATCCAACTGGTGGGTCTACCTCATCCTCTTTGGCGGTATTTTGCTCATGCTGATTCCGCTGGTCATGACTATTATTTCTTCCTTTAAGCCAACGCGGGAAATCACCGGCAATTTCTTTGGTCTCCCTCAGGAATTTACCCTGGCTAACTACGAGCGTCTCTTCCAGGACGGCGTTGTCCAGTACTTTATGAACTCTGCGTTCTTGACGATAGCAGGTGTGGCCTTGATTATTTTGGTAGTGCCCATGGCGGCCTTCTCTATCGCTCGTCACATGGATCGCAAGCGTGCCTTTGCTATCATGTACATTCTCTTGATTATTGGTATTTTCGTCCCTTTCCAGGTTATCATGTTACCAATGACCAAGCTCATGTCCACCTTGAATATGAACAACCAATTCGGTTTGATCATTCTCTATTTGACTTACTCCATCGGGCAGACATTGTTTCTCTATGTCGGTTATATCAAGACCATTGTCCCAGTTGAGATGGATGAAGCAGCAGCGATTGACGGCTGTGACAAGTTTACCATGTACCGCAAGATTATCTTCCCACTCATGAAGCCTATGCATGCAACTGTGTTAATTATCAATGCCTTGTGGATTTGGAATGACTTTCTCTTGCCCCTCTTAGTGCTTAATAAGGACCAAAACATGTGGACCTTACCGCTTTTCCAATACAATTACCAAGGGATGTACTTCAGTGACTACGGCCCTAGCTTTGCGTCCTACGTTGTTGGGATCATCCCGATTTTGATTGTCTATTTGATTTTCCAAAAGAACATCATTTCTGGTATGACCAGTGGTTCGGTAAAATGATAGTTTTGTGTGCTTTGGAAAAATTAGAATTTTGTAATAATATTTTTGTAGGAGGACACCCATGAAAATCAAAAACCAAGCCATGCTGATTACCTATTAGGATAGCCTTGGCAAGAACCTCAAAGACCTGAAAAAAGTCTTGGAAGGTCCGCTTAAAGACACCGTTGGTGGTGTGCACATCCTGCCATTTTTTCCGTCATCAGGAGACCGTGGCTTTGCACCGATGGACTATACCAAGGTGGATTCTGCCTTTGGTAGTTGGGAGGACGTCGAGGCCTTGGCAGAAGACTACTACCTCATGTTTGACTTTATGATCAACCATATTTCTGCAAAATCTCCGTATTTCTTGGACTTTTTGGAGAAAAAGGATGAGTCTGCCTATGCCGATCTCTTTATCCGCTACAAAAACTTCTGGCCAGGTGGCGAGCCAACCCAAGAAGATGTGGAATTGATCTACAAGCGTAAACCACGCGCACCATATCGTATTGCCCGGTTTGCTGATGGCACTGAAGAAAAGGTCTGGTGTACCTTTGATGAGCAGCAGATTGACCTGGACGTGACGACAGAGACTACTCGCAACTTTATCAAGGACAACCTGGAAGGCCTTGCTAGGCACGGTGCCTCTATTATCCGTCTGGATGCCTTTGCCTACGCCAACAAGAAAATCGGTACTAACTGTTTCTTCGTTGAGCCAGACATTTGGGAAATGTTGCACTTCCCACGCAATTTGCTGGCACCACAAGGCATTGAAATTCTGCCAGAAATCCACGAACATTACACTATTCAGCAAAAGATTGCCGACCAAGACTACTATGTCTATGACTTTGCCCTGCCAATGTTGGTGCTCCATGCCCTTTATTCTGGTAATGTCAACCGTCTGGTACACTGGATGGAAATTTGCCCACGCAAGCAATTCACAACCTTGGATACCCACGACGGTATCGGAGTTGTAGACGTCAAAGATCTCTTGACCGACGAGGAAACTGAGGCAACGCGTGAAGCCCTCTATGCCCAAGGTGCCAATGTCAAGAAGATTTACAGCACCGAAGCCTATAACAACCTCGACATTTACCAAATCAACTGTACCTATTATTCTGCTCTTGGAAATAACGACCAAGCCTACCTCTTGGCTCGGGTCCTCCAGTGTTTTGCACCAGGTATTCCGCAGATTTACTACGTAGGTCTCTTGGCAGGTGAAAACGACATCGAGCTCCTTGAAAGCAGTAAAGAAGGCCGCAACATCAACCGTCATTACTATGACTTGGATGAGATCAAACATGAAGTAGAGCGTCCTGTGGTCAAATCCCTCTTTAACCTCCTCAAGTTCCGCAATACAAGCCCAGCCTTTGACGGCGAATTTGCTGTCAAGATGACAGATGCCAACACCATCGACGTCACTTGGGACAATCAAGAAGCAGGCGTATATGCTCACTTGGTCGCAAACTTGGCAGACAAGAGCTTCACCATCACAGAAACCAACGCTACAGGTTCAAAAGAAATTGTATTATAAAAAAGAAGTCAAATATTTTCAAAGTATACAGCTCATAGAATCAGGAAATAAGCAATCCTAGTTTTATGAGCTTTTATGTACAAAATAAGAAGAAAAATTTACAGTTTGAAAATCAGGTTAATTTTGGAAGAGATTAGGAACAAATTTAGCTTTTTGAAGATTTGGTTGAATGATGAACTTTGAGATGCAGGTAGTACCTGGATAGGGCAAGTTGAAACCAACTATTTGTCAAGGTTATACTGAATTTCAATTAAAATTAGCATATTTCAAAAATTTGAAGAGGAGCATGTAAATTTTGAGAATTTCCAAAGACAACCTGCCTGAACATTTCTTTGTTTCAGTGCTTGACAAAATGATAGAACTGACTTAAACTAAAGTTACTAAACAATGCAAACGATTGCGTAAATTATATTCAATGAATAGAAGGAGTATAGCAATGAAAACAGATTGGTGGAAAAATGCAGTCCTTTACCAAATCTATCCGCGCAGCTTTCAGGATTCAAATGGAGACGGAATCGGCGATTTGAAGGGAATTACTAGTCGCTTACCCTACCTAGCAAAGTTGGGGATTGATGCCATTTGGCTCAGTCCGGTCTATAAGTCTCCCATGGACGACAACGGCTACGACATCAGCGACTATGAGGATATTGCTCCTGAATTTGGAACCCTGGCTGACATGGAGGAATTAATTGCGGAAGGTCACAAGCATGGCATCAAGATGGTCATGGACCTGGTTCTCAACCATACGTCCGACGAGCACCCTTGGTTTCAAGAAGCCTTAAAAGGGCCAGACAACCCTTATCATGACTACTATGTCTGGGCAGATGAGCCAAATGAATTGACCTCGGCCTTTTCAGGCTCTGCCTGGGAATATGTTCCCCACCTCAACAAGTACTATCTTCACCTCTTTTCTGTCAAACAGCCGGACCTCAACTGGAAAAATCCCAAGGTCAAGGAGGAAATCTATGACATGATTAACTTCTGGCTGGATAAGGGTGTGGGCGGCTTCCGTCTGGATGTGATTGATCTGATTGGCAAGGAGCCAGACCAGCTGATTACAGCGGACGGTCCAGAGCTCCATAACTTGATTAAGGAGCTCAACCAGGCGACCTTTGGCAGCCATGATGTGGTGACAGTGGGTGAAACCTGGTCGGCTAATACTGACAATGCCAAGCTGTATTCCAATCCAGATGGTAGTGAGTTTTCTATGGTCTTCCAGTTTGAGCACATTCTCTTGGACCAGAAGGGTCCTGATAAGTGGGATTTGGCACCGCTTAAGCCCGCGGATCTCCACGCTGTCATGTCCAAATGGCAGACAGAATTGGTCGGCAAGGGCTGGAACTCCCTCTTCTGGGATAACCATGACCTGCCACGGGCTATTTCACGCTTTGGGGACGACAGCTCTGCCTACCGTGAAATCAGTGGTAAGATGTTAGCGATCTACCTGCATTTCTTGTCAGGGACTCCTTACATCTACCAAGGGGAAGAAATCGGCATGGTCAACTATCCGATAGCCGATATCTCAGAGGCGGACGACATCGAAAGTCGCAACATGTATGCAGAGCGGATTGCAGCAGGCTACAGCAAGGAAGACCTGTTGCGCTCCATCAATACCAAGGGCCGTGACAACGCCCGCCGCCCTGTTCAGTGGAGTAGCGAACCAGGTGCTGGCTTTACGACAGGCACCCCATGGCTAGCCATCCATGAAAACCACAGCTGGCTCAACGTCGAAAATGCTCTGGCAGATGAACATTCTCTTTTCTATACCTATCAAGAGCTGATTCGTCACCGCAAGACCTATCCATGCCTAGCCCAAGGTCAGTATGAGCGACTTGAAGCCGGAAATCCACAAGTTTTGGCCTACCGCAAATTTGATGAAAACGATGAGTTTATTGTTATCGTCAACTTTGGCAAGGGAGATCAAGCCTATCAGTTGGACTACGATATTAGCGACTATGAGTTCTTCATGCAAAACTATGCGGACCAGTCCACTAAGCTGCGTCCATACGAAGCTCTGGTCTTTAAAAAATAGTTTTCGTTCAAACTTCCCTTGAACCTTGTAAGTATTGATTGTCCTGGCTGACTCGCTTATACTCTTCCAAAATCAAAACTATAAGTCTTTAGGTTTTCTTGCCTAACTCTCTTATGCCTGCGTCAACCAGCATTATCTAATTCTAAATATGATTGAGTATCCATGTCTATCATAAACAAATTCGCCCCTCCAAACAGAATGGAGGGGCGAATGTTATGTTCTTAATATGAAGCTGATTTAAGTTCTAGCAGTTTTCATATCTTCCTGAGCTTTGCTTTTTTCCAACCAAATGAGGTAGGCGATAAGCACCCAGCTACACACGGAAATGATGATACCAGTCCAGAGTCCTGGAGTTTGATAGTGGATGATAATCTTATGTTTGCCACTTGTAATTGGGAAGCTGAGGAGGCTATTATCCCAAGCTGCAGTGGTTTCGACTTCTTGCCCATCAACGGTTACAGACCAACCAGCATCATAAGGGATAGAGGTCATCATGACAGTACTATCATCTGTGATATCAACCGAACCAGTAATGTTGGTGTTGGTCCAGGAATCAACCGTCATGTTTTGTTTCAAGCGTTGATTGAGGACCTCTTGGATAGCAGTTTGATTGGCACGAACCAACCCCATATTGGTCAAGTTAATCTCATCTTCGGTTGAGGTTTGGAGGGTAATAGTTGTTTCAAGTCCTGGGCTGCG
Source organism: Streptococcus caprae (assembly GCF_042649745.1). NCBI lineage: Bacteria > Bacillati > Bacillota > Bacilli > Lactobacillales > Streptococcaceae > Streptococcus > Streptococcus caprae. The sequence continues at coordinate 35,339 of NZ_JBHRZV010000050.1, read as the reverse complement.
GTCCAGCAAGTTCCATAGTTGAACTTGGTCGTAAGACTGGGAGTAGTTGTAGTAGGCACCATTGACAATGATGCTGATTTTACCCATGGAAGATCGCAGAGCATAAGGAGCTTGGAAGTAGTAGGTATAGTCAGTTTGAGGGGTAAACTTAACCATTACAGAACCTGGCTGGCTCTTGTCGATTCGACGGTAAATAACGTTACCATTTTCTTCGACCTTCTCCATGTTGGATAACTCAATCGTTGGGATTCCCACATACTCAAAATAATTTTGCTCCACACCAGACATGGAAGCTAAAATAATGTTCTGGTTAGAAACAGGGTTATTAAGACCAAATTTAATATTGCGAGTTGTTGGATTGGTTCCGTAGGCTATGGAGAAGACGTTTGGATTTTCGTAGATTTCAAAGCGGTCATTTTCATAAATGAGATTATAAGTAGCTTTGAGATCCGTCCGGTTATTACGGCGATTAAAGAAGTGTGTCGTAGGATTGTTTTCAACATCTTCATTGGTGTAGTCTTTGCGGTCCATGTAATAACGGACCCCGTAGAGGGCATCGGTTAATAAGGTCCCATTAGCGTAATAGGTTGAGGCATTCCCACCAACATCCCCCATGGAGTTGAAGAGAGAGACGGTAGATTTTTCAAGGTTGGAGGAGAAGGCGCTCAGCCCAGGATAAGAAGCAATGAAGGGATCGTTTTTAGAGTAGATAAAGCTTGAACCGATACGGTAGAAACCAGCCTTGTTATAGTTCTTGACGACGTCAGTCAGTTCTTTCATCTGTAAGGTTGCACTGGTGAATTTATCAGCGTCAGCATAACCAAGGGTTACTTGCGACAGATAGGCATTGTAGCCTAATTCTAAGACAGACATCACAGACAAGGCAATCCATGCCCATTTTTGTTTAGGTTGAACAAAGAGAAAGAGCAGGACGGCCAACCATGTCATCAGCGTTAGCAAGGTTTGACTAAAGAAAATTCCTTTTGTCAAGCCAAAGTATAGGAGAGGAATAGTAAGGACAGCTAAAGTCATAGAACCATGACGTGCGGCAGTAGATGATTTTATTTTAGAATGAGCAAGCAAGGCCAACCCACCAAAGATAGCAATCAGCAGGACCAACACCAAAGTTTTTTGTCCAGTCACGAAAGCTGTGAGAGCCTCAGGCTGATTTAAGGAAATAAAGGTGTAGTCCTGACTGTTGACATAGAGGACTGAAATCAGTGCAACAAAGGCACCGATTGCGAGGTCACGCACAGAAATTCTAATTTCTTCACGTAAGGTTTGGTAAGCTAAGAGAACAAAGAAGAAGCAGACTATCCAAGTAAAACGATAGAAGAAACCAGCCGGGTTTTGCCCCATATGCCAGATTTTGCTAGTGGCCTCATGGGTCATAGAGAAGAAAAAGAAGGTGGAGATAAGAGCAACAGCCCATTTTTGAGCCAGATGCGCCTTAGCGTATTTAAAGTAGAAAAGAAAACCAATAAGAGCAAATGATCCGATATAGATATTTGGCAAGTTTGGCCCAGCTGACCAGCCTGAGGTATTGTCAAAGCCACCGATCATCAGTTTGGCTAAGATATCTAAGGGGTTAATTTGGAAGGCCCAGGCCCAGGTCCAGGGTGTCTCATAGGCCCCCTTACTGGTCAAGAGGTTGAGAAAGACTGGATAGAGGATGAAGCAAACACTAGCTACGCCCAGCAAGGAATAGAGAATAACTGGGACGACAGCTTTTAAGTAATGGCTGAGCTTAATTTTCCAATCGCCCACAATCGCCAGACGTGGCGCTGCATAGTAGAGTGTATAGAGTGCGATAAAGATACAGGCCATATAGCCCATATAAAATTGGAAAAAGACCATCAAGGCTAATAGTAATACATAGCGGAGCGGTTTTTTACCGTCAATCATTTCTTCTAAGGCCCATACCACCAGTGGTAACATGATAAAGGCATCGTAGAAGATTGGATTCATCTGATAGGAGACAATCATCCCAGACAAGGTATAGGCTGTCGACATGAGTGGGACCAGCCAGGGATTGTACTCCATAGCTCGATAGCGCTTGATGAGTAGGAAGGCAAAAGTAAAGCCCATGGCTCCATAGCGTAAGAGGATACTGATGAAGACCGCCCAGACAAATTTAGATAGAGGCAGGATGAGATAGAAGATATTAAAGGGACTAATTAGATAATAGGCCCAGATCCCTATCATGGATCCCCCCAAAGACTTGGAGAAGGAGTAAAATAAGCCAGACCAGTCACCTGTCAGTAAGGTGTGCTTCATAAAGCCATAAAGTCCGATGTATTGTTGACTAAAATCGACGGCCATTTGAGATTTATTGCCAAATGGGAACATTCCCATAATGGCCCAAACGACTAGAATAATGGCCATAGGGGCCAAGGTACTGATGGTCAAAATCTGCTTTTTGCGGTCTATTTTAAAGGACCGAAACCAGCTTATCATTCGGCTCGGAAGGTTTTTCATTTTTTCATATTATCAGCTTAATAGCTGATCCTTTCTAAGACACTATACGTCTTTATTTTATCATAAATACCACTAATTTGGGGAGAGAATTGATGAGGAAATGTGAGGGAAGCGCTTGAATTTTGCTTCATAGAGGACTTTGCCATAATTTCTGAAAATTCTGTTTGCTATCCCTTGCATTATTCCTTAAAAATGTTATGATAGTACATAAGCTTTTAAATTGTTTGAATATTTCGAACATAGCAAATGGATAAAGGAGGTTCGTGTGGAAACCATAAAACTTGAAAGAGCTAAGTCAGGTTCTGAGTTGGTCTTGGACACCTTACTAGATCTGGGTATCGATACCATTTTTGGTTATCCAGGTGGCGCTGTTCTTCCCCTTTACGACACGATTTACAAGTATCCTCAAATTCGGCATATTCTTGGCCGACATGAGCAAGGGTCCCTGCACGAGGCAGAAGGTTTTGCTAAGTCAACAGGGAAACTTGGTGTCGCCCTAGTGACCTCTGGCCCTGGAGCGACCAATGCCATTACAGGGATTGCGGATGCCATGGGGGATAGCGTGCCTCTCCTGGTCTTCACGGGGCAAGTAGCCATGCCTGGCATTGGGAAGGATGCCTTCCAAGAAGCAGATATTATCGGGATTACCATGCCGATAACCAAATACAATTACCAAATTCGTGATACGGCGGATATTCCGCGCGTGATTACAGAAGCGGTGCACATTGCGACGACTGGTCGTCCTGGACCTGTAGTCATCGATATTCCGAAGAATATCCAAGAGATGACCGTAGAATATTATAATGATGCAAGTTTGGACTTACCAAGCTATCAACCAACAGTTGAACCGAATGGTTTGCAGGTTAAGAAAATTCTGCAACAATTGAGCCAATCTAAACGTCCTGTCATTTTGACAGGTGGCGGAGTCAACTATGCGGATGCAACGGCTGAATTGGTAGCCTTTGCAGAACGTTATCGTATTCCAGTTGTCTCAACCTTGTTAGGACTAGGGACGATTCCAGTTCAGCATGAACTGTCCCTTGGCATGGGGGGCATGCATGGCTCTTACGCTTCCAATATGGCTCTGACAGATGCGGACTTTATCATCAATATTGGTGCCCGATTTGATGACCGTCTGACTGGTCGTGTTGCTGACTTTGCAGTAAATGCTGTTGTAGCTCATGCGGATATCGACCCTGCGGAAATTGGCAAGGTTGTCAAGACAGATATCCCTGTGGTCGGAGATGCTAAGAGAGTGCTGGAAACCTTGTTAGCCTTTGAACAGGTGGAAACAGACTATGCCGATTGGATAGCTCAGGTCTTGGACAACAAGCGTCGGGCACCCTTTGGTTACGATAAGGATGAGACCTTTATCAAGCCGCAAGAAGCCATTGAAATCATCGGTCAGTTAACAGATGGTGAAGCTATCATCGTTACCGACGTTGGTCAGCATCAAATGTGGGCTGCCCAGTTCTATCCTTATAAAAATCCTCGCCAACTGATTACCTCAGGTGGTATGGGGACCATGGGTTTTGGAATTCCGGCGGCTATTGGGGCTAAGATCGCCAATCCTGATAAAGAGGTCGTTCTCTTTGTTGGAGACGGTGGCTTCCAGATGACCAACCAAGAATTGGCTATTCTCAATGGTTACGGAGTGCCGATTAAGGTGGTCCTCATCAATAACCATTCACTTGGTATGGTTCGGCAGTGGCAGGAGTCCTTCTACGATGAACGCCGCAGTCAGTCGTCCTTTGACGATGAGCCGAATTTCCAACTCCTGGCTGCAGCCTATGGTATCGATTACCATGCTTGCACAAATCCAGCTAGCCTGGCAGAGGACCTCAAGGTGATTACAGACAATCGTCCTAAGTTAATCGAAGTTCATATTTCTAACCGTGAACATGTGGAGCCGATGGTGCCAGCTGGTAAGAGCAATGCGGAAATGTTGGGGGTGAAGTTCAATGCGTAGAATGTTAACAGCCAAAATGAAAAACTCAACAGGTGTACTCAATCGTTTCACTGGTATCTTGTCCAGACGCCAGGTCAATATTGAATCCATCTCTGTTGGGCATACGTCGGAGCCAAACACCTCACGAATTACCGTCATCATCGATGTTGAGAGTATGGAAGAAGTCGAACTGATTATCAAGCAACTCAACCGCATGATTGATGTGGTGCGGGTGCGTGATATCACCGATATTCCCCATTTGGAGCGTGAAGTAATTTTGGTTAAAGTTTCAGCACCACCGCAAAAGCGGGCTGAGATTCTAGCGGTAATTCAACCCTTCCGTGCCAGCGTTATTGACGTAGCACCCAAGACCATTACCATTCAGATGACTGGAGATGGTGAGAAAATCGAAGCTCTCCTGCGTGTCATTCAGCCCTACGGCATTAAAAATATTGCCCGCACAGGCGCAACCGGCTTTAGCCGTGATTAACTATTTGTTTCCTTATCCTTAGAAATCCGTACTAGCTTAATTCTGTCACTACAGGTTGAGTCCTTAGGATTTACAAAGTGGAAGCAATCCCAAACTCATTAATAAAAATAAAAAAAGAAAAGAGATATTATTATGGCAGTAGCAATGCAATACGAAGCAGATGTAAAAGTAGCAGCACTTGACGGCAAAAAAATCGCCGTTATCGGATACGGCTCACAAGGACATGCCCACGCTCAAAACTTGCGTGATTCAGGCCACGATGTTATCATCGGTGTGCGTGCAGGTAAATCATTCGACCAAGCTAAAGAAGATGGTTTTGAAGCTTATGAAGTTGCAGAAGCAACGAAACAAGCAGACGTTATCATGATCTTGGCTCCAGACGAAATCCAAGCTGACCTTTATAACGATGAAATCGCATCAAACCTTGAAGCTGGAAATGCACTTGGGTTTGCGCACGGATTCAATATCCACTTTGAATTCATCAAGGCACCTGCTGATGTTGACGTCTTCATGTGTGCTCCTAAAGGACCAGGTCACTTGGTACGCCGTACTTATACTGAAGGCTTTGGTGTACCAGCACTTTACGCAGTTTACCAAGATGCAACTGGAAATGCTAAAAACATTGCCATGGATTGGGCAAAAGGAGTTGGTTCAGCCCGTGTTGGTTTGATGGAAACAACCTTCAAAGAAGAAACAGAAGAAGATTTGTTCGGTGAACAAGCTGTTCTCTGTGGTGGTTTGACTGCCTTGATTCAAGCTGGTTTTGAAACTCTTACAGAAGCTGGATACGCACCTGAATTGGCTTACTTCGAAGTTCTTCACGAAATGAAACTCATCGTTGACCTTTGCTACGAGGGTGGTTTCAAGAAAATGCGTCAATCTATCTCGAACACTGCTGAATTTGGGGACTACGTATCAGGTCCACGCGTGATTACAGACCAAGTTAAGGAAAACATGAAGGCAGTCCTTGCTGACATCCAGTCTGGTAAATTTGCCAACGACTTCGTTAACGACTACAAGGCTGGTCGTCCAAAACTTCAAGCCTACCGCGATGCTGCAGCTGACCTTGAAATCGAAAAAGTCGGAGCAGAACTCCGTAAAGCAATGCCATTCGTCAGTCAAAACGACGACAGCAACTTCAGTATTTATAATTAATTTGGTCCGGGGGACCAAATTAATCCCTAGCCCGAAAATGTTAGAGCGAGGGTAGTCTGGGAGACTGTTTTAGGTCCGAGCCTGGAAGTTGAAACGTGAGGCTTGGTCCAGTGTGGATTGCTCCTTCTCAAGTCATAAAAAATTAAGCAACAGCCTTACTCTCCATAGGATGGGGAGCAAGGCTGTTGCTTTTTTAAAATGTTAGTTAGTGTAAAATTAGATATGATGAACTTTTTGTTAGGTTGACTCACCTTTCATTTTGATAGATAAATTTTTATCGCAACTCTACGCTTTACTTCGCTGAAATAGTTTTACAAAAATAGACAATGGATTTCTTACTGACTATTGTCTATTTTGTTCTAATTTATTATTTTACTCTAGCTTTATTGTCAACTTCAATCTCATCTGTTAATAAAATTTAGAAGGCTAGGGAGTCTCCCTTGATATTTTGCTTATACACTCAAAAAGTACCCATTATGAATTCGGTACTTTTTGAGTGTCTCAAATAAAAGGGTGCTTCTCTAGTGTCAGTATCAATTAGTAACTAAGGGAACGTAAACTACTGACTAAACTAAGGAGCTTGTTGATAGTTATATCGTACTATCTAGCCTTTAAATAAATCATAACACAAAAACCAAAAAGAAGCAACTATTTTTTTGAAAAAAGTTGTCAATTATAAAAATTAAGTTAAACTTGAAAGTAAGTTCGATCTCTTATGAGGATATTATCTAGTCATCCATATCTCTTGGATTCATCGTAAATTCAGTTCTACAACATCAGATGCATGCGGGTAGAATTCATTTTGGATAACAATACTTCAAAAAATTTGTTTTTTAAACTGGCACAACCATTCAGGCACGAAAAGCGACCGTTTAGGAAATCTTGACCAAGGAAAGTAATTTTAGTGTATTCTGTCCTTATCCCAAGATTGGGAGACTTACAATTTGTCTGTGATTGATCATGTCAATCCTTGAATTTTTTGTTATAATGGATAAATAGACAGAAAATTTTGACAAAAACTGATATTTCATATTCATTCTAAACGTGCCGTGTGGTTTGGCCTAAATCTCATTAAAACTGGGTAACCCATATCGACGTATTACTTTTGAGCTTGGAGGAGTATGGTCAGTTGAAGAGGTTTGAAGATGATTACAGCAAGAGATATTGTAGACGCTTATAACGTCTTGAAGGATGTGGTGGTGGAAACACCGCTTGATTTTGACCGTTACCTGTCAGAGAAGTACGGGGCGACGATTTACCTTAAGCGGGAGAATATGCAAAAGGTCCGTTCCTTTAAGCTACGGGGAGCCTACTATGCGATCTCTCAGCTCAGCGATGAAGAAAAAGCTCTCGGTGTGGTCTGTGCTTCGGCTGGAAATCACGCTCAGGGGGTGGCCTATACCTGTAATGAGATGCAAATTCCTGCGACCATTTTCATGCCGGTGACGACACCTCAACAGAAGATTGGGCAAGTTAAGTTCTTTGGTGGCAACTATGTAACTATCAAGCTAGTGGGGGACACCTTTGATGCGTCTGCCCAGGCTGCTCAGGATTACACCAAGTCAGAGGGTAAGACCTTCATTGATCCCTTTGATGATCCCAATGTTCAGGCTGGTCAAGGGACTGTGGCTTATGAAATTTATGAGCAGGCTCAAGAAGAGAGTGTTGCCTTCGACAGTATTTTGGTCCCTGTTGGTGGTGGTGGCTTGATTGCTGGGGTAGCGACTTACATGAAGGATGTGGCGACTGAGATTGAGGTCATTGGTGTTGAGGCCATGGGGGCTCGCTCCATGAAGGCCGCTTTTGACAAGGGACACCCTGTTCGTTTGGAGGAAATCGATAAGTTTGCGGATGGCATTGCCGTACAAAAGGTCGGTCGACATACCTATGAGGTTGCTCGTAAGTATGTGGATAAGCTGGTTGGTGTCGATGAGGGGCTCATTTCAGAGTCTCTGATTGATATGTATTCTCGTCAGGGAATCATAGCAGAGCCGGCTGGGGCAGCGACCATCGCCGCACTTGAGGTCCTAAAGGATAAGATCAAGGGCAAGACCCTGGTTTGTATCATTTCCGGTGGTAATAATGATATCAACCGTATGCCTGAGATGGAGGAGCGGGCGCTCATCTACGCAGGTCTCAAACACTATTTTGTGGTCAACTTCCCTCAGCGTCCGGGTGCCCTACGTGAGTTTGTTAATGACATCTTGGGGCCAAATGATGATATCACTCGGTTTGAATACATCAAGCGTGCCAACAAGGGAACGGGGCCAGTTCTGATTGGGATTACCCTGGCTGAGCGCGAGGGTTATGAACCCTTCCTAGAACGCTTGGAAGCTTTTGACAGTAGCTATATCAACCTTCATGGCAACGAAAGTCTTTATAATTTATTAGTTTAATGCTCTACAACCGATGAGGAGGGTGGTGTCCACCGCTCTGCCATGGTTGAGGAGTTGGTGCTTGGGCGTTGGCCCTAGAAAGAGGTTTAGGATGAATTTTATGGCTGTAATCTTTATTTTGTTTATACTTTTGGTCATTTTCTCAGTGATTGCTAGTGGTTTTTATGTGGTACGCCAACAGACGGTTGTCATTATCGAGCGCTTTGGCCGATATTTAAAAACTGCTGGCTCAGGGATTCACCTCCGTTTGCCGCTTGGAATTGACAGTATTGCGGCTCGGATTCAATTGCGGATGCTCCAAAGTGAATTGGTCGTAGAGACTAAGACCCAAGACAACGTCTTTGTCACTCTGAACGTAGCGACTCAGTACCGTGTTAATGAAGAAAATGTCATGGATGCTTACTATAAGCTCATGCGTCCAGAAGAACAGATCAAGTCCTATATCGAAGATGCGCTCCGTTCTTCTGTTCCTAAATTGACCCTGGATGAACTTTTTGAGAAAAAAGATGAAATCGCCTTGGAAGTTCAACACCAAGTGGCAGAAGAAATGTCTAGCTATGGTTATATCATTGTTAAAACCTTGATTACCAAGGTAGAGCCGGATGCCGAAGTTAAGCAATCCATGAATGAAATCAATGCTGCTCAACGTAAACGGGTCGCAGCCCAAGAACTTGCCAACGCTGACAAGATTAAAATCGTGACTGCGGCTGAAGCCGAAGCTGAAAAAGATCGTCTTCATGGGGTCGGTATCGCTCAGCAACGTAAGGCCATTGTCGATGGTCTGGCAGATTCTATCCAAGAGCTCAAGGAAGCCAATGTTGAACTCAGTGAAGAACAGATTATGGCGATTCTTTTGACCAACCAATATCTGGATACCATGAACCAGTTTGCAGCAGGTGGCAATCAAACCATCTTCTTGCCAAATTCACCAGGTGGCATGGACGATATCCGTACTCAAATTCTCTCAGCCCTCAAGGTTAAGGGAGATAAATAAGTAAGAGAGCAGGCTGTGGCCTGCTCTTTTATAATCTTCCAAAATCAAATCTAGACCTTATTAGAATTCTTTGCTTAACCTCAGTTATGCAACGTCAGCCCGCCGCCTGCCTTGTCCGGTTTTTATTTTGAGTGAGTATAAGGAGAATCATTTAAAGAGCTTGATAAATTAGAATTTAAAATGCAATAGGTGTTAGTTTTTAGTTCAATGATATGTTATAAATAGTTCACTTTTCAGTTGATAACTTAGTTATGAAGTGATATATTTATAACAAACAACGAGTTACGAATATATCACAAAAAGGAGATTAGTCCATGAAGAAAAAAGAAAAACAGGTCATTTTGATCTTTGCAGTTGTGATTGTAGCCATTTGGTTGCTGACTCCGGCTAGCCATCCAGCTTGGATAAAGCATATCGCTATGGCTTCGACAGCTTGCTTGGTGGGTCTGGTGCTTACCCTTTTTCACTTGTTTAAGGTTCAGCCCAATGTGAACAAGAAAGGCTATTTTGGCCTAACTGAAAAGATTTATACTGTTAGTATTTTTGCCAGTGCTACGATTTACGGGCTTGGAATTTGGCTAGTGACACCAGAGACAGACCCGACCTGGTTAAAGCCTCTCTTTCTAGGTTTGGGATCAGCGGCTTGTTTGTTTTTCGCTATCTTTTTCGGGGTTAAGAAAATAGCAGAGCAACCTGATGAGCGTCTCTACATCAATCTTGGGAAGGCAGCTGCTGTTTGTTTGGGTGTGACCTTGTCCGGCCTTCTCGTTCTGACTGGTTTACTCTTCTTCACAAAGGTCAATCTATCGGCAGGTATGGTTTTAATCGTAATAGCTGGTCTGATGTTAGCTTTTGACCTCGCCTACTTTATCTTTGAAAAACTGGGACAATTGCATGACTAATATTAAAACCTGTCTCAAGGACTATCGGCTGGCGAAAAAGCTCAGCCAGCAAGAATTAGCTCAGCTTATCGGTGTCCGTCGGGAGACGATTGTGCACTTGGAGGCCAACCGCTACAATCCGTCCCTAGAAATGGCCCTCAAATTAGCCCAAGTCTTTGAGGTTCAGGTAGAGGAACTCTTTAGCCTGAAATCAAAGCTTGATTAGTTAAGAAAAAACTTACTGGTTTGTGCTGAGCATGCCAGCTGATAAAATTCATAATTGTGTGAAAATAGAGAAGATAAAGACTTTCTTCAGATTGTCTCAAAGTGCTTGATTTTAAAATGTAGAGCGTTATAATAGACTCGACATAAGGAATTGACCGCAAAATAGTGGGATAACTCGAGGTGTTTTATGGAAAAAAGTATCTTTTTGATGTCTATTATTTTGTTCTTTGCGATTTTACCCTATGCTGTTCTAGCGATGGAAATGCTAGGGAGATTGGTGTCCTCTTGGGCCAACAAATCCTATCACATGATTGTAAGAGGATAGGATGAATAGGAAAGCAGGAAAATTATACTCTTCTAAAATCAAAATAAATGTGTTGCCCTATCGTGGTCAACTTTAGCATTTAAGATTATATATATGAATATCTACGGTCGTTCCTCGGAAAAAAAGAACCCTGACAGTTCCCTACTAGATAGTAATCTAGAGAGAACCGTCAGGGTTTTCTTGCTTTAAGGGCAACTGTGGCTGTCAAATGTAGAACGCATCTGCTCATCCTAAAATGCTGACTGTGACCTCATTATTTCAAGAAGCGTTGGAGGAATTCCTTGGTGCGGGCTTCTTGAGGGGTTTCGAAGATTTGTTGCGGTGTTCCTTGTTCCGCGATGTAGCCCTTGTCCATAAAAATGACTCGGTCGGAAACGTCTTTTGCGAATTCCATCTCATGGGTGACGATGATCATGGTCAAGCCTTCATTGGCTAGTTCCTTCATGGTTTTCAGAACTTCCCCAACCATTTCTGGGTCGAGGGCTGAAGTTGGTTCGTCAAAGAGCATGGCTTCTGGATTGACGGAGAGGGCACGCGCGATGGCCACCCGTTGTTTTTGACCACCGGACAATTGTTTTGGCTTTGCTTTCCAGTATTGCTCAGTCATTCCCACCTTGTTGAGATTTTCCTTGGCGATACTCTCAGCCTCAGAACGGTCGCGTTTGAGCACAGTCGTTTGAGCCACGATAGCATTTTCCAAGACGTTAAGGTTTTCAAAGAGGTTGAAGGATTGGAAAACCATACCGAGTTTTTCACGATATTTGGTTAGGTCATAGCCTTTCTCCAAGACATTTTCACCATGGTAGAGGATTTGTCCGTCTGTTGGTGTTTCCAAAAGGTTAATGGAGCGGAGGAAGGTTGATTTCCCTGAACCTGATGAACCGATGATGGAGATGACTTCACCCTTGTAGACGCTGAGGGAAATGTCCTTCAGAACCTCATTTTGACCGAAGGATTTTTTAAGCTGTTTGATTTCTAAAATAGGCTCTGTCATGATTAAAACTCCTTGGTTTGGATTTGGTTAGCGCCAGTAGTGTAGGTATCAGAGTCGAAACGTTTTTCAACGTAACGGAGGATACGGGTCACCGTAAAGGTTAGAATGAAGTAGATAATGGCAATAATTGTAAAGGTTTGGAAATATTGGTAGGTCTGGGTCGCAACCGTATTTCCTGAGAAATAGAGTTCGACCACGGAAATCACATTCAAGACAGAAGTGTCCTTGATGTTGATGACGAACTCATTACCAGTTGCAGGAAGGATGTTGCGGATAACCTGAGGTAAGACAATCTTACGCATGGTTTGCCCGTGGTTCATTCCCAAAGCTGTTGCCGCTTCAAATTGGCCCTTGTCAACCGCGAAAATACCACCGCGAACAATTTCACTCATGTAGGCACCGGTGTTGATGGACACGATAAAGATAGCCGCTAGGGTGCGATTGATATTGATTCCGAAGGCTTGGGCTGTTCCGTAGTAGATAACCATGGATTGAACAATCATAGGTGTGCCACGGAAAACTTCGATGTAGATGTTGAGCAACCAGCCGAAGAGTTTTTGGAAGGCTGCAGCAACTTTATTGCTTGCCTTAGGTGCGGTACGGAAAACGCCAATGGCCAGACCAATCAGGGTCCCGATGACCGTTCCCAAGATGGAAATGAGCAGGGTCATCCCTGTTCCACGAAGGAGGGATTTCCAGTTTTTCTGGATAATGGTTCCCATTTGAGCGAAGAAGTTTGGTTTAGTGGTTTCATCTTCCTCTTCCAATGGCTGAGCGTTAATCATATCATCCATCAGCTTGAGGCGGTCGTCCTCAGAGATGGTTGCAAGAACAGCATTGACTTGGGCCTTGAGATCTTCTTCACCCTTGCGGACACCGATAGCCAGAGCCGTGTCAGATTCAGAAGTGGTGAATCCCTTGGCATCGTCAAAGGCAATCATTTTCAGCTTGCTATCGGCTTTTTCAGCTGAAGTCGCGTCTGGACGTTCAGAAATATAGCCGTCAATGATGCCTGCTGAGAGGGCCTGTCGCATTTGGTTGAAGTCTCCCATGGCCGTTTCCTTGGTTGCGCCTTCGATTTGGTCGATGAGGTCATAGAGGTAGACGCCTTGTTGGGCTGTTAATTTAGCCCCTGAAAAATCAGCCAAGCTAGTCGCATCGGCATAGTCGCCGTCGGCCTGAACCACGATAACAGGATAAGACGTATAGTAGGTATCTGTAAAATCGATTTCCTGCTTACGTTCCTCGGTTGGGCTCATGCCAGCGACGATAAGGTCGATTTTACCAGAGGTCAAGGCTGGAATCAATCCAGTCCAAGAGGTTTTTACGACAAGCAATTCCTTGCCAGTTGCAGCAGCGATTTTCTTTGCAACTTGAACATCGTAACCGTTGGCGTATTGGTCAGTTCCTTCAATGGGAACGGCCCCATTACTGTCATCGTTTTGTGTCCAGTTAAAGGGAGCGTAGGCCGCTTCCATACCGACACGGAGGTAGTTATCAGCTGAGACTTGACTGGCACCACCAAAGATGATGGCCAGGGCAAGCAAACAGCTTAACCAAAGTTTTTTCATGATATTCTCCTTAAAAATTCTATCCTATCTATTTTACAAGAAAGGTAGAGCTATTGCAAATAGCATCTATTAAAAATACAGGAATCTTTCATACAAATTCTATTTTAAAACTGTTTCAAAATTTTGCGATAGGCTTTAAGAGGCAGTTGCTGTTTTTAATCCTAAAAGTTAAGGGTAGCGCTTTAATCTATCTCTCAAATGTGATAAACTAGGTGTAAGATAAAGGAGTATGCCTATGAAAAAGTATCTCGGTATGATGATTGTGTTCCTTGGTTTAATCTGGACGGTCCCTGTCCAGGCTGTAGACTACGACATTACTTCTTATGTGGGAGATTTACAACTCACAGAGGAGAATAAGGCTGTCTACACGGAGACCGTAACCTATGAATTTGACGACGATTACAATGGTCAGTATGTAACGCTAGGTGAGGCTGGAACTTTGCCACTTGGCTTTACTATTGACGGTGCTGATGTCAGTGTGAAAATCAATGGGGAGGATTCGACAGTTGGGGCTGAGACGAGCCTGTCTCGGATTACTGACGGCTATCAGTATAAAATCTATAACGGTGGTCAGGCTGGTGATGTCGTCGAAGTCCGTATTATTTGGCAGATGACCAACCTTCTCAATGTTTATCAAGACATAGCAGAGCTGCACTGGGTGCCGATTTCTGATTGGGATGAAGATTTAGGAGAGGTGACCCTGACCATTTCTGGCCTACCAGTCCAAGGTTCAGCACTCTATGCCCATACCGGGTATTTCAGAACCCAACCGAATATCAGTCGGGGAGCTGATGGGACCTATACAGTAAACTTGTCTCACCTGTCTGCTGGGCGTCCTCTAGAACTTCATGCTTCATGGCCAGTTAGCGTACTGAGTAATTCGGCCCGTTTGGATAGCTTATCAGAATACAAGGCTGCTGATTTCAAGCAGACTGAAGCTAATATTGCTAAAAATACGAAAAAGGCTAAGCAGATTTTCTATCTGATTATCCCCTTTAGCACCATGGGACTTTGCCTCTTGGCGGTCATGGTTTTTGAAGGGATGAAGAAGTTTTTCCATCGGAATTTAGCAGGAAAGGACCTTAAGGCTAGGCTTTATGAGCCACCAGGAAATCTTTCGCCGCTTGTCCTGTCTCAACAGGTCTTTGGGCTAGACGTCTTAGAAGCCAATCAAGCAGGCCTCAGTAAAAATGTCTTCTCCTTTGAAAATCTGATTCAAGCCACTATTCTTGATTTGATTGACCGAGGCAATATCACTGTTACGACTCATCATAAGACAGAGAAAAAAGAATTTCACCTGAAAGATTATGACCAATTGTCTGACTCAGAACAGGTTTTGGTTCTGATGGCCTTCAATGGCAATGTCAACAAGTCGGCTTCTGAGATTTTTGAGCAGTATCATATTGCTCCCTCTCTCTTGAACACCAAGGACAAGACTAAGGAAAGCTCAGTTCGGTCCAAGGGAAGAGAAGTCGGTAAGCAATTTGATGCCGATTTACGTCTGCTCAAGCAAACAGTTGACCAAGAATTGGAACGTGATCATGTTGGGGTGGCCTACCGACCATTGGGAATGTCAGAATGGCTTTGGCTTCTTCTGACTAACCTCTTGGCTCTTGCGCCGATTGTGGTGGTGCTCTTGTCCATGGCTTATCTAGCAACCGCCTTTAGCACTTGGTTGTGGCTTTATCCAGCTCTGCTATTGCTAGGTCTTGGAACCCTCTACTGGGTTAGTCGTCATCACTATGTGCGGGACGGTGTTTTGACCTTGGAAGGGGCTGAGGAATACTATCGCTGGCATGCTTTTAAAAATATGATTCATGATATTGGGCACATGGATAAGGTTGAACTGGAGGGGCTGGTTCTTTGGAATCGGATTTTGGTTTACGCAACCCTCTTTGGTGAAGCAGAAAAGGTCAGCCGTGCCATCAAGGTTCACAATATCCAACTACCTTCGTCAGATGTCGCTGATTTTTATGTGAATCCCTATGCTTACAGCGGTTTTTATCGGTCAACGCATGGTTTTTCACAAACTTCGCAGCTTGCCCACCAGGCTGAAAACTTTCATGTTCCTTCGTCAAGTTCAGGCTCCGGAGGTTTCTCTGGAGGTGGATTTTCCGGAGGCTTTGGTGGCGGCGGCGGTGGTGCCTTCTAATTCTTGACTAACCCCCCCCGCACGACAAGCGCATGAAAGAATTTTAGCAAGAAAATAAAGCTTTCTGTATTTCAACATTCAGGAGTTTTACAATAATACTTTTATATTTTCTAATTTCTCTATAGGAAAACCGTTGAAATTGCCTACTTTAAACTGTACCATAGTTCGGAAATAGCTGTTTCATACGTTTGGCGTGCCCCCCCGTCGATCTCCTAGCCAGTCTGGAGAAAACCTGTTATAATAAAGTCATTACTTTAGAAGAGAGCATGATATGTTATTTATTGATTTACTAAAGGCTATTATCTTTGGGATTGTTGAAGGGATTACGGAATGGTTACCCGTTTCTAGTACAGGACACTTGATTCTGGTCCAGGAATTTATCAAGTTTTCCCAGGAAAATGCTGACTTCCTTGAAATGTTCAATGTGGTTATCCAGTTGGGAGCTATTATTGCGGTTATGGTCATTTACTTTGACCGCCTAAATCCGTTCAAACCAGGGAAAACCAAGCGTGAAGTCCAGTTAACCTGGCAACTCTGGGCCAAGGTCCTCATTGCTATTTTACCGGTTATGGTACTTGGCTTGCCCTTGGATGATTGGTTTGAAGCGCACTTCCATAATTTCGTTTCTGTTGCCCTCATGCTGATTATCTACGGGGTTGTTTTCATCTGGTTAGAAAATAGGAATGCGCGTGAGGACATCCAGCCGACAGTGACTGACCTTAATAAGATGTCCTACAAAACAGCCCTCTATATCGGACTTTTCCAGGTGCTTAGCCTTATGCCTGGGACCAGTCGTTCCGGTTCGACCATCATGGGAGCCATGTTGATTGGTGTCAGCCGTCCAGTGATTACGGAATTCACCTTCTTTTTAGGAATTCCAGTTATGTTTGGCGCTAGCGGACTCAAGGTTCTTAAATTCCTGATTAGCGGAGCCAACATAAGCCTGAATCAGTTCCTGATTCTGCTTGTGGCCATGCTGACGGCCTTCATCGTCAGTCTATACGTTATCCGTTTCTTGACCGATTTCGTCAAAAAACACGATTTCAAGATTTTCGGATACTACCGCATTGCTCTAGGGGTTATCATTTTAGTCTACGCTCTGGCTAAGTTTCTTTTGGCATAGGCAATAGCAGAGCTATCTGTTAAAAATCGTTAAAAGTCAAGGCTATTTTGGTCTTGGCTTTTGCTAAGCTATAAATTGAAATCTCTTAACTTTTCTAGTATAATAGGAAGAACTACGCGTGCGAGGATACTTAATATGGAAATGAAACAAATCAGCGATACAACGCTAAAAATCACGATTAGTATGGATGACCTAGAAGAACGTGGCATGGAGCTCCGCGATTTTCTCATTCCTCAAGAAAAAACTGAAGAATTCTTCTATACGGTTATGGATGAGTTGGATTTGCCTGAGACCTTTAAAAATACAGGCATGCTCAGCTTTCGGGTGACACCGCGTCAGGACCGTATCGATGTCTTTGTGACTAAGTCAGACCTTGATCAAAACCTCAATTTTGAGGAGTTGGCGAACATGGAAGAATTAGCCCACTTATCGCCGGATGAATTTTTCAAGACTCTGGAAGAAACCATGGCCAAGCATGGAGATGTTGCGGCCCACGAACAATTGGCAGAAGTTGAGAAGGCTGAGGATTTAGCCGAGGAAGAGTTTGAACCAGCCGAGTTCGTTCACTACATTCTTGATTTTAATCGTCTTAGCGAAGTGGTGGAGTTTGCGCACTCACTTGATATTCCAGTGGAAGCTTCGGAACTCTATAAGGAATCTGAACAGTATCATCTGACTATTTTGCTTAATCTCATTGAGAAGCCTGTGTATTACGCCGATGCAATGCATGCTAGATTGTTGGAATTTGCTCAATCTGGAACAAAAACGCGAGCTTATCTGCGGGAACATGGGGTTCAGTTGATTGATAACCAGGCTATTGAGAGTCTAAAGACAGTAAGGATGTGAGACGATGGGAACATTTACCATTGAGTACGTTTTGGTGCTCATTGGGACTCTGCTAATCTCGCTAGTGCTAACACCGGTTGTACGATTTATCGCGCCAAAAATTGGTGCAGTGGATAATCCCAATGCCAGACGGATTAACAAGGTTCCGATGCCTAGTGGAGGCGGTATCGCAATTGTGATTTCCTTTACGATTGCAACCTTAATTTTGATGCCAATCGCCTTTCACGACCCCTACATGGGCCACTACTATTTTGACTACATGCTTCCAGTAGTTCTGGGGGGCTTGATTATTGCTATAACGGGGTTTGTTGATGATATCAAAGAACTTTCTGCCAAATGGAAGATGCTTGGCATTGTCCTTGGTGCCGTTGTGATTGCCCTTTTTACAGACTTTCAGTTTGATTCTTTTAAGATTCCCTTTGGAGGTCCGCTGATTGAATTCAATCCCTTCGTGACCTTTTTGGTTACAGTGATTTGGATTGTTGGGATTACCAATGCCGTCAATTTCCTGGATGGGTTAGATGGTTTGGTTTCAGGTGTTGCTATTATTAGCATGACGACTATGGGCCTCATTTCAAACTTCTTTCTCTTTGATTCAGATTATTATCTGACACTGACGATTTTTGTTTTGATTATGGCGATTGCAGGCTTTTTCCCCTACAATTACCACCCAGCCATTATTTATTTAGGGGATACGGGGTCACTTTACATTGGTTTTATGATTGCGGTCCTCTCTCTTCAAGGCTTGAAAAATGCCACAGCAGTTGCGGTTGTTTCTCCGATGATTGTTTTAGGAGTTCCGATTGTTGATACTCTTTTTGCGATTTTACGGCGTCAATTATCTGGGAAAAAATTCTATGAGCCAGATCGTATGCACTTGCACCACCGCCTTTTATCCATGGGCTTTACCCATCGCGGAGCAGTCTTAGTGGTTTATGGGATCGCTATCGTATTTTCTCTGATATCGCTCCTGCTCAACGTTTCCAGTCGTTGGGGAGGCATTCTTATGTTGCTTGGCTTTGCCTTTATGATTGAAATTTTCTTGGAAAATATCGAACTCATGGGAAAAAATCGTAAGCCTCTCATGAATACCCTTAAATTTATTGGGAATTCTAGCTATCGTCAGGAAGTCTTGGAAAATTATCAGAAGAAATCTAAAAAATAAACACATAAAAAGCCTAGGAAGGCTTTTTTTGTTATAATGATTATCGATAAGAATTGTGAGCTTGCTCGCAAGCTCTTGAAAAATAGAAATTCAGAGGAGTCTGTCATGTCAGTACTTGAAATTAAAAACTTGCACGTGTCTATCGAGGACAAGGAAATCCTGAAAGGGGTGAACTTGACTCTGAAAACAGGTGAAATCGCAGCCATCATGGGACCTAACGGGACAGGGAAATCAACCCTTTCAGCCGCTATCATGGGTAACCCTAACTATGAAGTTACAGAAGGAGAAATCCTTTTTGACGGAGAAAATATCCTTGAGTTGGAAGTTGACGAACGTGCGCGTTTGGGACTTTTCTTGGCCATGCAATACCCATCAGAAATCCCTGGGATTACCAATGCTGAATTTATCCGCGCAGCCATGAACGCTGGCAAGGAAGATGAGGAAAAAATCTCTGTCCGTGACTTCATCAAGAAATTGGACCAAAAGATGGAACTCCTTGGCATGAAGGAAGAAATGGCAGAGCGTTACCTCAACGAAGGCTTTTCAGGTGGTGAGAAAAAACGTAATGAAATCCTCCAGCTCCTCATGTTGGAGCCAACTTTTGCCTTGCTTGATGAAATCGACTCAGGCCTTGATATCGATGCCCTCAAGGTCGTGTCTAAAGGGGTTAACGAAATGCGTGGTGAAGGCTTTGGTGCTATGATCATCACCCACTACCAACGTCTCCTCAACTACATCACTCCAGACGTGGTCCACGTGATGATGGAAGGCCGTGTCGTTCTTTCTGGTGGTCCAGAATTGGCACAACGCTTGGAAAAAGAAGGCTATGCAAAACTTGCTGAAGAGCTCGGCTATGAGTACAGCGAAGAAGTCTAAGAGATGCCAAGGCTAGAGAGTCTCTATAGACCTTCTGGCAACCTCATTACACGAAAGAATATTTGAAAAGGAGTAAGCATCACTATGACAAAAGAAGCCATTTTAGCTTTTTCGCAGGCCAAGGCTGAGCCTGTCTGGTTGCAAGACCGTCGCCAGGCTGCCTATGATGCCATTGACCAATTGCCCTTGCCGACCATTGAACGGGTGAAATTCCACCGTTGGGCGATTATGGATAATACCATCGCAGAAGACGAGACAGTTGCAAATGTCCCAGATTTTACAGCCCTTGGAGACAATCCCAAGCTGGTTCAAGTGGGAAAACAGACCGTGCTTGAGCAACTGCCAGCAGAACTCATCGAACAAGGAGTCGTTTTCACAGACCTACCGACCGCGCTTGAAACCATTCCAGAAGTGGTTGAAAAGCATTTTGGGACAGCTCTTTCCTTTGACGAGGATAAGTTTGCGGCCCACCATACCGCCTTTTTCAACAGCGCAGCAGTCCTCTACATCCCTGACAATGTTGAAGTTGACCAACCGGTTGAAGGAATTTTCCTTCAGGACCGAGCTAGCAGTACGGCCTTTAACAAGCATGTCTTGATTATTGCT
The DNA here is from genome assembly GCF_042649745.1 of Streptococcus caprae. Lineage (NCBI taxonomy): Bacteria > Bacillati > Bacillota > Bacilli > Lactobacillales > Streptococcaceae > Streptococcus > Streptococcus caprae. The sequence continues at coordinate 15,114 of NZ_JBHRZV010000050.1, read as the reverse complement.
GGTCGTAACACCAAGTTTTCTTACTTGGAACGTTTTGAAACCATCGGTGAGGGAGATGCTAAAGCCAGCGCCAATATCACGGTTGAAGTCATTGCCCAGGCTGGTAGTCAGATTAAGTTCTCGGCCATTGACCGTTTGGGTGACAATGTTACAACCTATATCAGTCGTCGGGCCCGCATTGGCAACGATGCTTCTGTAGATTGGGCTATCGGGGTTATGAATGAAGGCAATGTCGTTGCAGACTTTGACAGTGACCTTATTGGTAACGGTAGCCATGCCAACTTAAAAGTTGTCGCAGCATCTTCTGGACGACAAGTTCAAGGGGTTGATACGCGCGTGACCAACTATGGGAATAACTCAGTTGGACACATTCTACAACATGGGGTTATCTTAGAACGTGGAACCTTGACCTTCAACGGAATTGGTCATATTATCAAGGGGGCCAAGGGTGCCGATGCCCAGCAAGAAAGCCGTGTTCTCATGCTTTCTGACAAGGCGCGTTCAGATGCCAACCCAATTCTTCTTATCGATGAAAACGAAGTGACAGCTGGACACGCAGCCTCTATCGGTCAGGTTGACCCAGAGGATATGTACTACCTCATGAGCCGTGGAATTGACAAGGAAACAGCAGAACGCTTGGTCATTCGTGGCTTCTTGGGAGCTGTTATCACAGAAATTCCTGTTGCCTCTGTCCGTGAAGAAATGATTGCAGAGCTGGATAAAAAATTAGACAAACGTTAGGCCGTCTTGCATGCACGGCTAGTGGAAAGGAGTGCCCATGCTAGATGCTCAGAAAATCCGCCAGGACTTCCCAATCTTGGATCAACTGGTTCACGATGAGAACTTGGTTTACCTAGACAATGCAGCGACGACCCAAAAGCCTCGCTCGGTTTTGGAAACCATCGAGCGCTACTATCGTGAGGATAATGCTAATGTCCATCGCGGGGTGCATACCCTAGCTGAGCGAGCGACAGCCCAGTACGAGGCTAGCCGTGAAAAGCTCCGCCATTTCCTCAATGCCAAATCAACCAAGGAAATCCTCTTTACCCGAGGGACAACGACGGGACTTAACTGGGTGGCTCACTTTGCAGAACAAACCCTCCAGCCGGATGACGAGGTCCTGATCTCAGTCATGGAGCACCACTCCAATATCATTCCTTGGCAGCAGGCCTGTCAAAAAACGGGTGCTAAGCTCGTCTATGCCTACCTAAAGGATGGTCAGTTGAATCTAGATGATCTCAAGAGCAAATTGACAACTAAGACCAAGTTCGTCAGCCTTGCCCACATCTCTAACATTTTGGGTTGCATCACGCCTGTTAAGGAAATAGTAGAGCTGGCCCACGAAGTTGGAGCCTATATGGTTGTTGACGGTGCCCAGTCGGCACCCCACATGGCCATTGATGTTCAAGAGTTGAACTGTGATTTCTTTACCCTGTCTGGTCATAAGATGTTGGGGCCAACGGGAATAGGCGTTCTCTATGGTAAGGAAGACCTACTCAATCTCATGAATCCCTTTGAATTTGGGGGAGAAATGATTGACTTCGTCTATGAACAAGAAGCAACATGGAAAGAGTTGCCCTGGAAATTTGAAGCAGGGACTCCAAACATCGCTGGGGCTATCGCCATGGGAGCAGCTATCGATTACCTAGAAACAGTCGGAATGGACGCCATCCAGGCCCATGAGGATGAGTTAGTAGCCTATGTCTTGCCAAAATTGCAGGCCATTCCTGGTTTGACCATTTACGGTCCACAGAATCCAGCAGAGCATGCGGGAGTTATTGCCTTTAACCTAGATGGTGTTCACCCACATGATTTGGCGACTGCCCTGGATTATCTGGGTGTTGCTGTTCGGGCCGGTCACCATTGTGCCCAGCCCTTGATTACCCATCTGGGGATCCACTCGGCAGCACGGGCTAGCTTTTACCTTTATAATACCAAGGAGGACTGTGACCGTTTGGTTGAGGCCCTGCTTGAGACAAAGGAGTATTTCAATGGCGCTTTCTAGATTAGATAGTCTTTATATGGCGGTTGTGGCGGATCACTCTAAGAGTCCCCATCATCATGGGGTTCTAGAGGGAGTTGAAGCCCTCCAGCTTAACAATCCAACCTGCGGGGATGTCATTGCCTTGACGGTCAAGTTTCAGGATGACATTATTGAGGATATCGCCTTTGCGGGTGAGGGTTGTACCATATCGACGGCCTCGTCCAGCATGATGACTGATAGTGTGATTGGTAAAAGTAAAGCAGAAGCCCTGGAGTTAGCGGAACTTTTTTCCCAGATGGTCCAAGGCCAGTCCAATCCTGACCAGGAAAAGCTAGGCGAGGCAGAACTCATGGCCGGGGTCTCAAAATTTCCTCAGCGTATCAAGTGTGCTACCCTTTCCTGGAATGCCCTCAAAAAGGCCATTGAAAGAGATAATGAGCAAGTCCGAGGGCTTTAGGCAGTAAGCCCAGGTATACAATAAGCTCTGCTATGTTACAAATGAATAAGAAAGGGACATTATGTCTGAAACAAATGAAAAAGTAGAACCCAAGCCAATTGAGCTTGAGGAGTACAAGTACGGCTTCCACGATGACTATACACCGATCTTCTCGACAGGTCGCGGAATCAGTGAAGATGTAGTCCGTGCCATGTCTAAGGAAAAAGGCGAACCAGAATGGATGCTGGAATTCCGTCTCAAATCACTGGAAACCTTCAACAAAATGCCTATGCAAGACTGGGGGCCAGACTTGTCTGGTATCAACTTTGATGATTTGATTTACTATCAAAAGCCATCAGATAAGCCGGCTCGTAGTTGGGATGAGGTTCCTGACAAAATCAAGGAAACCTTTGAACGCTTGGGTATTCCAGAAGCAGAACGTGCTTATTTGGCGGGAGCCTCTGCCCAATATGAGTCAGAAGTGGTCTACCACAATATGAAGGAAGAGTACGACAAGCTCGGTATTATCTTTACCGATACGGATACAGCCCTCAAGGAATATCCAGACTTGTTCCGCGAGTACTTTGCTAAGCTGGTCCCACCAACGGACAATAAATTAGCAGCTCTGAACTCAGCCTTCTGGTCAGGAGGAACCTTCATCTACGTACCAAAAGGTGTCAAAGTTGACATTCCCCTCCAAGCCTACTTCCGTATTAATAACGAAGCGACTGCTCAGTTTGAGCGTACGCTTATTATCGTAGACGAAGGAGCAAGCGTCCACTACGTTGAAGGGTGTACAGCGCCGACCTATTCGACAGCTAGTCTTCACGCAGCTATCGTAGAGATTTTCTCTCTCGAGGGTGCCTATATGCGTTATTCCACTATCCAAAACTGGTCGGACAACGTCTATAACCTGGTAACCAAACGTGCAACAGCCAAGAAGAATGCAACTGTTGAATGGATCGATGGCAACCTTGGTGCAGAAGTAACTATGAAGTATCCATCAGTTATTTTGGACGGTGAAGGTGCTCGCGGGACCATGCTGTCTATCGCCTTTGCCAATAAAGGTCAACGCCAGGATACAGGTGCTAAGATGATTCACAATGCACCGCATACGTCATCTTCTATCGTATCTAAATCAATTGCCCGTAATGGCGGTGAAGTGAACTACCGTGGGCAGGTAACTTTTAATAAGGATTCTAAAAAATCGGTCAGCCACATCGAATGTGATACCATCCTGATGGACGATATCTCCAAGTCTGACACCATTCCTTTCAACGAAATCCACAACTCACAAGTTGCCTTAGAACACGAAGCCAAAGTCTCTAAAATCTCAGAGGAGCAACTCTACTACCTCATGAGCCGTGGACTTTCTGAACAAGAAGCGACAGAAATGATCGTCATGGGATTTGTTGAACCATTTACCAAAGAACTCCCAATGGAATACGCCGTCGAACTTAACCGCTTGATTGCTTATGAGATGGAGGGGAGCGTAGGCTAATTTGTGTAGCGCCTAATCGCTTTTTAGCGATTAGGTGCACACAAATGCCTAACGATCTCGGGAAATAAGAGGAAGTGATAGCTTTCTTCTCATCAATGAGCAATCAGTAAGCCATAAAGCTTGCTGGTGCCACTAGTCTACCGACTGAAGTGGGAAATCGGGAAAGTCTTCAGACTTTCTTCTGCTAACGCTCTCGGTGGATAGGGAAACGTCCAATCTTTCTCCTATCTCACTTATGTGTTAGATTAACGAAATTATCACCTCTCAAAGGGGTGATTTTTTATTTCTATTTCTGTTGCAAAAAGAAACTGTTTTCAAAAAGTCAGAAAATTCTTTATTCTTCTTGTCAAAGTATTGAGTTTATGAGAAAATAGGACCTAGTAGTTTTGAAAAGAGGAAATTTGAATGAGTATGCGCGATGATATTGTCATCAACGACCGAGCTTTAGCCTTGTCAGACCAGTTGATTGAAACCTTTGAAACCATTATTGATCCAGAGATTGAGTTGGACATGTATAACCTTGGTCTTATTTACGAACTCAATTTGGATGAAAACGGACATATGTTTATCCTTATGACTTTTACGGATACCAACTGTGGATGTGCTGACACCATGCCAGTTGAAGTAGCAGATAAGCTCAAGCAAATTGACGGCATTGAGTCAGTTGATGTACAGGTGACCTATTCTCCTGTTTGGAAGATGACCCGCATCAGCCGCTACGGCCGAATTTTCCTGGGGATTTCGCCACGGTAAAACCTTTATGGAGCAATCATGACCACCCGTCAAACGGGTGGTTTGAATAAGGGCTATAAGCCCACGACACCAGCCAGCGCCTATGCTGCTCTCTTTCACTTTGTTCAAGCCTAACCGCTTTTGACTCGTCACTCGCCTCTTAAAGAGGCGTTAGTATTACTTGCCATTATCCCTAAAGGGATCTTCGTATTCTTTCACACTCAATTTATCAAGTGCGATATCATGTTAATTCGCCTTCTTATTTCTAAGCTCATGAAGAAATCATCCACTGGATAATTTCCTTGCTCCTGTATCTATTTTTTAATTGTGGCTTCGTTAAGTCCTACTGTGCTCACATAATATCCCTCAGCCCAAAAATGGCGATTGCCAAATTTATATTTCAAGTTGGCGTGTTTATCAAACATCATAAGAGCACTCTTACCTTTTAAATAGCCCATGAAACTGGAAACGCTGATTCTTGGTGGAATACTAACTAGCATGTGAACATGATCTGGCATTAAATGTCCTTCTATAATTTCAACACCTTTATAGCTACATAAACGGCGGAATATCTCTCCTAAACTGCTTCGATATTGATTATAGATGACTTTTCGTCTATACTTAGGGCTGAACACAATGTGATATTTACATTTCCACTTTGTGTGTGATAAACTATGTGCTTTTTGAGCCCCTCAACTTTTTTATTTTTAGGTTTCGGCAAAAATCATCCACTGGATAATTTTTCTCCTCCTTTCGCTCTACAATAGGCTTGAACACCTTTATTGTATCGCGTTTGGAGTTTTTTGGTATAACCTGCGATGCGCACCCGCATAGCGGGTGGTTTATTGGTCACGCACCTGCGGAGCGTGACGGACTTAAAGTCACATAATAAAAAAACAAGTTTAGCCAATCAGCTCAACTTGTTTTTGTTTGTGTCTATTTGCCTGAATCATCACGGTTCCAGAAATCTGTAACAGCTCCCTTGGCAGCTGAGGAGACGATGTGGGCGTATTTACCCAGTACCCCACGGCTATAAAGTGGTGGGAGGACTGTCTCAGCCTTGCGGCGTTCGATTTCTTCGTCGGAGACGTGCATGGTGATTTCTTTGGTATCTTGGTCAACCGTTACCATATCGCCGGTGTGGAGGTAGGCAATCGGTCCACCGTCCTGGGCTTCAGGTGCGATGTGTCCGACAACCAGACCGTAAGTACCACCAGAGAAACGGCCGTCTGTCAGGAGGGCAACCTTGTCGCCTTGTCCCTTACCGACAATCATAGAAGACAGAGAAAGCATCTCGGGCATACCAGGACCGCCTTTGGGGCCAACGAAGCGGACAACGACTACGTCGCCATCAACGATTTCATCGGTCAGCACGGCTTCGATGGCTTCTTCCTCTGAGTCAAAGACCTTAGCAGGTCCTGTGTGGTTGCGGACCTTCACCCCAGATACCTTGGCAACGGCACCGTCAGGAGCCAGGTTCCCCTTGAGGATGATGAGCGGGCCGTCCGCCCGTTTTGGATTTTCAAGTGGCATGATGACCTTCTGACCAGGCGTCAAGTCTGGGAATTCTGCCAAGTTTTCTGCCACGGTCTTACCAGTACAGGTGATACGGTCGCCATGCAAGAAGCCGTTGGCAAGTAAGTATTTCATCACGGCAGGAACGCCTCCGACCTCGTAAAGGTCTTGGAAGACGTACTGTCCAGATGGTTTCAAGTCCGCCAAGTGAGGCACTTTTTCTTGGATGACGTTGAAGTCGTCCAAGGTCAATTCAACGTTGGCAGCATGGGCCATGGCCAGCAAGTGCAGAGTTGCATTGGTTGATCCACCGAGGGCCATCGTTACTGTAATGGCATCTTCAAAGGCTTCACGGGTCATGATGTCAGATGGCTTGATACCCAATTCCAACATGCGAACAATAGCGCGTCCAGCTTCTTCGATGTCATCGAGTTTGTCTTTAGACTCAGCAGGGTGAGAAGAAGAACCTGGCAAGCTCAAGCCAATCACTTCGATGGCTGTTGCCATAGTATTGGCAGTGTACATCCCACCACATCCACCAGGGCCAGGGCAGGCATTGCACTCAATCTCACGGACTTCTTCTTCGGTCAGGTCACCGTTGTTCCACTTCCCGATTCCTTCAAAGACAGAAACCAGGTCGATGTTTTTCCCGTTGAGGTTGCCAGGGGCAATGGTACCACCGTAAGCAAAGATGGCAGGGATGTCCATGTTGGCCATGGCAATGGCAGAGCCTGGCATGTTTTTGTCACAGCCACCGATAGCGATGAAGGCATCCACATTGTGTCCGCCCATAGCTGCCTCGATCGAGTCTGCGATGATGTCACGAGAAGTCAAGGAGAAACGCATCCCCTGTGTTCCCATGGCAATCCCGTCTGCAACGGTGATGGTCCCGTATTGAACCGGCCAACCACCAGCGTCTGTGATGCCTTCCTTGGCCAGTTTTCCAAGGTCGTGCAGGTGGATATTACACGGTGTGTTTTCTGCCCAGGTGGAGATAACCCCGATAATCGGCTTTTCAAAACTGTCGTCGGTCATCCCTGTCGCACGCAACATGGCACGGTTGGGTGATTTAACCATGCTGTCATAGACAGATGAGCGATGACGCAGGGCTTTTAATTGTTCTTTGTCAGCCATAAGCTTGTCCTCTTTCTTAGAATCACTATTGATAGAATCATTATACCATAAAAAGTTGAAGAACTTCCTATAAAATTGTTTTTATCAGACAATTTCGAAAACTTTGAAAAACTGTTTTTCTCTCTCACTCTACCGGAGATGCCTATTTTAAAAACAATGTAATTTAGAATCGTTCTACTTTTCAGAGAAATATGTGATTGAAAAAGAAAAAACGATAATTTTTTAAAGGGGCAAAAAACTTGAAATATCAGTGAAATTCACCCCAATTAGAGGATTAGACAAAATTTTCAGAAAAAAACGTTTTCCTTTAAGGTTAGTTTATGCTATAATAGTTCCTATAGACTTTTAGTCTGTTGAAAAAGAAAAAAATCGAGGTGCTTTTTTATGAATAAAAAGACAAAATGGTTTGCTGCGGCAGCAGTTACACTTCTCTCAGCAAGCGTTCTCGCTGCCTGTGGTTCTTCAAGTAGCTCATCAAGTTCAGCGACATCTAAATACACTTATGTGTATACTTCAGATCCAGAAACGTTGGACTATACGATATCTAACAAGTCTACAACTGGGGAAGTAGTTGCCAACTTGGAAGATGGCCTTCTTGAAAATGATGAGTATGGCAATCTTGTTCCATCATTGGCTGAAGACTGGAAAGTTTCTGCAGATGGCTTGACTTACACTTATACTATCCGCGATGATGCAAAATGGTATACAGTTGATGGCGAAGAATATGGTGACATTACAGCAGAAGACTTCGTAACAGGTCTTAAACATGCTGCAGATGGCAAATCTGAAGCCCTCTATTTGGTTCAAGGTTCAATCGTTGGATTGGATGATTATGTTAGTGGTAAAACAAGCGATTTCTCAACTGTAGGTGTAAAAGCAGTTGACGAAAAAACTGTTCAATATACTCTGAAACAAGCTGAAAGCTACTGGAATTCAAAAATGACTATGGGTATTATGTTCCCAGTTAATGCTGAGTTTCTTGCTTCTAAAGGTGAAGATTACGGGTCTGTATCACCTGATTCTATCCTTTATTCAGGTCCATACCTCTTGTCTGCCTTGACAAGTAAATCTCAAATGGTCTTCGCGAAAAATGAAAATTATTGGGATGCTGACAATGTAAGTATTGAAGAAGTGGCATTGACTTACTTTGATGGTTCAGATCCAGATGCTTTAATTAATGGATTTGCAGATGGAACCTATACTGGTGCTCGTGTTTACCCAACATCTGCTAACTATTCTTCAATCAAAAAAGAGTTTGGTGATAATATCTACTACGGCCCACAAAACGGTACAATCTACTATGCTGCGTTGAACTTGAACCGTACAACTTACGGACATACTTCAAAAACAAGTGATGAGCAAAAAACATCAACTCAAAAAGCATTGAGAAATAAAGACTTCCGTCAAGCTCTTAACTTTGCGATTGACCGTAATGCTTATACATCACAAAACGTTGGTGAAGATGCATCAAGTGGTGTCATCCGTAACATGCTTGTGCCTCCAACATTTGTAAGTGCTGGTGAAAAATCATTTGGTGACTTAGTGACGGCTAATCTTGCTTCATATGGTTCTGAATGGTCTGATGTAAACTTGTCAGATGCACAAGATGGTCTTTACAATGTAGATAAGGCTAAAGAACAATTGGCTGCTGCTAAATCAACACTTCAAGCAGATGGTGTTCAATTCCCAATTCATATTGATATGCCTGTACTTCAAAACAGTGAAATTCAAGTACAATCAGCTCAATCAATGAAGCAAACGATTGAAGCGTCACTTGGAACAGATAACGTAGTCATTGATCTTCAAATGCTTGACGAAGATACTTACATGAACGTTACTTACTATGCAGAAGCTGCGGCTCAAAACGACTTCGACCTTTCAACTGCTACCGGTTGGGGACCTGACTATAATGACCCATCAACATACCTTGATATCTTTAAGTATTCTGATGGTGCATCCCTCCACCAAATCGGTCTTGATCCGTCTGAAACAGCATCTGATGTTGCCAAAGAAGTGGGCTTGGTTGAGTACGAAGAATTGGTGAAATCAGCTAACGCTATTACAACAGATATTAATGCCCGCTATGAAGCTTATGCAAAAGCTGCGGCATACTTGGCTGATCAATCTTATGTATTGCCAACCTACACTCGTGGTGGTACACCAACCGTTTCTAAAGCTAAACCATTCTCAGGTTCATTTGCTTGGGCTGGTATCAAAGGTTCTGAATCATTTAAGTACATCGATCTTCAAGAAGATACTGTAACTAAGAAAGAATATGATGCAGCCTACAAAGAATGGCAAGAAGCGAAAGCAAAATCTAACGCAGAATACCAAGAATCATTGGCAGATCACGTTGAATAATCTATAAAGAACTGTTCCAAGAGAGCTTTCTCTGCAATATTGAGAGAGTTCTTTTGGATTTTGGAGGAAAGAATGAAAAGATACATTTTCAACCGTGTCTTAAGATCATTAGTGTCCATTTTTTTGGTTACGACCTTGATTTATGCTATAATTTTTGCGCTCGTTCCGAGACATAAAATTTTCAATCAAGACTCTAACTATAGTAAAATGGCCGCCAAGCCTGATCAAAAAACGGATTACGAAAATACAGTCTATGAAAACATGGGCTATATCGACTATTTGAACGCAAAAGAGTTGCAAAAAGGGGCATCTGAGTCTGATTCAAGTGTAACTGTTGAGGTTACCGATGCCAATAAGGCGATTTACGAGAAATATGTTAAATCACTCGGTAATGGATGGACGTTAAAGCAATTGCCAGAAAGCAAGACTTTTTATGCAACGCGTGAGATTCCGCTTTATGAACGTATCTTTGATTTCTACTCACATCTTATTCAGATTGATCATCCATGGAAAATTAAGGATAAGGAAAATCCAGACTTAGAGCGGTACGTTCGTATTGAAAACGATCCGTCTATCGGATGGTCAGTGGTCGGTTCAGGAACAAAGCATAAGTACTTGTTGTATTTCAACGGTAGTTTCCCTTATATTCATCAAAATTTCGTGACGTTGAACCTTGGGAACTCTTATCCAACGTACCAAGGGTATTCAGTTCTTCAAGTTATTACTCAAGGACAAGGTAAAACTGAATCTAAGGAAGTTACTTTCCCAACTGGGGTCACTAAAAATAGTTCTATCAATATCTATAGTCGAACATACAAAAACCCAAATAGTCTAGATGCACAAACCATTGCAAACTTTGGTAAGGGAGATGCCTACACTGCAACAACCAACAATTATAAAGACCCATCGATGCTCTTTAGTTCATCTGTAGTAGGGCTTGTAGGTGTCATTTTATCTTATTTGATTGGTATCCCACTTGGAGTTTACATGGCTCGGTTTAAGGACACATGGTTTGATTCTCTTGGGACAATGGGAATGACCTTCATGTTGGCCGTGCCAAGTATTGCAACAATCTATGTGATTCGTTTCTTGACTGGTCTGATTGGATGGCCAGATGCATTCCCTACCCTCGGGGCAGATGATTGGCGCTCTTATGCAGGTCCTGCTCTTGTACTTGCAGTTTTGGGTATTCCTGGACTTGCTGTTTGGGTACGTCGTTATCTCATCGATCAGCAGTTGAGCGATTATGTTCGTTTCGCCCGTGCAAAAGGGTTATCTGAAAAAGAAATTTCCAACAATCACATTTTTAAAAACTCAATGGTTCCTATTGTTGCGAACATTCCAGGAGCTATCGTAGGAGTTATTGTTGGAGCAACATTGACAGAAAAAATCTATGCTTTCCCAGGTATGGGTAAAACATTGATTGATGGAATCCAAGCTTCTAATAATAATATGGTTGTTGGATTAAGCTTTATTTTCTCAGCTCTTGGAATTTTAGCTGTAATGCTTGGTGACATCTTGATGACTGTCCTTGACCCACGAATTAAACTTGCAACGAAAGGAGGCAAATAATGTCAACTCTTGATAAAACAAAATTTAGCTTTGTTGAGCGGGATGACTTCGCCTCCGAGGTCATTGACGCACCGTCTTATTCTTATTGGCATTCCGTGTTGCGGCAGTTTTTTAGAAAACGTTCGACAAAGGTATTTCTTGTTATTTTGCTTGTTATCATTGCGATGAGTTTTATCTATCCAATGTTTTCTGATTATGATTTCAACGATGTAAGCAATATCAACGATTTTTCAAAGCGTTATAACTCTCCTAACCTTCAATATTGGTTTGGTACTGATAAAAACGGTCATTCTCTTTTTGATGGCGTTTGGTTCGGTGCCCGTAATTCTATCCTGATTTCATTTATTGCAACTTTTATTAACATTTCAATTGGTGTTATTGTTGGTGGAATTTGGGGCGTTTCTAAGTCAATTGACCGTATTATGATTGAAATTTATAATATTATTTCAAACATCCCGTCAATGTTGACAATTATCGTTTTGACTTATGCTTTAGGATCTGGGTTCTGGCAATTAATCTTTGCGATGACTGTTACCGGTTGGGTTGGTGTTGCCTTCTTTATCCGTCAACAAATCATGCGTTATCGTGACTTAGAATACAACTTAGCAAGTCAAACTTTGGGGACTCCTACATCTAAGATTGTTGTTAAAAACTTGTTGCCTCAGTTAGTCTCAGTAATTGTTACTCAAATTTCTCAAATGCTTCCAGCCTATGTTTCCTACGAAGCTTTTCTGTCGGCATTTGGTCTAGGTTTACCGTATACGACACCAAGTTTGGGACGGTTGATTTCAAACTATGCTACTAACATCACAACGAATGCCTATCTATTTTGGATTCCGTTGGCAACGATTGTTTTAGTGTCTTTATCCTTGTATATTGTTGGACAAAATTTGGCGGATGCTAGTGATCCAAGGACGCATAGATAGGAGTTTAATATGACAGAAACAAAAAATGTAATATTAGAAGCTAAAAATGTTGTCGTTGAATTCGATGTTCGCGATCGTGTGCTAACAGCAATTCGTGATGTATCTCTTCAACTTGTTGAAGGTGAAGTTTTGGCTCTTGTTGGTGAGTCTGGTTCAGGTAAGTCAGTGTTAACTCGTGCCTTTACTGGAATGTTAGAATCAAATGGGCGTGTTGCTCAAGGTTCTATTAACTACCGTGGTCAAGAACTGACGGAATTGACAAAGAATGAAGACTGGACATCGATTCGTGGATCAAAAATCGCAACGATTTTCCAAGATCCAATGACAAGTTTAGACCCGATTGTTACGATTGGTAAGCAAATTACTGAGGTTATCATCAAACATCAAGGGAAATCAGCCAAAGAAGCTAAAGAGATGGCAATTGACTATATGAAAAAAGTCGGGATTCCTGAAGCTGAAAAACGGTTTAATGAGTATCCGTTCCAATATTCAGGTGGGATGCGTCAACGTATCGTTATTGCGATTGCCTTGGCTTGTCGTCCAGATATCCTAATTTGTGATGAACCAACAACTGCTTTAGACGTTACCATTCAGGCCCAGATTATTAATCTTTTGAAATCTTTGCAAAAAGAGTATGGGTTTACGACTATTTTTATTACCCATGACCTTGGAGTTGTAGCAAGTATTGCAGACAAGGTGGCGGTAATGTATGCTGGTGAGATTATCGAGTTTGGTCAGGTAGAGGAAGTTTTCTATGATCCTCGTCACCCATACACATGGTCTCTACTTTCGAGTTTGCCACAATTGGCGGACGCTAACGGACAATTGTTCTCTATTCCGGGGACACCTCCATCACTCTACACAAAAATTCCAGGTGATGCATTTGCAATGAGGTCCGATTATGCGATGCAAATTGATTTCGAAGAACATCCCCCTATTTTTTCAGTTACAGATACTCACTGGGCAAAAACTTGGCTTTTGCATCCTGATGCACCAAAAGTTGAAAAACCAGAGGTGATTCGTGACCTTCATGAAAAAATAAAAACTACATTGACACATTAGGAGAAGGAAATGACTGAAAAATTAGTAGAAATTAAAGATTTAGAAATTTCCTTTGGTGAAGGTAAAAAACGTTTTGTTGCGGTAAAAAATGCAAACTTTTTCATTAACAAAGGTGAAACGTTCTCTCTTGTAGGTGAGTCTGGTTCGGGAAAAACTACTATTGGTCGTGCCATTATTGGCCTCAATGATACAAGTGGAGGAGACATCCTTTACAAGGGTGAGAAAATCAATGGCAAAGTTACACGTGAAAAGCACCGTGAGATAATCAGTAAGATTCAAATGATTTTCCAAGATCCTGCGGCTAGTCTGAATGAACGTGCAACGGTCGACTATATTATTTCTGAAGGTCTTTATAATTTTAAATTATTTGATAATGAAGAAGATCGTAAGGAAAAAGTTAAAAAAATGATAGGTGAAGTTGGGCTTTTGCCAGAACATTTGACACGTTATCCTCATGAGTTTTCTGGTGGTCAGCGTCAACGTATTGGAATCGCTCGTGCTTTAGTCATGGAACCTGAACTTGTCATTGCTGATGAACCGATTTCTGCATTGGATGTGTCTGTTCGTGCGCAGGTTCTAAACTTGCTGAAAGAATTTCAACGCGACTTAGGTCTTACCTATTTATTCATCGCTCATGATTTGTCAGTGGTTCGCTTTATATCTGATCGTATTGCGGTTATTCATAAAGGTGTCATTGTTGAAGTTGCAGAGACTGAAGAACTTTTCACAAATCCAATTCATCCTTATACACAATCGCTTTTATCAGCAGTGCCAATTCCAGATCCGATTTTGGAACGGCAAAAGCAACTCCTTGTTTATGATGCTAATCAACATGATTATAGTATTGATAAACCAGAAATGCATGAGATTACACCAGGTCACTTTGTTTGGGCCAATACTACAGAGCTTGCTGAATACAAAAATAAATTATCTAATTGAAATTTTAAATAATTTATTAATTCCATAAAGCATTAGTTTAGGCTCATTGTCAACTGTAGTGGGTTGACTTATAGCTAACATATGGAGAGAACAAAGATGTTCTCTCCTTTTTAATGTTCAAAGCGATCAGAATCCGTTTTTCAAAGTTTTCATCTTCCGAAGGCCAAAAGCATTTCGCTTAATGACCTTGATGAGATTGTTTGTCGCCTCTAGTTTGGCGTTTGAGTAAGGGAGCTCTAAGGCATTGATAACCTTGTCCCTGTCTTTTTTAAAGGTTTTAAAGATCGTCTGAAAAATAGGATTCACATTCGGGAGTGTCTCGTGTATCAGGTCAAAGAAATGCTCGGCCTGTTTCTCTTGAAATAGTAGACTTGTGAACACCTAGTTTATTAGCAATCTGGCAAGGTTTTAACCCTAATTCCAAATAAGTCTCTATCTTTATTCTCTCAGTTATGGTAAGATGTAAGTAGCTCATA
>NZ_JBHRZV010000050.1:0-466 GCF_042649745.1 Streptococcus caprae | reverse complement strand
TGTTGATGTCGTTACTTACAGTTTACACGAAAGAAACCCTATGAGTTTTTTGTTGCACTATATTTTATAATTTATCACACTCAAAAAGCCCTATAATCTCCTCAGTGGAGTTACCCACTACAGAAATTATAGAGCCTGTCTTTTTACATATTTTTATGTTGAATTTCAAAAATCCTTGCCAATATAATAAAACTTTGCTATACTAATAAAGTTCTCAAGAAGAGGACGAAGCAATGCTAAATTTCAAGTCTAAGTTAGGCATTTAGTAAAAATTGTCTAGGAGATAAATAGTTCAAACATTTCTTTGGATAGTTGTTAATCCAATTTTCGATGAAGGCGACCATTCTTATGGTCGTTTTCTTTGTGCCTTTTGGCAACCATCGTCTAATGAGTCTGTTATGGTTCTCGTTGGTTCCTCTTTCCCAAGAGGCGTAAGGGTGGGCATAATAGATGCACTCAGGATCAA
>NZ_JBHRZV010000049.1:278582-354043 GCF_042649745.1 Streptococcus caprae | reverse complement strand
GCTCATAGATGTCCTCGTGCTCTGTTTGTGTGGTTACTTACAGTTTACACGAGAGAAACTCTGTGAGTTTTTTTGTTGCACTATATTTTACAATTTATCACAAGATAAAACTGCCTAACAATAATTTTCAGTTAAGTTAACTGCAATTATGAATTTTCAATCTCTCCTTCAATAAAATGCCTTTTGATAGCTAAAGCACAAGCTCCAATTGCACCTCTGTTCGGGCAATATGGCAAAACTTGTCGAATAATAGCTCTTTCCTGCTGGACAACTTGCGTACTAATTGCCAACTTAGCCTGAAGTTTACGCATAATCAAGGGTTCTTCAAAAAGTTTTCCGTGAATATAGATAGCATCAACATCCAATATCATTTGGGAATTGTTAATTTGTAACACGAGGTAATCTAAGGCCTGTTCCACAATCCGATGCACAAATTCATCACCCATCTGGTAAGCACAAAATAAATCACCTAACGCCATCTCCTCTGGACAGTCAACCAACAGCTTCAAATAGGAGGTCTTACCAGAAGCCAATGCGTGCCGAGCCTTTTTCACCATCCAAGGAATACTGGCATAGGTTTGTAAACAACCAGCCTTCCCACATTCGCACTGTTCTCCATTGGGATTAACAACAAGGTGGCCCACTTCACCTACTAGATAATTTTTATCACCATAAATATGGCCGTCATAAACATAGGAAGCAAAAATACCGCGCTTTAGATTTAAAAACAAGAAATTCAATTTATTTTTCGTTGAGGATAGATAAAGTTGTGCCAAAGCCATGCATTTCACATTATTTTTGACATAAACAGGAATGGATATCTCAGAAATAACTGAAGCAAGATCAAAATTTGACCAAAAAGTCTGATTAGACACGATGGTCTGAGACTCCTGTTCATAATGCCCAGGAACCGCAAGACCAACTGCTTTAATAGAGTAGCCACAATGGGTACTTATATAAGCATGGATGAGTTCTATTAGATTTTTTTCTGTCAATGGAAAGGTTGAATCCACAGCTTTATGGACCGTCGCATTCTCGACGAGTTGGCCTAGGTTATCAGTCAAACAAATAGTAACTTTGCCTTCCCCAACTTCAATCCCCATGTAGTAGGCCAATTGTGGTCTAACTTTTAACAATACCCGTTTTCGGCCAAGTCCTGAGTCACTCGTACTATCACCAGATTCCATCAAAACGCCCTGCTTAATCATGACACCAGTAATTTCGGTCATGGTCGCAGGTGTAATGCCGAGTCTACGTGCTAAATCAGCTCGCGACTGACTACCGTGCAAGTAAAGACCTTCTAAAATCTGGTTGCGCTGAAGGGTTTGTTTTTTTGATAACGCCATGTTTTCCTAGTCCTTAAGTTCTTTGTGTAGATTAATTCTATTTTATCTAAAAAAGCCGTACCCGTAAAGGGTACAGGCTTTTATTTGCACCGATAGAGATCAATGATTTCCTTAGCCAAATCCACAAATGTGATGGCTGTCATCAGGTGGTCCTGACTATGTACGGTCAGCAGGGTGATGTTCAATTGCTCTCCTTGAGCTTCTTGGGTCAATAACCCTGTCTGAGCATGATGCGCCTCAACCAACGAAGCATCAGCTGCGTCCAATTTACGATCAGCCAGTGCAAATTCTCCAGATTTCGCAGCAGCAATAGCTTCCATCGCATTACTTTTCGCCTCACCGGCATTCATGATAAGTCCCATGATGGATTCCAAGTTAATCTCTGCCATCATAACCTCCTATTGAATCAAATCCAGGGCTGTTTGAAGTACCTTGACACCATTCATCATCCCATAATCTTGCATGTTAATAACGGCTAGAGGAATCCCTAGTGGTTCCAGTTTCTTCTTGAGATTACCTTCTTCATAACGTACTTGAGGTCCTAAAAGAACAACATCAATAGTATTTTCAGATAATTCCTTGTCTACTTCAGCTACTGACACCGCATAGATTTTAGATTTCAACCCTTGGTCTTGAGCTGCTTTTTCCATTTTTGTCACCAAAAGGCTGGTAGACATGCCTGCTGCACAGGCGAGTAAAATTGTCGTCATCTATTATCTCCTATCTGTTAATGGAACGGCCAATCATCGCAAGCGTATGACGCTGCCCCCGAATAGCTTTACTCATAGTAAAAATATTTTCAACTGGGGCTAAGCCACCGTAACCAGCGTCACCGATATGCTGAATATCTACGCCACAGATTTTATTTTGTAAGGCCATGTAACGTACGGTTTCCGGTTCTGAGCTTTCCTGGCTAGTACCGATAGCCGTCATCACCAAGGCACCATGACGATGTGCCTCCTTAACCATCTCAGTCAAATCACTGGCTTGAAAACCTGGCACACTACCGACAGATGGGGCCAAGATAATATCTGCCCCTGCGTCTATCAATGCCTGAACCACTTCCAAATCTGCAACAGGTTCATCCACTCCTGCTGCGTGCATTTTTCCTGCAATAATCAAACCTGAAAATTCTTGTTTAGCCAACTTGACCGTTTCAATAATGGCCGAGTTGGTCACGCCTGTCCCTGGATTGCCTGTAAAGCAGACAAAATCAAACCCAAGGTGTTCAATTTCCTGAATAGTCTCCAGATGGGCCTGACGTCCTCTTGAAATAGTCAGCACCTCATCCATCATCTTTGCCTGTAGGTCGACTGGTTCCAGATTGATACCTATGGGACGCCCCACCAAATGGTGTAGACGTTCAACCACGTTTACTTCATCTTGACCTAGACCAGCCACAACAGGTTCAAACACATCCAGTCCATTCAGTAAAATCAGGTCTGCCCCAAAAGCCCTGGCCATCTCAGCATTGGTACATTCAGCAATATAGGGTTCCCGAGGCGCAACGTTTTCAGACAAGATAATTCGACCTTCTGACGCTTTTATACTCTGCTTCAACTCGCTGGCCGACATGGCCAAAATTTCAGAAGCTTCCGCACTTAAAAATCGTTTAACCATAGCTTTTCCTTTCTAACTTCATCACTCATTTTCTTGTTGTTTAAATTGCTTCTCAACAGCAATAAAGAACGGTAAATACAAGGCAACATCAATAAGAATCAAGATAATCTGAAGAACCGCCCCCATGACACTACCTGTTGTCAAGAAACCGGATAAAATGGGAGGCATAGTCCATGAAGCCTCGGCCCTAGTCAATGGCACCAACCCTGACGACATAGCTAACCAAGCAATAAACGTGTTCACCATTGGTGCAAGGACAAAAGGAACAAGGAGAGCCACATTCATTACAACTGGGAAACCAAACATGGCTGGTTCATTGATATTGAAGAGACCTGGAATTACCGTCAGAGGGGCAAGTGCCTTAGTCT
Organism: Streptococcus caprae; assembly: GCF_042649745.1. NCBI lineage: Bacteria > Bacillati > Bacillota > Bacilli > Lactobacillales > Streptococcaceae > Streptococcus > Streptococcus caprae. The sequence continues at coordinate 350,709 of NZ_JBHRZV010000049.1, read as the reverse complement.
GCTGACTACCATTTTTCTTACGAGCATACCAGGCAATAGCAAGCACCAAACCAATAGTTGCACCACCACCACCGATGTAGACAAAGTTATCTATAAACGGCGTTGTGAAAACTTCTTTCAGAGGTTGCCCAGCTTGATAGGCTTCAACGTTAGCAGACAGATTGTCAATCCAGGTTGGTTTCATGATGGCATTAACCGTATTGCCACCGTGAATACCGACAAACCAGAATAAAGAGTTAAGGCCAGCAATCAGCATAACCCCAATAATATTACCACCAATAAGACGAAGTGGCCCGCCGACGACCGTTTGCGCTAATTCGTGCAAATTAGGAAGTTTATTTGCATCCAAAATAGCATAAATTATTAGCCACATGGTGATAATAACCGCCCCAGGGATAATAGCTGAAAAACTGCGTGATACCGCAGGGGGCACTGCATCAGGTAGTTTGATTTGGATATTGCGTTTGATAAACCAATCGTAAATAACAGCACTAACTAGACCTAACACAATCGCCACAAAGACACCTTTAGCAGACATATAAGAGGCTGTGATACCTGCTGGAATAGACAATCCTTCTGGAAGTGCCACATCGGGGTTTGCTAGGGCAACTGTCGCACCGTTCACGTAAGGCGTAACAGTGATAAAGGAGGCTAGGGAAATTAAGCCCGAAGCGACCCCGTCCACCTTCTCTTGCTTAGAATAGCTGTAAGCAATACCAAAGGCAGCGACCATTCCGAGTAGGCTGAAGCTTCCGTCAACTCCTTTCCAGAGGTAACCTGCTACTCCGATATCACCCAGCCAGGCTTCCCAACCTGGCGCAGGAAAAGAGGCGACAATCATGAAGATTGAACCGATAATCAAAAGAGGCATGGATAGGGTAATCCCATCTCGAATAGCTACAAGAGCTTTGTTTGAACTCATTTTAGCCGCAATCGGCATGAGTTTCTGCTCAATAAATGCGTTGAATTTGCTCATAATCATTACTCCAAAAATATTTATCTTCTCTAACTTAAACTACAACAGAATACTATTATTCACTGTAGTTTTGAAAGTTCTTCTATAATCTAGTTTAATGTTATCATTTGGATTTATAAATACAATCCCATATGATCCATTTTCGGTTATAATGTCATTAGGGTTCTCCCACTGCCAACCAGTCGGAAGTTCAACCATTGACAAACTTTTACCGAGTTCTCCATTTAATTTAGTAGGCAATATTACTAATTGGCTTAGTTCACGAGTCATTTTGTGAATTGGTTCTCCTCGACCATTGTAATCAGAGGATTTCGGAATTGATGTGTAATAAACATTGTAAACACCTGGTGCCAAATCAGCGATTTGACTGGCGTGGGATGAATTTTTGACAACATTGCGAACTTCGTTTCGTCCACCAGGTTCACCTGTATTAACAAACATATACTCGTCATCAATAGAATACTCCACATTATAATTTGGAAGATTTATTGTGACACCATCTAATAAATTAGGCACTTCCCCTTTAACGATTGAGATATTGCGGACACCATTGATAATAGGTTTGTTTGCATAATAGCTATCCCGAGCAATCTTCTGTTCATCACTTTGCAACCATCTTACCCAATCAATTTCAACCTTTTGTCCAGATAAATTTTTTCCAGCTGTACCTGGCCAATTTCCACCTGTTGCTAAATTAAATTGGATAAACTGAGGACGATTAAATGCTTTCTTTAATGCCTGAGACCGTTCTGAATTATCATAAACTAATGTATTATAAACAACATTATCTACATACCACTCAATTCTGTCCTCAGACCAATTTATTCCAAAAACATGAAAATCATTAGCAAAGTCATCACTTAGTGACAAGTTTCCACTATATCCAGAACCTGCATTTCCATCTTTATCTGCATCTCCCTTACTGTAGAAGAAATGTGGAGTTCCATAGACTATCTTATTTCCCTGACCTGTTGCAGTTCCCGTCAATTCCATGATATCAATTTCACCTGTTGATGGCCAACCATATCCTTGTCCAGTTTCAATTCTACCATCTAAAGTAAAATCAGCACCCAGAGTCCAAAATGCTGGAAATACTGCCTGCCCTTTTGGTAATTTCATTTTTGCTTCTAATCTACCGTATAAAAACTCCTGTTTTCCTACTGTCCTAACGCTACCTGAGTTATAGTGGACCAACCTTGCATTGTTACCATGTTTCTGTCTGTTATAGTATTGATCTTCCTCAGGTCTATTGGTAACTTTCAATATCAAATTTCCGTCTTTAATATAAACATTTTCTGTGCTGCTACTATAGTGTTGTTGTTCGTTGCCCCGAATATTCCCTAGTTCATATCCCCAAATATCATCATTTAATCTTTCTCCGCTAAAAGTTTCTTTCCAAACTTCCTCATAGGATGTATTCTCCACAACTTTTAAATTATCAATCTTAATTGATGTTTTCAATGTATTTAAATCTGAAGAGTTATCATGCCATTTCACCAGACCAATGTGTGTTCGATTACCTATCGCAGTGAACTTTATCTCTTGCTTACTCCACTGTCCAATTGAATCACTCATACTATTAACACCTTTACCACCAGGTATTGTAATCTGACTACCGTCTGAATTAATCGATTTCACATCAAAATAGGCACCACTTGCAGAAAATCCATCCGCCACATCAAGTCTAATATCTGCTGAAGCAGTATAGGTTCTGCCCGCTACTGTATTGATTTCGAACAATAAGAAGTCATTTGTAGTATTTTCTTTGCTCTTGTAAAATGTATTGCCTGACTCCGAAGAAATATAATCTCTTCTGTTTTTAGATCGATGAATTATTGGTATAGGTTTACTTGAAGCATAGTCACCGCCATCAAACGTCGGATTACTAATTAGATTCAATTCCTGAACAGCATCCTCAATCACAAGTTCTTCAGGTCTATTTGAATCATTCAGTTGAGCATTTTTTACAATTTCTCTAATTTCTATCGGATCCTCATATAATTCAGTATTACTGATTAAATTAGGTTGGTCGTTTGTTACAACTTCTTTAATATCTGGTAAAACTTCTAATTCTGCAGCATTTAAAACATCTGTACTTGATAAATTATCGAAATTGCTTTCTAATGAATCCTCAACTTTATCATATGTTATAGTCTCTTTAACCAAATTAGAAACTACAACATTATTTTCAACAGTACTTAATTCCTCAGCTTTTACCTGCATGGAAGTAGCAAAAAATAATCCACCAATCATCACAGAGCAAATACCAACAGAAAATTTTCGAATAGAATACTTTCCGCTTAAACATTTTTTATAAAACATAAGTTTATCTCCGTTGCAAATGCTTTTTTATTATATTTTAAAACTTTTTTTGGGTTGTGTCAATAATTTAGTTATAAAAAAAAACTATTTGATCTATTTTTCCAACATCTACTTCTGAAACATTATTTATATAAATTCGATTAATATACTTATAAGAATTTACTTGATTTTACAAATTGAGAGTGGAGACATCTATTCCCTCATACTCCTTACCTTATGTCCCCACTATTCGTCTACGGAAATAAATTCCCCAAAAATTTTCCAACGCCTCAACTGCCTCAACTGAAGTAGTTACTCTGATACTACCCCACCCAAACGTAAAAAACCTTGTCTCCAAGGCTTTTAATAATGCTTTCGTTCAACCGTTTCTAGGCTTTCACCAGCAAACCAACTACCTCGGCGGTTCGCTGTCTCCAATCGCTAGGTCGCTTTACTCCTAGCAATTGGACAGCTATCGCATGGACGGAAGTAAATGCTATTCGTCGTCGCTAAGCTCCTTGACTAGCAAACTTACCGCCTCAACGTGATGTGTCATTGGGAATAAGTCTACGGGCTGAACTTTTTGGAGTTTGTAGCCCAGTTCTTCGTAGAGTTTGATGTCACGCGCCATGGTGGCTGGATTGCAGGAGATGTAGGTAATTTTATCAGGTTGCATGGCTACACTGGCTTTGATAAAGCTTTCTGTTAAGCCTTTGCGTGGAGGATCAACCATAATCACACTTGGTTTGATACCAGCCTTACCCCAAGTTGCCATGGCGTTTTCAGCAGTATTACAGACATAGGTGGCATTAGTAATTCCATTGCGTTCGGCATTTTTTTGCGCATCCGCCACGGCTTCTGGAACGACCTCAACTCCATAAACAGCCTTGACGGACTTGGCAAAGGATAAACCGATTGTCCCAATACCTGAGTAGGCGTCAATCACGATATCTTCTGGACTGAGGTCTGAATAATCAATGGCCGTCTGATAGAGACGCTCTGCCATTGCCGTATTGACCTGGTAAAAGGACTGAGCTGAAATCTCGTAACTATTGCCCAGCATAGTGTCCGTGATGGTGTCCTGTCCGTAAAGCGTGCGAAACTCTGAACCAAAGATGGCATTGGTGTTCTGGTCATTGATATTTTGCAAAATGGAAACCACCGCTGGGAAAGCCTCTGTGACTTGAGCGATCAACTGCTCCACACGGAAAATCTTAGGACGTGTCGTCACTAGAACCAGCATCATTTGACCGGTATAGTGACCGCGGCGGACCACAATATTGCGAATCAGACCGGTCTGCTCCTTCTCATCATAGGGCTTGAGGTCCAAGCGACGCAACTGATCACGCACAAAAACAATCAATCGGTCAATTTCCTTGTCTTGAATGAGAAAATCTTCTAGAGGCATCAAATCATGTGACCCCTTGCGGAAAAATCCAGTCTCCAATTGTCCATTGACCCGACGAACAGGAACTTGAGCCTTGTTACGGTAAGCATAAGGTAACTCCATTCCCAGAGTTTCAGCGACCTCCACATCAGAAATTCCTGCTGTTTTATAGAGGTTGCCGACGACCTGTTTACGCTTAAATTTCAACTGCTCCTCGTAGGAAAGATGCCCAAGATCCGCAATCCCTGTTCGCAGATAGTCAGCGACTAAATCATCATTACGGTGGGGTGACTTGACCAGGTACTCTTCGACCTTCCCAAAACCAACCGTTTTTTTGACCTTGAGCACGCGCATCAGGATTTTTTCGGATGGCAGAGCATTGTCTACAAAAAAGACAAAACCATCTAGCTTGGCTACCCCCTTGCCCTCGTGGGTCAAATCAACAATCTCAACTTCAATTACTTCATTCTTTTGATACATAGTGTCCTTCATTTCTATCTAACTAAGTAACTTTTCAAATACCAATCATACTCATACTCTTCCAAAATCAAAACTATACCTCGATAGTTTTCCTTGCCTAACTCTCTTATGCCTGCATCAACCTGCCTTGTCTATGAGATTTAGGGTGAGTATTAGTTCGGACCTATCGAGTTAATTTTTGAAAAGCATAGAAAGCCAGGTGTTACCCTGACTTTCATTATATCATACTTAACGTAGACCAAACTCGGCTAGTTTTTGTTTATATTGCTCAAAATCGACCAAGAGTCCCATACCACCATACATATCATAGTCATCAACCCAGTCCCCTTGTTCCGGTACTGAGATGTGCTCAATACCTTCTTGACCGCTGGTAACTGCTGACAGACCATTAGATAAAAGGAAGCTATAGGAAATGTTGGTTGAGGTCATGGCATAGATTTTTCCAATAGCGGCAGATCCTGTAAAGAGTTTTGTCGGGTCTTTAATTTGACTAATCACGGTCTCAATAACCTGTTGCTGACGTTGGACACGGCCTGCATCTGCTAGGTCATCACTCCTGAAACGGGCATAGTTTAAGAGAGTTTGGCCATTCATCCGTTGATTACCAACATAGATGGTTTGATATGGCGTTGATTGTTCCCCAAAACCAATATCGTTTGGTGCTTCGACAGAAGTCACAACCTCACCATTAACCGTATTAAACTGGGCATCAATCTCTACCCCCTCTGGGAAAAGGGTATCAATAGCCTCTGCAAAGGTTTCAAAGTCAATCATGACATAATATTTGATATCAATGTCATACATATTCTTTAAGACTTGGCGGATGTATTCAGCCCCTTGATGATCATTTTCTTCACCAAAGGTAAAGGCAGTGTTGAGCTTCAAATCATAGGCATATTCATCACTACTATAACCCTCGATATTAACAAGCGTATCCCGCATAAAAGAAGCTAATTTAATCTTCCCGTCGCTACCACCCATATTCATGACCATGATAGTATCTGTTCGAGCATCAGTTGAATCCTGAGTTACCCGTTGGTCACTTCCCAAAATCAGAATATTAGTCCCATCTGCTGCATCAACCCCATTGAAGGTTTCAGTCACCGCTGCAGAATAATTACTCTTACCGCTAGTCACATCGTTCATGCCCTTGAAGAAGGCATAAATCATTCCTCCAAAAACAAGCAACAACAGTACTCCAAGGATTTTGAAGATGCGTTTCCAGCGAATCTTTCGCTTCGGCTTTTGACTCTTTGGAACTGACTGTTGCACTTTTTGGGGATTAGAGACTGCACCCTGGACAGGCTTCTGAGCTCGTTTTTTACTTCGGCTTAGCGTCTGCTTAGGATAACTTGGAAGGGCAGAAGATTGCGATTGTTTCAGCTGTGAAGATGCCTTAACAGATTCACTCTGACTTGAGTTGATCTTCTCACCACGATAAGCAGATTCAATATAATCTTTCTTCGCCTTAAGATACTTATACTCCTGCTGTTCCCGTTCATTGAGGTAGGCTAGATTTCGGAGTAGATAATCGTACCGTAACTCCTCATGATGGGTTAAGTCCTTATCTCGTCTTTGTGTCATTGTCTTTTCTCAACATTCCTTATGATTTTCCACTAAACTTTCCTTCAAATCTGGTAAACCTGATAATCTCCTAAAATTTTATAACCGATGCCGATGGCCTGCAATTCATCCAGGGCAAACCGAACCAGTTCAGCATTGCTATTGTCCACATCCAGCATGAAAAAGTACTCTCCCAGAACCGTTTTCAAAGGCCGACTCTCAATCTTGGTCAAGTCAATCCCTCGCCAAGAGAAGACCGACAAGGCCTTATAGAGGGCACCTGGCATGTTGTCTGGCAGGGTCAGGGCTAGTGACATTTTTTTAGCAGTCAATGGCAGAGCGAACTCCTGACCAGTCTCCCCCAAGACCCAAAAACGGGTGTAGTTTTCATCGATCTCCTGGATGTCCTGAGCGATGATACTGAGTCCGTACTCCTCAGCAGCTGCTTGCGGTGCAATCGCTGCATAGGGAAGATCTCCATGCTCAGCCACAAAGCGAGCCGCAAAGGCAGTCGATGCCGTCACCTCAATTTGAGCCTGCGGATAGTGATCGGTAATGTATTTCTTGCCCTGAGCGATAGCCTGGGGATGGGAAAAGATTTTCTCAATTTTCTCGTGCGGACGACTGGCCATGAGTTGCTGCTTGATGGGCTGAACAATTTCAGCCACAGCCCGCAAATTAGCCTGATGAAAGAGATAGTCCGTCGTCTCATGGACAGAGCCCTCGATAGAATTCTCAACCGGAACGACAGCGTAATCTACATCGCCATCCTCAAAGGACCGAATCACAGCGGAAATCGTCTCATAGGGTACTAATTCAGCAGTTGGAAAGCCTTTGACGGCAACATTGTGGGTGAAGGAACTTGATGGCCCTAGATAACCAACTTTCATCCGATTTCCTCCACGATTTGCTCAGGTGTCTTGCCATCCACTTGGATGATTTGGCTCGCCGCTTCCTCATACCAGTCCTGACGACTGTCAAAGATGGCCTGAAACTCTGCTCTGCTATTGTTGACAAAAAGGGGACGAACATTGACCTTATCGGCTGAAATACGCTCATAGAGGGTATCAAAATCAGCCTTGAGATAGATAGTCTCTGGGTGCTGGGCTAGGAGCTGGCGATTCCGTTCGGAAATAACCACGCCTCCGCCTGTCGACACCAAATGTTCCGACTGCAGGAGTTCCTCCAAGACCTGACTCTCTATCTGCCGAAAGGCGGGCTCACCCTCTTTGGCAAAGAAATCTGCGATGGTCATCCCGATTCGATCAGTGATAACCGCATCCATATCGATGTAGTTAGGGTCTAATAGTTTTGCAATAGTCGACTTGCCTGACCCCATAAATCCAATTAAAACCTTAGCCATTGACGAGCGCCTCCATGTGAGCAAAAAAGTCCGGGTAACTGGTATTGATGGCTTCAGCACGTTCCAGAACAACTTCACCCTCTTCCACCAGAAGACTCGCAATAGCTGCCATCATACCGATACGGTGGTCGCCAAAGGTATTGACGATCGCCCCATGTAGTGGGGTTTTCCCTCGGATAACCATTCCATCCTCGGTTGGTGTAATGTCAGCGCCCATGCTATTGAGGGCATCGGCAACAACTTGGATACGGTCAGTCTCCTTGACCTTAAGTTCCTCTGCATCACGGATAATGGTCTCCCCTTCAGCCTGAGTTGCCAGCAGGGCGATAATCGGCAGTTCATCAATCAAGCGAGGAATGATATCGCCTGAAATCTCTGTACTATGCAGGTCAGACGTTTTCACCGTCAAGGTCGCTGATTTTGCCACCTGATCGACATCAGCATAGCTGAGCTGGCCACCCATAGCCTCGATAACATCAAGAATACCAGTCCGGGTCTCGTTGATCCCAACATTTTCTAGAATGACTTCAGCATTTGGCACTACCAATCCTGCCACCAACCAAAAAGCAGCAGAGGAAATATCCCCAGGTACACGAACCGTCTGAGCGGTAAAGGTTTGACCTCCAGAGATTCGGATTTCCTTACCATCAACAGCAATCTGACCACCAAACTGGGCAATCATGTCCTCCGTATGGTTACGGGTCAAATCCTTCTCGATGATGACCGACTCTCCCTCAGCCTGCAAGGCCGCAAAAATCAATGCTGATTTGACCTGAGCAGACGCAACAGGCAGTTGATAATGGATGGGCTTGAGATTTTTAGAACCCTTGAGTTTCAAGGGTGGCAGGTCACGGTCAGTCTGACCACTGACCTCAACACCCATCTGTTTGAGGGGAATGGTCACACGGTCCATAGGGCGTTTAGACAAACTATCGTCCCCAAACATCTCCACTTCAAAATCCTGACCCGCAAGTACACCTGAAATCAGACGAATGGAAGTCCCAGAATTTCCCATATCAAGCTTGTTTTTTGGTGCTTTTAGACCACCAAAGCCAACCCCATGAATGGTTACGATATCGCCATCATCTTCAATCTCAACACCCAAGTCACGAAAAGCCTGCATTGTGGAAAGAACGTCTTCCCCACGCAAAATATCATGAACAGTTGTCACTCCATTTGCCAAAGCCCCAAACATAATGGAACGATGACTGATGGACTTATCTCCTGGCACACGAATTCGTCCCTTGAGAGATAATACCTGCTGACTTAATTTCATTCGCTTCCCCTTCTCACTTTAAATGTCTTGTCCTCTATTTTATCATAAATTCCTCAACTTGTTCGGCCTCAACCTAAAAGATATTGACATATGATGATTTTGTAACAAAAAGAACTGGAAGTAATCCCAGTTCTTGATTTTAATTCGCCAACTCTTGTAGAGGTGTAAAGATAATTCGCTCGATATCTTGAATGTACACTGACAAGCGTTGTTGAGCGTCAAAATAGGCTTTTACAGTTGCGTTGCCTTCAATGGCTTCTCCCAGTTCCTTCATCTCGTCCTGGTCTTCTTGCGATGGCATTTGCCCTGTCTGCATAAGGACTTGAATTTTTTCCTGGCTGGCCACAAAGCGGTCCCAAAGTTGACTAGCTGTTGCATCAGCTGCAATTGCTGTCTTGGCTTCTTGGACGGCCTTATATTCTGGCAAGGCGCGGATGCCACGCTCCAATTCATTGGCTAAATCATATACATTTACAGTCATTTATTGTCTCCTTTTGGTGATTATTTGGTAAAAACAGGATAATCTGTTTCTTTAGAAATCTTGTTATAGGCATAGTCCAGATCCTTGGCTGTTTTGAAGGAAATCTGGAGAATACCGGTGATATCTTCACGGTTTTCTTCATTGATGCGGATATTGACCAAGGACGTTCCACGGAGCAATTCCAGGATATGGAGGATGACATCTTCTTCATCGGGTACATCCACAAAGAGTTCGTAAAAGCTGTCTACACCACCCCGCTTATGAATCTCCATATCCTTGCGGGCCTGGCGTCCAAAGTTAAAATAATCCCAAATTGCCAATTCGTCACCCTGCTCAATATAGGCAGCCACCTGGTCCAGACGATCCTTGAAATCAGAAATCCGCTCCAGGACTGACTGACGATTAGTCAGCAGGATACTGGTCCACATGCCAGGTTCGCTCTCCGCAATCCGAGTCATATCCCGGAAACCACCCGCCGCAAAGTGACGGGTCATCTCGTGGTCATCAGCGTAGTGGGCTGCCTGTTCCATCAGACTGGAAGCCAGGATATGGGGGAAATGACTGATTTGGCTGGTCACGCGGTCATGCTCTTCCGCATCAATCTCGATAAAGCGTGCGTGGAGCCCTGACAAAATATCCTTGAGCTCTGCTATGGTCCCAGAATCTGACAAGGCCGTCGGCGTAAAAATATAGTAGGCATTCTCGAAGAGATTGACATCCGCTGCAATGGCGCCTGACTTGTGACTGCCAGCCATGGGGTGAGACCCCACAAATTGCACCTTTTCGGGTGAGAGATGAATCTCAGCCATCCGAACAATATCTAGCTTGGTAGAGCCAGCATCAGTGATAATGACGTTCTGCTTGAGGTCCAAGCCAGCTAGCACTTCAATTAATTCCATGGTCTGCTTGATCGGCACACAAAGGATTATCACATCCGCCAAGGGAGCAAAGGCCGCAAAGTCTGACGTTGCCTCATCGACAATCCCCCGCTCCAGGGCAATCTCACGAGACTTGTCTGAACGATTATAGCCTAGGACCCGATAATCAGGGTGCCCACGCTTAATCCCCAGAGCCAATGAGCCACCAATCAGCCCTAGACCTGCTATATAAATGGTTTTAGCTGCCATGGCAACTCCTCTCTTTTACATGTTTACTTAAAACCGCTTAACGAAATCTCGATGACTACCCACCGCAGCCTTAAGTTCTTCCATATTATCAGACGAGAATTTCTCTAAGATTTCTGTCGCAAGGACTGTTGCCACGACAGACTCCATGACAACTCCTGCTGCTGGCAGAGCGGTTGGATCCGAGCGTTCTACCGTCGCCTTGTAGGGTTCATGGGTGTCCATATCGACAGACATGAGAGGCTTATAGAGGGTCGGAATAGGTTTCATGACTCCACGAATCACCAGGGTCTGACCATTGGTCATACCACCTTCAAAACCACCGAGATTATTGGTTCGGCGAGTATAGCCTTCTTCTTCAGACCAGAGAATTTCATCCATAACCTGACTGCCCTTGAGATGGCCGGCCTGGAAACCAACTCCAAATTCAACCCCCTTGAAGGCATTAATGGAGACGACTGCCTGGGCCAATCGACCATCCAGCTTGCGGTCCCATTGCACGTAAGAACCTAGACCTGCTGGCACACCACCAACGACTGTCTCAACCACACCACCGATGGTATCACCATCTTTTTTGATCTGGTCAATATAGGCCTTTATTTCTTTTTCACGTTCTTGATTGACAATGGAAACTTCAGATTGGGCTGCCAAATCACGAATTTGGGAAACGGTTAATCCATCTGGAATAACGATTTCCTTACCACCAAAAACAACAACGTGGTTGGCAATCTCGATGTCCAACTCTGCTAAAATCCGTTTGGCAACTGCACCAACTGCAACCCGCATGGTCGTCTCACGCGCTGAGGATCGTTCCAAGGAATTGCGCAAGTCATCAAAACGATATTTCATTCCACCAACCAGGTCAGCATGCCCTGGCCGAGGATGCTTGATGCGACGTTTCAATTTGACCTTGTCTTCCACATCTTCAACTGCCATGATGTCCAACCATTTTTGGTGGTCCTTGTTGATCACATGTAAGGTAATGGGAGCCCCTGTGGTCTTACCGTGGCGTACACCTGAGGTAATCTCAACCTGGTCAGACTCAATTTTCATGCGTCCTCCGCGACCATAGCCACCCTGGCGACGTTTTAGGTCGAAATTGATATCTTCTGCCGTCAGAGACAGACCTGCTGGTACTCCCTCAAGGATAGCCGTTAAACGCGGTCCATGGGACTCTCCTGCTGTTAAATATCTCATTTATTTCTCCAAATATTCTTTCATCTCATCTAGGCTGATTTGGTTAATAGCTGCGCGACCAAGTTCGGGTACGATGACCGTCTTAATACTTGTTCCACGGGCTTTTTTGTCGTGGATCAAGGCCTTGTAGAGGGCTTCTTTATCCCAAGGCATGTGGTCTGTTGGCAAACCAAACTTGGCACACATGTCAATGATTTGTTGGGTGATTCCTACAGGCATCAAGCCTTTTCTTTCTGCTACCCGAGCAATCTGAACCATCCCAATCGCTACAGCTTCGCCATGCATGACCTGACCGTAACCAGCCGTAGCTTCAATGGCATGTCCAATGGTATGGCCAAAGTTGAGATAAAGGCGAACACCGTTGTCCAACTCATCCTCAACTACCAACTTACGTTTAACATTGCAGGAATGGTAAATAATACTCTCCGCATGCTCCAAGATTGAGGCAACACTGCCGTCCATCTCAGCTAACTCCTGCCAGAGCTCCACATCATCGATGAGACCATACTTGACAACCTCACCCATGCCCTCGATTAATTCCCGCTCCCCAAGAGTATTTAGGGTGTTAGGGTCAATCAGAACCCCATCCGGCTGAGTAAAGGTCCCTACCATATTCTTGGCATAAGGCGTGTTGACACCAGTCTTTCCACCGATGGATGAGTCAACCTGGGCCGTCAGAGAGGTCGGAACCTGAACAAAATGAATGCCACGCATGTAGGTTGAAGCCACGTATCCTGCAAGGTCACCGACGACACCACCACCCAGGGCTAAAATCCCATCTGACCGAGTCATGTCATGCTTAACTAAAAATTCATAAACCTTGTTGACTGTGGTCAAATTTTTACTGGCTTCACCCTCGAGAAATTCGAAGGTAATCACGTCAAAACCTGTCGCTTCCAAGCTTGCCTTGACCGCCGCTTCATATAGGTCACGCACATGGTTATCTGTGATTATGGCAACCTTTTGAGGTTTCCACAACTGAGCCAGCCACTGCCCCGTTTGGGCAATGGCTCCACGTTCAATCCAAATCTCATATGGTCTATCGGGTAAGTTAACCATTAACTTCATGAATCTACCTCCCTTAATTTACAAAAAGGCCGCAAGTCTTAGCCGTCTCCAGCTCTAGACCTACGGCCTTCAATGTTATGTGTTATATTGTGTCTCCAAGACCTGCCAAATTTCCTCTGTCGGTAAGGCTTGTCCAGTCCAAATTTCAAAGGCCTCTGCCGCTTGGAAAAGCAGCATTCCCAAACCATTAATGGCGGTCAAACCTTTCGATTTGGCCAGAGCCAAAAACGGTGTCTCAAATGGCTGATAAATCACGTCCGCAACAGTAAGCCCTGCTGGAAACTCTGTGTCTTCCTTGATAATCATGGATTTGCCATCCATACCAACGCTGGTTGCATTGACCAAGAGATCAGACACTAGAATTTTCTCTTGAATCAACTCCAAATCTTCTACAGGGTAAACGTCAATGCTAACACCTGTTTTTTGGGATAATTCTTCTGCCTTAGCAATTGTTCCTGCTAAAAATTCAGTCTGGTTGAAAATATTGATTTTCTTAGCCCCATTGAGGCTGGCTTGGGCAATAACAGCTGTCGCAGCACCGCCACCACCAAGAATAGTCATGACCTTATCCTTGACCTCAAAATCAGCAAAGGTTGCTAGACTTCTGAAAAATCCCTGACCGTCTGTATTATGTCCAATCAGCTTACCATCCCTGTTGATAACCGTATTGACCGCACCGATAAGACTCGCAGCTTCTGTCAATTCATCCATAAAGGGAATGACCGTCTGCTTGTAAGGCATGGAGATATTAACCCCAAACATGTCATAACGATGGATGTTTTTTAGGCTCTCCTCAACCTCGCTCTCCGGGACATCCCAGGCTACGTAAACACCATTGACCCCTGTTTTTTCAAAGCCAGTATTGTGAATAAAAGGCGAAATGGAGTGCTTAATCGGCGTCGCAAGAACTGCCGCTAAACGCGTGTGTCCATCAATCTTCATCAAGAACCTCTCTGATTTTCTGCATATTCGGTAGGGTGATTTGACCAGGTGCTGTAACATCATCCACGGCAGCAAATGTCCAAGATGATCCAATGGTATCACTGGCTAAACGGCTAATCTTACCTAATTTCCCCATGGACATGGTCACATAATCCTGCTCAGGGTTTAGCGTTTTGAAACCACGCGTATAGTTCATCAAGTCTAAAACTTCTTGTTCATTCTTAGGCATGACTGCAATTTTGACCACACGCGGTGTGAGGCTGGTTAACTCTGAAAAGATTTCCATAAGATTTTCAGGCGTCTCCTCAAAATTGTGATAAGACAAGACAAGATTTGAGAATTCCAACATCTGGTCAAACTGAGACTTGTAAGAAAAATACTCAAAGTCCACATAATCAGGCTGATAGATAGCTTGAACTTCCTTGAGAAGACTAACGTACTCCTCATCTGTCAAGCAAATCTCACCACCCTCTTTTTTGGTGCGAAGCGTGAAGATGACCTCGCGTCCCGTAAATTTCTCGAAAATAGCAGGTGCCACTGCCAAAATATCTTCCTTGGCCAAGTAATCTGCCCGCCATTCTATAAGGTCTGCAAAGTCGTACTTAGAGACCTCAATCTGGCTAGCTTCTTCGAAATTTCTTGGCATAATAGGTGCTACGATTCTCATCCTTAAACCTTTAGGGTAATTACCTTTAGGTAATTACTACTTTCATCATTATTATTTATCGTGAAGTCGCTTGGAAGCTGTTGAACAGAGAGTTCTCGATACTTGATCTGTCCAAATCCTTTAGCGATTTGCTTTTTAAACTGTCCCATCGTTAGATTGCTGGCATTGGTTGAAGCGATAAGGGTTCCACCAGGATTGAGTAAATCCACAGCCTGAGCAATTAGCTTGTGGTAGTCCTTAGCAACAGAGAAGGTCTGCTTTTTATTCCTTGCAAAACTTGGCGGGTCAATTACGATAACATCATAGGTTAGACCGTGACGCTTGGCATATTTGTAATACTCAAAGACATCCATCACCACGAACCTGTGATTCTCCAAGTCCAAACCATTAGCCCTAAAATGAGCCTCTGATAATTCTTTGGACCGTTTGGCCAAATCCACCGAAGTCGTTGCTTCTGCTCCTCCCATAGCTGCCGCCACCGAAAAGGCTGCCGTGTAGGAAAATAAGTTCAGCAAGTTCTTGCCTGCCGCCAAGCCATCGACCAAGCCACCTCTGACCTCGTGCTGATCCAGGAAAATTCCAGTCATCAGACCATCGTTGAGAAAGACCTCATAGACGACACCATTTTCCAAAATATGAAAAGTTTCTGGTGCTTCCTGACCGTAGAGATGGGCTGACTCATAATCAGGACCTTTAAAACGAATTTTCTCATAGGCTCCCAGCACATCTGGATAAACCCTTTGAAAGGCGGAGACAATCAATTCTCGCTGGGCATAGACAAAGGCATTGTACCAGGAGAAGAGTGCATAATCGCCATAGCGATCAATCGTCACGCCACCGAAGTTATCTCCATCTTGGTTAAAGAGCCGATAAGCTGTCTTCAATTCCGATTGCTCATAAGACTGGCGTTTGCTTTTAGCCTTTTCAAACAGAGCGACTAAGAACTCCTGGTCCACCTGGATGGGTTGCCGAGAAATAAGCCATCCCACTCCCTTATTTTGTTGGGAGAGATAAGCTGTTCCCAGGAACTGACCTGAGCGACTCTGGATAGAAACCACATCATCCGTCAGTTCCAAATCTGGAAAATCCTTACCAGACAAGAGCTGAATACCAGATTTAATCCGTTTTTCGGTAGAAGAATCCACGATAAGTTTATTCATGACATTCATTATATCAGAATTATTTCAATTTTGCTACAAGTCGCTATCAAAGCTGGAAAACTAGCCTAAATTTTCACTGTAGGTCTGCTTCAAATTGTTCCTTAGGAAAAATCTTCTGAGCGGGCTGAACCCTATCCCAAAAACCATCCTCAACATATCGTGGCAACAAATGACTATGAAAATGTAAGTCTTGATCCATAACATTTCCATTATTGACCACCACGGTCACTCCCAGTACAGAAGCTTGTTTTTCCATACAACTGATGAGTTTTTCTTGAAAATCTAGTAAGTCTAACCGCTCCTCACTAGAAAGCTCTGCTATGGACATCCGATGGGACTTTGCAATCACCAACAAGTGGCCCTCTTGGATTGGATCAATGTCCCAAATAGCATAAAAACATTTCGATTGAGCAATACTTTTTTCTTTGACCAGTTTACAAAATACACACGTCATCTGGTTACTCTCCTCTATCATTCATTTCAACTAAATCTTAATAACTTCAGTATACCATAGGAGACTTAATCGTAACTTAGTCTAACTTGAAATTCTTATCTATCATCTCTTTATCTCCTAAGGGACAAATAGGCCATAAAATTCCTGAAACTCAGACAAAAGTCTGATGGAATAGAAAACAAAATTTAGGATAGTCATTCCCAAACTTTCCTTAAATTTCTGTGTCCTCTATTTCATAAAATTCATTTATAGCTATAATCACGTCTTCTCCAAGACTAGAACCTATAGGGTTAACAACTTAGTCATGCAAGTCAAAAAGTTTCTACTATTCCACCCCTAATTTTTTATGATATAATGGACGAAAAAGAATTAGTTTTAGTGCCTTGACGGATGACAAAAACAAAAATGTTTTACCACCATCCTTCAAGATTATCTTTTCAGATTGAGGTTTATTTCTATTGAAAAAAATACTTCAGACCTTTGGCAAGTTGATGAATACCCGTTTGGGCCTCGTCTTGAGCTTGCTCCTATTTTATTGGATTAAAACGATTGTCGCTTACCAGTTAGATTTTGAAATGGGGATTGAAAATCCCTACCAGCTTATGCTGACCCTTATTAATCCGATACCACTTGGATTGCTACTCTTGGGCTTACCACTCTACCTCAAAAATACCAAAGCCTTTTATATCACTGAGATTATCATCTATACCCTACTTAATTTTCTGCTGATGTCCAACATCATCTACTTTAGGGAATTTACTGATTTTATTACATTAAGCGTTATGTTAGCTAGCGTTAAGGTTTCAGAAGGTTTGGGTAACTCAACCTTCAAACTACTAACTCCTTGGGATATTTTTTATCTTAGTGATTTTATTTTATTGGGCTTTCTTTTTTGGCAAAAGAAGATCCTCGCGGATAAACGGCCCTTTGACAAACGCGCTTCCTTTGCCGTAACAGCCTTGTCTGGATTGCTCTTCTCTATCAATCTTTTCATGGCTGAGGTTGATCGTCCAGAACTTTTGACCCGAGGATTCTCTAATGTTTACGTAGTCAAAGGACTAGGATTACCAAGCTTTCTGATTTACGACGGTGTTCAAACCTACAAAACACAAAAAATTCGTAACGAAGCCAATCCCGATGAAATAAATGATGTCGAAGCCTATGTTAAGGAACACTTTGCTGCTGCAAATGCTAATTATTACGGTATCGGAAAAGGGCGTAATGTCATTGTCATCCACTTGGAAAGCTTCCAACAATTTCTCATTGATTATAAACTTGAGGTAGATGGACAATCCTATGAAGTTACTCCATTCCTTAACTCCCTCTACCACTCCAATCAAACCTTTGCATTTTCTAACTTTTTCCATCAAGTCAAGGCAGGTAAAACCTCTGATGCAGAGACCTTAATGGAAACCTCCCTCTTCGGTCTCAACCAAGGTTCATTCTTTGTCCAATACGGTGGTGACAATACTCAGTATGCTGCACCCCATATTTTTGCAGCATTTAGCAACTACACCACAGCTGTTTTTCATGGTAATGTCGGCACCTTCTGGAACCGCAACAACGTCTACAAGCAATTCGACTACGATTACTGGTTTGATCAGTCTTATATGTCCGAACGAACAGATGATAACTCCTTCCAGTATGGTCTTAACGATAAGGTTATGTTCGGAGATTCTATTAAGTATCTTGAACGCCTTCAACAACCGTTTTACGCAAAATTTATCACGGTTTCGAATCATTACCCCTACCAAAGCTTTTCTGGTGACGAACTTGGTTTTCCTCTAGCCCAAACCGAAGATGAAACCATCAATGGCTATTTCCAAACAGCAAATTACTTGGATTCTGCTCTTGAAAACTTCTTTAATTACTTGAAGAAAACTGGTCTTTACGATAATTCGGTTATCGTACTCTACGGGGACCACTACGGAATCTCCAATTCACGTAACACAACACTCGCAGAATTATTAGGTAAAGATGCCGAAACCTGGACTGAATATGACACTGCTATGCTTCAACGAGTTCCGTACATGATTCATGTACCTGGTATGGATAAGGGATTCATTTCTAATACCTACGGTGGAGAAGTAGATGCTCTTCCTACCCTTCTTGATGTTATGGGAATTGATTCTAGCCAGTTTATCATGATGGGACAAGACCTTCTGTCAACAGAAAATAGTCAAACTGTTGCTTTCCGAAGTTCAGGTACGTTTGTAACTCCAAAATACACTAGCTATGGTGGCAAGGTCTACTATACGGAGTCTGGTCTAGAAATCACTAATCCCGATGAAACTACTCAGGCTGAAATTCAAGCTATTAGAGATGCTGTTAAAAAACAACTAGCAACTAGTGACAGTGTCCAAACAGGCGACCTGCTCCGCTTTTTCTCTACCAGCATTGATAAAGTCGATACTTCTACCATCTCCTATAACGACTCCTACGGCAAACTATTAGAGATTGAAAAAGAATTAGGTTCTGCTTCAACCAGCCTCTACAGCAAGAATGGCAATAAATCAACTCAGGATAAGTATGAGGCTCCAAGTTATCAGGAACTCCATTCAACGACAACAGTCACAGAAACCACAACAGCTGATTCAAGTCAGACCACTGAAGCCACAACTAATCCTTAAAATATTAAGACCTGCTCATGCCATATGGCCAGCAGGTCTTTTCTATAGTCATAGCCTATCACTGTCTTTAAAAATATCTATTTGTCACCTATCTCAGCACATGCTAGACTGATAATAAAGTCTTAACAATCTACGTTAAGTCAACAAACACTTTAGGAGATTATTTATGGGAATTTCAAAACGTTTAGCCATCACTAGCCTAGCTCTACTGTCAACAGGCAGCTTAGCTGCCTGCTCAAATTCAACTGAGACATCCGACCAAACAACACAAGAAACCCAGGTTAAAACTGTTACAGTTGCAACTGCTGGGGATATTAAACCCTTTGCCTACGAAGAAAATGGCGAACTAACTGGCTACGATATTGAAGTAATCAAGGCAGCAGATGAATTTCTGAACGACTATGAATTTACTTTTAAAACAACTGCCTGGGAATCCATCTTTGTCGGCATGGATAGTGGAAAATTCCAGGCCGCAGCCAACAATCTTTCCTACACTGAAGAGCGGGCAGCCAAATACCTCTATTCACTACCAATTGCTAAGAATCCTCTGGTTCTCGTCGTAGCATCAGATTCTTCCATTACTTCCCTCGATGATATCGGAGGAAAGACAACCCAGGATGATACAGGAACTTCGACAGCCAAATTAGTGGATGATTGGAATGCCAAACATACTGACAATCCATCTGTCATCAATTATTCCGGTGAAGATGTGTCCAAACGTCTCAATGACCTTTCAAACGGAGAATTTGATTATCTAGTCTTTGATAAAATTTCTGTTGAAACCATTGTTAACCAAAAGGGCTACGACCTTAAAATCATCGAACTGGACACTGATTCAAATCCAAACAACTATATCGTCTTCTCAGATGATAGTCAAGAACTCCAAGAACAATTCAATCTGGCTATTCAAAATCTTTACCAAAATGGAACCCTAGAAAAACTCAGCCAAGCTTACCTCGGAGGATCCTACCTTCCAGATAAAAGTGAACTTGACTAGCAAAAATGCGATTAAGCTCCAAAGCTTAGTCGCATTTTTCTTAATGTGATAAAATCAACTCATCGCTGACCAATTTTTCACCGCTGTTCTTCTGAAAGAGGTCCATAAGATCGTTGACCGTTAGGTTAGCTTTTTCCTCTCCACGGACATCTATGACGATTCGCCCTTGATGAAGCATAACCA
This sequence comes from Streptococcus caprae, assembly GCF_042649745.1. NCBI lineage: Bacteria > Bacillati > Bacillota > Bacilli > Lactobacillales > Streptococcaceae > Streptococcus > Streptococcus caprae. The sequence continues at coordinate 330,460 of NZ_JBHRZV010000049.1, read as the reverse complement.
GACGATTTCCGTAGGTAATGGCATGGTTCATATCATGCGTAATCATCAGAGTTGTCAGTTGATGGGTGGTCACAATTTTCTGGGTCAAGTCCATAACCATTTGACTGGTTTTAGGGTCAAGGGCAGCCGTATGCTCATCCAGCAGGAGAATTTTAGGCTTAACCAGAGCCGCCATCATCAAGGTCAGAGCTTGGCGTTGACCACCCGAAAGAAATTGCGTATCAACCTTCATACGGTTTTCTAACCCTAATCCTAATTCCTTTAATGATTTTGCAAAAATCTTGCGTTCACTTTCTTTTACACCCCAAGATAGGTTGCGTTTGAGACCACGACGGTAGGCGATGGCCATATTTTCTTCGATGGTCAAGCGCGAAGCTGTCCCCATTTTGGGATCTTGGAATACGCGACTGATATCCTTAGCACGCTTGGCTGCAGGAACGGCTTTAATGGACTTGCCTTCCAAGAGAATATCCCCCTGGTCGACAAATAGGGTTCCTGCCAAGGAATTCATAAGGGTAGACTTCCCAGCACCATTACCCCCGATGATAGAGATAAAGTCTCCCTCTTCCACATCCAGAGACAGGCCACGGAGCACATGGTTTTCATTAACTGTTCCAGCCTCAAAGGTCTTATGGATCGCATCAATTGATAAAATAGTTGACATCTGTGACTCCTTTCCTTATTTACTGGTCACGTTCAAGGGACGAACTTTGAATTTCTTCTGCAATTCAGGCACAAAGAGTACCAATGCCAGAAGAATAGCTGAGAAGAGACGAACTAAGTCAGCATCCATACCAGGAATTTCCAAAATCGCTAAAATAATGAGACGATAGAGAATGGCCCCCAGGACAATAGAAGCCAAACGCCAACCAATACTGAGGTTGCGAATAATCACTTCCGCAATAATAACAGAGGCTAAACCGATAACAATCGTCCCAGTCCCTGAATTGATATCTGCGTAACCATTATTCTGCGTCAAAAGAGCTCCACTGAGGGCAATCAGTCCATTGGAAAGCATATAACCATAGATCTTCATCCGGTCCACATTCACCCCGTTTGCTTCACTCATGGGAATATTATCCCCAGTCGAACGCAAAGCCAAACCAACCTGAGTCTTCAAGAGCAGGGTCAATAGACCAATGACAATCACCACAAAGATAAGCCCAATGATTAAAACTGCCATCGTTTTACTCAAGCCTTGTTTAGTCAGCATAGTGACCAAGGTCACCTTGCGGAGTAAGGCAACGTTGGCCTTGCCCATAATTTTTAAGTTGATGGAATAGAGACCTGTTAAGGTTACAATACCTGTCAACAGGGCTGGAATTTTCAATTTAGTGTGCAACAAGCCTGAAATCAGACCCGCTCCCATCCCTGCCACAAAACCAGCCAGGGTCGCTAAAATCGGGTTGACATCATTGACCAAGGTCGTAGCACAGACCGCTGCACCGAGAGGATAGGCCCCTTCTGCTGTCAAATCCGCGATGTCCAAAATTCGATAGGTCAAATAGACCCCAATCGCCATGATGGCCCACAAAAGCCCCTGCGACATACTTGATAAGATTAAATCCACTGTTTACTCCTTTGTGCCATAGCAGAGCTAGACACGTTCTTATTACTGTTTACTATAACTTGTTACAATTAGGGCATCAGTCCATTAGGCCCATTCAATTATATCGACCAAGTCCAACACTTATTGCGACACGCTTAAGGCTGACACGTCAATACCAAGTTCCTTAGCCATTTCTTCATTGACATGAAGATCTACTGTTTCTGGATATTCTACCGCTGACCCAGCTGGTTCAGCCCCTTCTAAAATCTTAATGGCAATCTTTGCTGTCTGTCTGCCTAGAGCTTCATAATTAGTCCCATAAGTCAAGAGACCACCTGCGTCGACCATATCTGTCGAACCGCCGATAACTGGAATCTTGTACTCCTTCGACAACTCCCCAATCATGGTCATAGTTGAGGCGACTGTATTGTCCGTCGGAACAAAGACTGCATCCACGTCCTTCATCAAGCTAGTTGCGGCATCTTGAACATCATTAGACGTATTGATTCCCTTGAGCACAACCTTGTAGCCTGCCTTTTCAAGCAAGGCCTTAGCCTCTTCAACCTGAACCTCTGAATTCCGTTCGCTTGTTGTGTAAAGAATACCGACAGTCTTAGCATCAGGAACAGCCTGTCCTAGCAATTCAACCTGCTTATCAATCGGTGCTTGGTCGCTTGTCCCTGTAAGAAGACCACCTGGTTTTTCAATCGTATCCACTAAATCCGCTGATACAGGGTCTGTTACCGCAGTAAACAAGACTGGTACATCCATGGTAACTGTTGCCAAGGACTGGGCAGCTGGGGTCGCAATCGCTAGAACGAGGTCATTGTCCGCCACCAATTGCTCAGAGATGGTTTGCAAATTAGACTGATCTCCTTGAGCATTTTGATAATCGACAACAATTTTATCGTCTTCCGTATAACCTTGATCCGCCAATTCAGCTAGAAATCCCTTCTTAGCTGCTGCCAGAGAATCATGTTCCATATACTGCAAAATGCCGATATGGATACTGTCTCCGGAAGACTTAGCTGAATCTGAAGAACTTGAGCTACAAGCAGCTAGAGTAAGGCTTGTTCCTAGTAATAGACTTGCAGTAAGATATTTTGTGAGTTTCATAATAAATCTCCTTTTTAAAATTATGGTGCAATAGATGTTATCGTTATTTCATCAATTCCGAGGGCTTGAGCCATTTCTTTATTGACGGCTACGGCCCCTGTATCAGGTGTCTTAACAGCTAGATCAGCTGGTTCTTTTCCATCTAAGATTTGAGCTGCTAATTGGCCGGCCTGCTGGCCAATGGCATAGTAGTCAACTCCGTAAGTAAAGAGCACAGCTTCGAGTACAGCCCCATCACTTCCCATGGCTGGAACCTTTTTCTCTTTGAGAATCTCACCAATTGTAGAAGCCGTTGAAGCAACCGTGTTGTCCGTTGGGAAGTAAATTGCATCAACCTGACCAGCTAGCGAAGTAATAACCTGCTGCACATCATTTGAAGAAGTTGCCGTTTTAATCACGACCTTACGTCCCACTGCCTCAAGGGCTTTTTGAGCTTGCTTGGCTTGGACTTCCGAATTAACCTCACTTGAATTGTAGAAAATACCAACAGTTTTTGCATCTGGTAAGACCTTCAACAACATGTCAATTTGTCCCTCAACATCATTAGCATCAACAGACCCCGTCATATTTCCACCAGGGCTTTTTAAACTATCAACCAGTCCCGCCTCAACAGGATCGGTCACAGCTGTAAAAACTGAAGGTGTCTCACTATCCACATTGATTAAGGCCTGGGCAGCAGGTGTTGCAATGGCAAAATTAACATCATTTTGCCTAGCTAACTGATCAACCATGGTTTGAAGATTGGCCTGATCTCCTTGGGCATTTTGGTAATCAACCGTTAAATTTTCCCCTTGCTTGTAACCAGCTTCTTCAAGAGCAGCCAGAAAACCCTCTCGGGCGGAAGTTAGGGCGTCATGCTCTGCATATTGGATAATGCCAACCTTAAGGGTATCATTATTCGTTTTAGTTGAACCACAAGCAGCCAAACATAGGCCAGAGATTAAGGCCATTGAGCCCATAATTAGACGTTTCATTTTCATCAAAAACCTTCTTTCTTTGGAAAAAATACTAGTGCTATGCTCCATCCTGTTCAAATAAAAGGGACCATTTAGATAAAAATCTAAACGGTCCCTTTATTGTCTATTATCAAAGACAGAAGGTGCTAGCGTGTCCATTTAGATTTTCATCTACGTGAACACATGCCCAAAACACAGCCACATAGATACAAACTTACGTTTTCGTGTTTGTATCCATGCTTGCATGTCTACAAACACTATCTAAAATAGCTGTAATAAAATGTTGCTGTCAATTGAATTTGAACAGTTCCTAACATCTTCTGTCTCCATTTATATTTATTTTGATAAATGTAAGTTTAAACCATTTTCAAATAATTGTCAACAGCTTTTGCAACTTTTTTCGTTTTTCTGGTTAATTTTTTTGAAATTATACAATTTATAGAATTAAATATACACAATTTTCAAAAAGCCTAAACCAGTGAACATTGAAGCACTATTTGAAGAAAAGTAAAAAGAAGCAAGACAAGGTCCCACTTCTTCTGATAAATTATTTACCAAGTTTAGCTTTAGCAGCATCAGCAAGAGCTGTGAAAGCTGCTGCATCATTGACAGCAAGATCAGCCAACATTTTACGGTTAACTTCGATTTCTGCCAATTTCAAACCATGCATCAATTTAGAATATGACAAACCGTTCATACGAGCAGCTGCATTGATACGAGCGATCCACAATTTACGGAAGTCGCGTTTTTTCTGACGACGATCGCGGTATGCATAGTAGTATGAGTTCATTACTTGTTCTTTTGCAGTACGGAACAAGATATGTTTAGCGCCATAGTAACCTTTAGCGAGTTTTAAAATACGTTTACGACGTTTACGAGATACAACGCCACCTTTAACACGTGCCATTTATAATTTCCTCCAAATATTCTTCAATCGAGTAATTTAATCAGTAATATTAACGCATTTGAGCCAACATTGACTTGATACGTTTGAAGTCACCAGCATGTACCATGCCTGCTTTACGCAAGTGACGACGTTGTTTTTTAGTTTTTCCGTGGAAACGGTGAGATGTATAAGCACGGAAGCGTTTAAGACCGCCTGAACCAGTACGTTTGAAACGTTTAGCAGATGCGCGGTGTGTTTTTTGTTTTGGCATTATAAAATTCTCCTATAAAATAATGTGTAACTGACTATTTCTTGTCAGGAATTGGTGCGAGTTGCATAAACATTTGACGACCATCCATCTTGGCTCTTTGCTCGATGATGGCAATATCTTGGGTCGCTTCAGCAAAGTCAGCCAGCACCTTAGCTCCGATTTCTTTGTGGGTAATCATACGACCCTTGAAACGGATAGAAACCTTAACCTTGTTACCTTTTTCAAGGAACTTACGGCCATTGCGGAGCTTAGTCTCAAAGTCACCCTTGTCAATTACTGGCGACAAACGAACTTCTTTAACCGTTACAACGCTTTGTTTTTTGCGTTGCTCCTTTTGCTTCTTCTGATACTCAAACTTGAACTTACCGTAGTCCATAATTTTTGCAACAGGCGGTGTAGCTTGTGGCTGAATGAGAACCAAGTCAACATTTGCTGCATCTGCCAAAGCTTGCGCTTCAGACAGAGGCTTGATGCCTAACTGCTCACCTTCAAGGCCAACTAGACGAACTTCACGGACGCGAATCTCGTCATTAATGAACAAATCCTTCTTAGCTATGTTCTTCACCTCTTCATTTTTTTAGAGAAAAACAAATACGAGTTCGACAGCGTCAAACCCGTACTAGATTGTAGTTTTTACAAACCTTATCTTGTAGGGCCAGACAACGTTAGTCGTAAGGCGAGAAGCTCTCACTTCTGCTTTTCTCATTACTAACCATTCTAACCTATATAGATATGTTTGTCAACAATTTTCACTTAATTGATTGCTTTTCTTGCAAAGCTAAAGCCTTTTGAAGGATGAAATCCACAACTCCATCGATTGAGATACCCGTCGTATCAAAAGTGATGGCATCTTCTGCCTCAATTAGAGGGGACACTTCACGATGACTATCCTTATAATCACGGGCTGCAATTTCTTCTTTTAAGGTTTCAAGATCGGTCTCAATTCCTTTTTCAAGATTTTCCTTATAGCGACGTTCTGCCCGCTCATCTACAGAAGCAATCAAGAAAATCTTCAGCTCCGCTTGTGGCAAAACAACCGTCCCGATATCACGACCATCCATAATAATGCCACCAGTTTCAGCAATTTTTTGCTGTTGCTCAACTAATTTTTCACGGACAGAAGCTAAGGCTGACACCCATGAGACATTATTGGTCACATCATTCTGACGAATGGCAAGGGTCACATCTTCATCACCGAGAAAAACTGTCTGACTGCCATCTTTAGCTAATCCGAAAGAAATAGGATTCCTATCTATATCAGCTAAAATCAGGTCAACCTGCTCAGCTTGATAACCCTGACGTAAGGCAAGTAAGGTTACACAACGATACATGGCACCCGTATCTAAATAGATATAGCCAAGTTTTTTCGCAATAATTTTCGCAACCGTTGATTTCCCACTTGAAGCGGGTCCATCAATGGCAATTTGTATTGTATTCACATTAGCCTCTTCTAATCAATGATGACAAGATCGCCTGGATTGGCCCACCAAGTTCCCCCAGGACCTACCATCTTATCTGGGTTTAGCTGATAGAGGCGATCTACAGAAATACCTGCACGAGCAGCAATTTGACCTGCTCCCTCTCCTGCTTGCACAGTAATCGTTGTACCATTAGAAGCTTCCGTTGCAACTGTTGTTTCCTCTGCCTGTGTTGATGCTTCAGTTGATTCACTAGATTCAGCTTGAGTTACTGTTGTTTGATCAGCTGCCTTTTCCTGGCTATTGGTCGCTTGTGTCGTGCTGGCTCCATAGAAATTAGTCGTATCCTTAGCTGCATCGCCGCCACCATTTGAGGTGTAGAACATAATAAAGAGAACAACTAAAATAATAATGAAGAAAATAGACATCAAAAGTGTTAAAAAGGGTGTACTGATAATGGTACCTTTCTTACTGCGACGTGATTGCGGTCCTTCTTTCTCTGTATTAAACAGTTTAGCTTCCCATGGTTTTTTGTTGTCAGACATGACGTCCCCCTTGTATATTTGAGTTTTTTTGATTACAATAAAGTTATGAAAGTAACTATAATTCCTGAAAAGTGCATCGCCTGTGGACTTTGTCAAACTTATTCAGCAGTATTTGATTACGACGATGAAGGTATCGTCAAATTTACAAACAGTCAAAATCTGAGCCAGGAGGTTCCTGAAACTCCTGAAACCTTAATGGCTGTAAAATCTTGCCCTACTAAAGCCCTAAACTTATAATGTTGGGGCTTTTTTATCTTCCCTATAATGTTCAAAGTAGTCTAATTCTATGAAATTATCAAGCAACTCAACCTCTCCCTTAAAATAAGGATTTATGGCTAATGCATCTAGAAAATATTTCTTATCCCATTTCCTCATACAGTAGAGTCGTGAGCTCTTGTCCAGAAAGACTAATCTAATAGAGGTTTTTGTAATTTCCATTTTTTCAATCTGACTGATGCTTATCTTTTTAGGCTTTAGAACATTAAAACTCGCAATCTCTAATATCCCATCCTCATGAATGATAAAATAACGATGGATACCCAAGAGTCCCAAGAGCAACGTCAAAGCAGCCAGTGAGAATACCTTCCAGGGTTCTGTTGTCTTTTCAAGTAACAGAATCAAACCGAAGAAAAAAGGAATTAAAGTAATGGACCAATAAATAAGCATCAAAGAAAATTCTGGTTGCCAATGATAACGAATTTTGCCAAAAAGTTTTATCATGACGCTCCCTCCAACAATGATAATTATATCCTAAGTCCTTGAGAATACAGTCCTCACTCTTTTATAGTGATCGTATTAGGGATAGACTTTTTCTCATTCTTAACAGTTATTTTATCATATAAATAATATTCTGGCTATTAGAATTTCTTTGAAACAATCCCAACGATAATATCAACGGCACGTTGCATTGTTTGGAGGCTTACAAACTCAAAACGTCCGTGCATATTTTCACCACCCGCAAACAGATTTGGTGTCGGAATGCCCATGAAGGATATTTTTGAACCATCTGTTCCACCACGTACCGGTTCAATAATCGGTTCAATATCAAGATCCACCATAACTGTTTTTGCAAGTTCAATCGGTGTCATATCCTTCTCGATAATCGTCTTCATATTATAATACTGATCATGCAAAGCAACAACAACACGTTCATTTCCAAAATCTAAATTCATTTTTTCCGCAATCTTAAGCATTAATGCTTTGCGTTGTTCAAAGGCTTCTGTTTCAAAATCTCGAATGATGTATGAAGATTCAGCTCGTTCAACCACCCCTTCTAAACTTGAGAGATGATAAAAACCTTGGTAGCCTTCCGTAGTCTCTGGGCGATCATCGACAGGAAGCTGATGATGAAAATCCATCGCCAATTGCAGAGCATTTACCATCTGTCCTTTAGCTGTTCCTGGATGGACATTTCGACCATGAAAAGTAATATGGGCCGCTGCAGCTGAGAAAGTTTCATATTGCAACTCACCTAGCGGACCACCGTCCACTGTGTAGGCAAAATCAACATCAAAATCAGCAACATCAAACTTATCAGCACCAACACCAATTTCTTCATCTGGGCCAAAACCAACACGAATCTCACCATGCTTAATATCTGGATTTTGAACCAAGTATTCAATTGCTGTCATAATCTCAGCAATACCTGATTTATCATCAGCACCCAATAAAGTTCGACCATCAGTTGTAATAAGCGTCTGACCAATGTAACGATTTAGTTGGGGGAATTCCTCTGGATTTAATGAGTAGCCTGAATCGCTGAGAGCGATAATGCCACCATCGTAATTTTCAATAATCTGAGGACTAATATTGTCTGCATTAAAATCAGCTGTATCCATATGAGAGATAAAGCCTATTTTTCGTGTATAACCAGAATCATTAGCAGGTAAGGTTCCCACTAAAAAGCCGTTGGCAGGATTATAGTGAACATTTTGAAGTCCGATAGCTTCCATCTCCGGTTGCAAAATATTGAGCGCAAAATCAACCTGACTCTGCGTAGAAGGAACCGTGTGTGAAGTCTCATCTGAACGTGTATTTTCTTTGACATAAGTCAAAAAGCGTTTTAAAAGATTTTCGTAAGCCATAAGAACCCATTTCTATAGTTTATCTTTAAATATTATAACAAAATTTCATCCTTTTTTCTTTAAAAACAAAACAAAAAAGGAACACTTATCTAACCTGTAAGAATTTAGGTAAGTATTCCTTTAAAATTAGGAAATTAGTTGTATTTAGCGTAGTAATTTAGAATCCCAGAGACAATACCATTTGCTAATTTTTCTTGATAGGAAGCTTGTGGTAGTTTTTTGGCTTCTTCTGTATTAGACATATATCCAAGCTCAACGAGAATAGCTGGTGCAGTTGTTTCGCGGAGAACCGCAAAAGTATTTCGCAAAACACCTCGATTAGCAGCACCCGTATTGACGACCGTTGCATTTTGTATTGCCTGTGCTAGATAGGCAGAACGTGATAAGCGTTCAGCATTATTATGGTAAGTTTTGTTAATTGCAGGTTGATAATTTGCGTCATACTCATAATAGTAAGTTTCGATTCCATTTGTCGCAGTTGAACCAGAAGCATTAAAATGAATACTGATAAATAAATCTGAGAGGCTAGCATTAACTGCTTGAGACCGCTCTAAAAGTCCAACAAATGTATCTGTTGATCGAGTTAAGACGACCTGGTAACCCTGTTCTTCTAGTTTTGCTTTGACCAAATTTTGAATTGATAAGTTTAAAGATTTTTCTGTTACTCCAAAATACGTAGCTCCAGGATCACTTCCACCATGTCCAGCGTCAAGATAAACAATTTTATTGATGACAGCATACTCACCTTGGGAAGCTGAAGTAACAACCTTAGCTGCGGCTAACTCTTTCTGTTCCAAAACAGTTCCCAACGTTTCCCCATCTGCATAGGTCGTATAGACATGGATGTTGTATAAACCTGACTTGTAACTATGATTTTTAGTGGAAACCTCTACACTAAGCTCACCATTAGTAACAGTATTATCTTTATACCAATAAATATTAGCCTGTTTTTCCTCTGACCACACTGCAACAGCAACTGAACTTATCGCCTTTGATTTTGCCGTTTCACTAACTTTAACTGTTAAAATACCTGCGGCTTTATTGTAGTTTTGAATTTCAATTGTTGCAGGTGTTGTAACAGGTTTATCAACTTCAAATCCCTTTGTATCACCCAAAGCAACCGTTGTATTTCCCAAACGACTTGTCCCATAGATATGAGCACTGTAGTGCCCAGTCGCAAACTGATGATTCTTAAGTTTAATGGTGGTTGAATAAGTCGTGCTATCTTTTTGAGTCGTGCTGTACCAAATGATATCATCCTGACCCTTGACATCTGACCAGGTTGGGACAAGTACATTCTTCACATAAACAGGTACGTTAGAGACCGTTACTGTATATTCTGTATCACTTACCTTAGTAACAACACTCGTAACAGATGGCTTAGCGATGGTGAAACTGATAGCACTTAAGGCTACAGGTTGACCAGTCTCATAAGAATAAGTATGAACATTGTACTTACCGAATCCGGAATGGTTCTCATAAGTTGCTACTGCTTGGCCCTTGCTATCCGCTTGGTACCACTTAATATCGTCTTGACCATGTTCGTCAGACCAAACTGCAAATCTTACTTTGGTATAATCTGCAACAGTATTGGAGTCTAATTTGATAGCAATACCGTCCTTGGTCAAGTTAGTTGAAACGTCATTTTTAACAGCTGCTTTTGTAATTTTTAGGTCTCCAGCAATTGTTCCTGAACGCGTTCCATCAGTATAATTGGTGTAGACATGAACTGCGTAAACCCCAGTTTTATTAGCGTGATTGGCAATATTGACCGTCTGACTTGCCTGATTATTGGTGATACCTGGTTGATACCATTTGATGTCATCTTGTCCATTTTCATGTGACCAAACAGCTATCGCAACAGAGCTAATAGTCTTTGTAGCCTCACTCCCCTTAACATTAACCGTAAAGGTCGTCTTGTTCTCTGCATAATCCGTGATACTAACAACGGCATCCGTTCGACTATCGACATGGTCAACGCTGGTTGCTAAAAGTCCATACATCCCCTTAGTCACTGAACTATAACCATAGACATGAACATTATAAGTCCCGTATTCAGCATGGTGGCTTGTTGTAGAGAGGTTAAGGGTATATGTTCCTTTTCCGGAAGCTGTCGCATCATACCATTTGATATCGTCTTGACCATTTTGACTAGTCCAAACGGGAATTTTTACCTGACTAATAGTATCAGGTACATTGGTAACCGTAACTTGATAGTTTGTTTCAGATGTTCGTTTAATGGTTGCTTTTGCTTCAGGTTTAGCAATCGTCAAGGTTAAAGCATCTTTAGCCACCATTTTACCAGATTGATTAGCATAAGTGTGAACAATATAGGTGCCATATTCCCGATGTTTTGAAAACTCCACATATGCCGCTCCTGCAGCAGAAGATTCATACCAAACGATGTCATCTTGGTTATTGGCTTGTGTCCAAACTGCAAAAAGAATTTTTTCATTTTTTGCAATCGTCGGAGTATATTTCAAATGGATACCGTCTTTATCCACTACAGTCGTAACGACATCATCACTCGTTGTTGCTTGATCAGTTGAAGTCGATGCTGATGTTTGAGTGGTAGACGAAGCTGGTCCTGCAGCATTTGTCTCAGCTTGAGAAGTCGTTGTTGATGCTGTAACATTTGGAAACTCTGTTGTTGCGCTAGACTCATCTGTTGAAGAAGCAGCCTCTGACATTTCCGTAGTAGTATCCGTCGTTAAGCTCTCTGTTGTCGTTGTCGCTTCAGTAGACACTTGGCTTGTAGCTGTCGTAACCCTACTTTGACCAGTCGCGGAAGACTCAGTGGTTGTCCCCGTAGTCGTATCTGCAGCAACTTGTGTCGCTGAAAACAATGTCAAAACGAGCGGAATAGACAGATAAGTTTTAATTTTCCTAATTTCCATTTAAATGCTCCAATTCTTACATTAAAAAATCAATTTATTATATCATAAAATTAATAAAGCAACAAATTAATTTCGTATAACCAAACAAAATAGCCTCAGAGAATAATTATAGTTTGCTTTTTCAAACAAAAAATTAGGGTAATAACGACATAATTCATTTTATACAAATAGACTAATTTTCCTTCAAAACTTTTATATTTTAGTTAGGAAATACGATGAAATTGAAAAAACACTTTGGAATATAATTCCAAAGTGCTTCATATCAAGGCTCAACAGCCTCTTATCTCGTTACGAGATTATTTTTTCAAGTTGTAGAATGACTTGATACCTTTGTAGGCAGCGATGTCACCCAATTGATCTTCGATGCGAAGCAATTGGTTGTACTTAGCGATACGGTCAGTACGTGACAATGAACCAGTCTTGATTTGGCCAGCGTTTGTTGCAACAGCGATGTCAGCAATTGTTGAATCTTCTGTTTCACCTGAACGATGTGATACAACGGCAGTGTAGCCAGCTTCTTTAGCCATTTCAATCGCTTCGAATGTTTCAGTCAAAGTACCGATTTGGTTAACTTTGATAAGGATTGAGTTAGCAGCACCTTCTTGGATACCACGTGCAAGGTAGTCAGTGTTTGTTACGAAGAAGTCGTCACCAACGAGCTGTACGCGTCCACCAAGACGTTCTGTGAGGGCTTTCCAACCATCCCAGTCGTTTTCATCCATACCGTCTTCGATAGTGATGATTGGGTATTTGTTAACCAATTCTTCAAGGTAGTCGATTTGTTCTGCAGATGTACGAACAGCTCCGCCTTCACCTTCGAATTTAGTGTAGTCGTATACACCACGCTCTTTGTCGTAGAATTCTGATGATGCACAGTCGAAACCGATCATGATGCCGTTTTCGCCAGCTTCGTAACCAGCAGCTTCGATAGCTTTAAGGATTGTTTCTACACCGTCTTCAGTTCCTTCGAACTTAGGAGCGAAACCACCTTCGTCACCAACAGCTGTAACAAGTCCACGTTCTTTAAGGATTTTCTTAAGGGCGTGGAATACTTCAGCACCCCAACGAAGACCTTCTTTGAAAGTAGGTGCACCAACTGGCATAATCATGAACTCTTGGAATGCGATTGGAGCATCAGAGTGAGATCCACCGTTGATGATGTTCATCATAGGAGTTGGAAGAACTTTAGCGTTGAATCCGCCAAGGTAGTTGTAAAGAGGCACTTCAAGGTAGTCAGCAGCTGCGCGCGCAACGGCAATAGACACACCAAGGATTGCGTTAGCACCCAATTTACCTTTGTTAGGAGTTCCATCAAGAGCAATCATCGCACGGTCGATACCTTGTTGGTCACGAACGTCAAAACCAATGATAGCTTCAGCGATAACGTTGTTTACGTTGTCAACAGCTTTTTGAGTACCAAGGCCAAGATAACGAGACTTGTCACCATCGCGAAGTTCAACTGCTTCGTGTTCACCAGTAGAAGCTCCTGAAGGAACCATGCCACGTCCGAAAGCACCTGATTCAGTATAAACTTCAACTTCAAGTGTAGGGTTACCGCGTGAGTCCAGGACTTCGCGAGCGTAAACGTCAGTAATAATTGACATGTTATTACTCTCCTTATGAGTTTAATTTTTTACAAGTTAATCATAACACAAACTAGGCTTTTTAGCAAATGAAAAACGAAAAAAATGAAAATGAGACATCTTGTTTTCATTTTCATTTAAGGGAAGATGTTAGACGTAGTCATTTCGCATAAAGTAGGGTATAATCAAGTTAATCTATCGTTTAAGGAGAAGCAAATGGATATCAATGAAACACTGACCCGAGCAGCCCATGGTGAAAATCGTTTAGACCCGGATCAGCAAAGACAATTTTTAGGGACCTTTAGAGAGCGGGTTGTCATAGCTGTCTCACTTGAACAGGCCCAACAAGAGGAAACGCTCCGCTTTTTTCCAAACTTTCTCAATCAAGAAAGTGCTAACGATCCAAATCTTTCTTTAAAAATCTCTCCTGCCTTAAGCATGGCTAAACAGATGGCCTACCTAAAACTAGCGCAAGAGGTCCATATCGACGCCACAATTGTCGATGAAACCAGTGCCAACTCACCTTACGGACTCGTCCTTCATACTGACCATGCTATTGACAAGGAAAATATCGACTTTATCATCCCTGAGGAGACCGCAACTTCCACTAAAAAAGAGCCTGAGGAGAAGAAATCCTTCTGGAAGAAGCTTTTTGGTAATTAAGACAGGTGCTGGCCTAATTTCAAGGTCTGAGCCACCTGCTGACTGAGGTTAGTCAAATCCTTCTTGGCATCACTGAGAAGTTTTTCCTTGTCCTGTAAGCGTGGAATAGCGGCATAAGCGGCAAGGATACCCTGGCAAGGAAAGAGTGGTAAATCCTCATCCAGCATCCCACAGAGGGCTATTATAGGAATCTTATTAGGCGTTCGTCTAGCTAGGCCAATCGGTGCCTTACCTGACAAACTTTGCCGATCTAGCTTGCCCTCACCGACGATTAAGAGGTCCGCCTCAGCTATTCTCTCCTCAAATTTCAAAAGATCCAAGACAGTATCTATACCTGATACAATTCTAGCTCCTGTAAAGGCTACAAAACCAGCTGCCAAACCACCTCCCGCTCCAGCTCCTGGTAGGTTCAGCAAGGCTGGATGGTGATTTTGGTAAAAATTCTGCAAGGCCTGGTCTGCCCAAGTCACTTCTGTAGGAGATAATCCTTTTTGTGGACCAAATACAGGACTGGCTCCACGAGGACCACAGAGAGGATTGGTAACGTCAACTAAGAGATGAATCTTTGCTTCTTTTAGGGAAGAGGGGACCCTATCTGATGTCATCCTAGCTATCTTGTCCAAATTTGCACCTATAGCCTTTATCAGATTTCCATCCTTATCCCAAAACTGGTAACCTAGTCCTTCTGCAACTCCTATACCGCCATCAGTTGTAGAAGAGCCACCGACCCCGATGTAAAATTCTCGGACGCCCTCATCGAGTAAGAACAAAATTAGTTGACCAATGCCTCTGTTTGATATTTTTAGGGGTTTACGATCTTCCAGAGGAATCCTTTCCAAGCCTGTGACCGTCGCGCATTCAAAGGCAGCTACCCCTTCATTTCTGGCATACTCAGCCTCAACTTGACCACCTAGACCATCGGCAACTAAAATGGTCTTTTTTGTTAGCTTGAGGCCATTGCAGATTGCATCAACCGTGCCTTCACCACCATCTCCAACAGGTATTAAGTCGTAATTTGCTTCCGGAAAAACACGATAAAAACCTTGATAAATGGCTTCAGCTGCTTCTGTAGCCGTCAAAGACTCTTTAAATGAATCTGGTGCAATGACAACTTTCATATTTCCTTCTCCCATTTTCGTATGTTATAATACTTCCATTATACTGCTTTTAGGAGGAAAATACATGGAAAAATGGGACGCCTACAATCGCGAAGGGCAAGTTACTGGCCAAGTCCTCATCAGGGGACAAGAGGTCCCAAACGGTCTCTATCACCTTGTGGTAGAATGCCTTATTTTAGACCAAGATGACCGGGTCCTGCTCGTCCAACGTCATCCTGATAAACCTGCCTTCCCTAGCTACTTCGAAGCTTCTGCTGGTGGATCAGCTCTTTTGGGCGAATCTGACCTTGAAGCTATCATCCGTGAGGTTGAAGAAGAAACTGGGATAAATCTCAAGGCAGACCAACTAAGTCGACGTGAAACTTTCTTCAATGAGCAATTCCATTGTTATTTTCAATGCTTCACGGCTAAACTTAGTCAGGTTGCCCCAGAAGTCATACTGCAGGGAAGTGAAACAACAGCTTACCGTTGGATCCCAAGGAGTGAACTCAAAAGTTTTTTCAAGCAAAATCAGGTCATCCCTCGTCATCAGAACATGCTTGAGATACTATTTCTCAACAATGATGCCTAATCTCTTCAAAAGAATTTATTTATGGCGGTTTAACCTTTAAAAGGCAAGACCATCCGAGGTCAACTAACAAACAAAAAGTACGTTCACTGTCGAACGTACTTTTATTATGTTTTAGAAACGAATTTCTTCACGAGTCTTAATGTAGGCATTAACAAATCGATCTGTTACACCTGGTTCGATAATTTCTAGAGCATAAGAAATCTCTTCGAAGGAAGAACGATAATCAAGATTATCTTCAAAATAGTGCAGAGACTGTTCAAAAGCTGCTTGAACATTAGCGTCAAAACTACGGTAACGGTTTGAGTACTGCAAGAGCTGTTCTGTTAATACAGCGTCCTGAATAACTTGATAAGTCGTCTCTTCCAAGACTTCAACACCGCCCTCAGCAGCTGTTGTCAAACGTTCTACCATTTCAATATCAATGCGTCCACGGCTCAGTTCATCCTTAAGATTTTCCAATTGAGCTGATGTTGAGAAGAAAACTTGCAAGAAATCTTGTGGAATTCCTGGCAGATTACGTTTTTCAATATAGCGTTTAATGGTATGAAGTTTATTGATGTACTGATCAAGCAATTGACGACTATTCGCCTCTGATTGCTCTACCCCTTTAAGATTATTAAAGACTTCCATCTGACCATCTTCGATACGTTTAAGAGAAGTTTGGCCAAATTCCAGTGTTTTCTGCAGGTCACTGTAAGGCTTCTCTTCAGTCACAAAATCAATCGCTGACGGTAATGTTGTCTCCTCTAATTTTTCCAACTCTGTTTTGAAGGAATTAAGGGATAAACTCGTTGATTCATTAAGGATAAATGACTGATTGAGACGTGCAAGTTCATCTGTCAATAGTTGATTATTAGCAGATACATGCTTGAAATAATCTGGCAAGACTGAGGCTAACTTGACTACGTGTTTGTGAGCACCAATTTCCTTTTCAAAAACATCATAGAGTTTGTCGACATCACCTTGAATATCCTCACATTTACTCGCTGCTTTATCAAGATGAAGTTGCGCCAAGACCTCAGATGCATCCGTTATACCTTCACGAATCTTTTGGAACTGTGGTTCAATATTATCTTCTGGGAAGAAATAGTGCTCTTCCAGTAGCTTACGGTATCCAGATTCTAAATCTTCAAGTTGGTCGGGGAATTTCACATTCAACTTTTCAACAAGAGCAGGAACCTGCTCAGAAATCTGACCTAAAGCAATCGTATGTTCCTCTGCCTTTTCCAGTACTTCTGCGGCTTCAACAGGGTCACCAGAGGAGTTCAAAGCAACGAATTGAGAAAATTCAGCTTGAATATTTTTTAATTGCTTATCAAGTTCGGCAGAAGCTGGTCCATAATTAGAACGGTTCTCCGTTATCGTACCATCAAGCACTTCATAAAGATCCAAAGCATACTTAACTCGTGCCGAGTTTTTCTCTTCCTGTGCCTTCAAAACTGAAAGTGCTTCTTTGATAGCCTGAGTATCTTCTTCAACTAGCTTAAGTTGACTTTCGATACTATCGATTTCGTGCTTAGCTTTAATAAAGTTGAAAGAGTCGTTAAGATTTTCTGCTTCAAAAATATGATTTTCTAAATCACTAAATGAGTTAGTTGATAAGTCCACCCATTTTTGGTTCCATTCACGGAAGGACACTTGACTTTGACCAACCAGATGAAGGTCCTTAACGGCCTCTACCTCCTGATTGATAGGAAGGTCAAAAATAGCTTGCTTGCGCTCCTCCAACTTTTCGAGAAGTGTCTCATTTCGACGACGAATAAGCACTCCGATAAGATAGATGATGATGACAATAATGACAACAGCAACTATCGTTAAGATGATTCCAGTAGGCATCTTAATCTCCTTAATAGACTGTAAGATGACGGCTTGCGCTTTTTGCTCATCCGTCTCAGTGTTCTCAATATATAAAACTAAGAGAGACTCATTCTTCAATAAATTCCCTATTTAAACATATAAAACACTATAACATTACGATTATAACACACTTAATCCGCTTTGACAAAGCAATTTTGACTAGACGTCTAGCGTAGAATAAACCGCATTTTCTTCGATAAACTCACGACGGGGTTCCACACGGTCTCCCATGAGCATATCAAAGATCTTATCAGCTTCTGCAGCGTCATCAACTGATACACGTGCCATCAAGCGACGTTCAGGATCCATGGTCGTTTCCCAGAGTTGGTGATCATCCATTTCTCCCAATCCCTTATAGCGCTGAACTGTTGGTTTAGAACGACCTTGGCTGTATTTCTCCATAGCAGCTTTCAATTGCTCTTCTTGATCTGCTCCTGGCTGGATGTATTCCTTGATTTCAGAACCAACCTTGACTCCATAAATTGGTGGTTGAGCGATATAGACATAGCCAGCTTCCAATACAGGACGCATGAAGCGGTAGACTAAGGTTAAGAGAAGAGTACGAATATGCGCCCCATCAACATCGGCATCGGTCATGATGACCAATTTTTGGTAACGGGCTTTAGAAACATCAAAATCTGCACCAAATCCAGTACCCATGGCCGTAAAGAGACTGCGAATTTCCTCGTTGGCTAAAATCTTATCCATGGTCGCTTTTTCGACGTTGAGGATTTTACCACGAATTGGTAGAATAGCTTGATACTCACGGTTACGTCCAGACTTAGCTGAACCACCGGCAGAGTCTCCCTCCACGATGAAGAGCTCATTCATGGTTGGATCATTAGACGAACAGTCGGCCAATTTACCTGGCAAGTTGGAAATTTCTAGACCAGATTTCTTGCGAGTCACTTCGCGGGCACGTTTAGCCGCAATGCGCGCTTTTGAGGCCAAAATCCCTTTTTCAACGATCTTACGAGCAATCTGCGGATTTTCCAAGAGGAAACGGTTGAAGGCATCTGAGAAGAGACGGTTAGTAATCTTCACAACTTCAGAGTTTCCAAGTTTAGTCTTGGTTTGCCCTTCAAACTGAGGATTTGGGTGTTTGACAGAGATAACTGCAGTCAACCCTTCACGGACATCCTCACCCGTCAGATTATCCTCATTTTCCTTGAGGATTTTATTCTTCTTGGCATAGTCGTTAATGACACGGGTTAAGGCTGTGCGGAAACCTTGCTCATGGGTTCCACCTTCGTGGGTATGGATGTTGTTGGCGAAAGATAGAACATTTTCATGGTAACCATCCGTATACTGCATGGCTACTTCAACCGTAATGCCTTCCAACTCTCCATCTGTGTAAATCGGATTTTCAAAGATGGCTTGCTTGTTTTCATTGATGAACTCAACGTAGCTGACAATACCACCCTCGTAGTGGAAGTCCTTAGCCTGTTCTTGTCCCTCACGCTTGTCCGCGATAGAAATCTTGAGACCCTTATTGAGAAAGGCTAATTCTTGAATACGTTTAGCCAAACGATCGAAGTCGTACTCTGTCGTTTCAGTAAAAATTTCTGGGTCTGGCGTAAAGTGAACGGTCGTTCCGTGGCGATCTGTATCACCGATGACCTTCAAGTCCTCTTGGACCACACCACGTTTGTACTCTTGATAGTAAATCTGACCATTTTTATGGACACGAACATCCAACTGCGTTGACAAGGCGTTTACAACTGAAGAACCAACCCCGTGGAGACCACCAGAGACCTTGTAGCCGCCTCCGCCAAATTTACCTCCCGCGTGAAGGACCGTGAAGACCGTTTCAACCGCTGGACGACCAGTTTTCTCCTGAATATCAACAGGAATCCCACGTCCATCATCAATAACCGTGATAGAATTATCCGGCTCAATAAAGACTTCAATCTGGCTGGCAAAACCAGCCAGGGCCTCGTCGATTGAGTTATCCACGATTTCCCAAACCAAGTGATGAAGTCCCTCTTTAGAAGTTGAGCCAATATACATCCCTGGACGCATCCGTACAGCTTCCAGTCCTTCTAGGACCTGAATCTGGCTCGCATCATACTCTTGGGCCAAAGCTTCTAAATTTTTATCTTCTTGTGTCATGTCACTATTTTCTCCATTCAAAATTGCAGGCCTAGGCGAATCAAGAATGATAAAATCTCCCTGAAGATTCCACCTCTATCCTACAATGTTTCATAACTTTCATTATACCATATTTTACTTGAATTTTAACGAGATTTGCTAAAAATTCAGTTTCGCATCACAAAGTTTAAAGAAAAAAAGACTGGGTCTCCCAATCTTTTAAATCTACTTGAATCCGATACTGTGCTCTGCTATGTTTCTTGACGATTATAAGTAACAGATAGAATTAAACCAACACCTATGAGGTTTGAGATTAATGATGACCCACCTTGTGAAATAAAAGGTAATGGTATTCCGGTCAATGGAAGAATCCCAATATTAGCACCTATATTTTCAAAAATATGAAAGACTATCATCATGATAAAACCGATACAAATGAAGGTATAAAAACGATTATTAGATGCAATGGTCACACGTAACATCCTAAAAATTAAGAATAGGTACAGACTTAACACAACAGCTGTACCAATGAATCCAAAATCCTCAGCAATCACTGTAAAAATCATATCACTTTCACGTACAGGAACAGCCAACTCAAGAACATTAAAGCCTTTTCCTAAAAGACCGCCAGAACCAATAGAAATTAATGCTTGAGTCTGTTGATAGGCTATGTTTTGAGCATAAGAGAAGGGATCCAACCAAGCTGAAATTCGGTTCATCTGATAAGTATCCATACCAAGATTGAACAGCCATTCCTTACCCGCATCAAAGGTAAACAAGTAGAGAAAACCTCCAATACTGATTATTACTGCAAGGGCGACTGGAATAATGATTTTCCATGAGATTCCTGAAACAAAAATCAAGCCAACTAAAATTGCAACAAAGACTAGGGCTGTACCTAAATCACTCTGTAAAGCTAACAAAGTAAAAACTGGTAGGCTTATTAAGGCATAGAGTCCAAGTAACTTCCAATTGTCTTTTAGACTAGGATCAGGCCAACGATTCTGTCCCCAAAGTGTCAAGCGAGCCAGAGCAAGAATATAAGAAATTTTCATGAATTCTGAGGGTTGAAAAAGAGTAACCGAACCTATGGAGACCCAGTTTTTAGCCCCTGTTGAAGCAACCAAAGTTGGACTATATAAAAATAAGGGGAGTACCATCAAAACCAACCCTAGTACATAGAGCCAAGGGGTTATCCTCCAGAGAAAAGAAAGTTTAAATCTCATGACAACAACTGCCAACAGACAACCTAAAAAGAGCCATAACATCTGTAAAAACATGGTGTTATATACACGATCTGGATAATCACTCCCAACAGAAATAAAAATCGAAACCAGGCCAATAGTCACAAGGAGAATGACTGGAATAACCAAACCATAATCAATTTTTTTATCAAAGGTTAGCTTTTTTTCTGTCATCTTTTTCCCCACCCATAACAATCGCGACCTACAACAAAAGAAAGCAGTTTTTCCTCTACTCTCTTTAAGCAATAAATAAAGCCCTTGACCATCCTTTAGGAGTCTCAAGAGGCTATTTTTAAATGTCCCCTGCCGGAATCGAACCAGCAACTACTTCTTAGGAGGAAGGGGTTATATCCATTTAACTAAGGGAACTCAATTGTAATTCTATTGTACATCAGATACCTATCTTAAGCAAGAATTTTTACATAAATATTTCATAAATATGTCTAGAAAATTTCAAAAATAGCAAACTGATACATCTCCAAAAATAGGGGCAGTTTGCTATTCTTATCCGTCAAGATTTTCCTCTTTACAATTTTTGAAAACAAAAAAAGGGCTGACGCCCCTTCTTTCCATAACTAAGAATAATCTTAGCGACGGATTTCTTTGATACGAGCTGCTTTACCTTGAAGCGCACGCAAGTAGTATAATTTCGCACGACGTACTTTACCATAACGTACAACTTCAATCTTGTCAACACGTGGAGTGTGGATTGGGAAAGTACGTTCTACACCGATACCGCCAGAAATCTTACGAACAGTGTACATTTCTGAGATACCTTGACCTTTACGAGAGATAACAACCCCTTCGAAAAGCTGGATACGCTCGCGGTTACCTTCGACAACTTTCGCGTGAACGCGGACAGTATCACCAGGACGGAACTCAGGGATATCAGTACGCAATTGACCTTCAGTCAAGCTTTGGATTAATGGATTCATGTTTTTCTCCTATCTTTGTCAATCATAGGTGCTTTTAAACCCAGCGGATAAACTGTATTTTTGTGCGTCCATTACACACAATTTTTATCTTACCATAAATAGCAGAGCTTGTAAAGAAAGATATACCCATTATTCTCTTCTAGAGTCCTAAAACTCCCTCGTATTTAGGAACCTAACTTCTTTTGATTTCAAAAAATTTAAAAGAAAATCTGTAGAGGTCAACAACTAAAATATAGAAGCTTTTCCTCTACAGAATACTGTTTTATCTCAACTAGGCTTTCTGGCGTTCTTCTTGTTTAATCTTAAAGTGGTAATAGGCACCTAACATTCCAGCTGTGTTTCTATGTTTGGCAAAGACAAGGGTCGTCTTATCCGCTAGACTTGGAACCAAACCATCTTTGAGAGCTTGTTGGATGCGAGGGCGTAGAATGGCTTCTTGTCCCATAATACCACCACCTAAGATGACAACTTCGGGATTGGCAACATAGCAAATATTAGCAATGCCTTGACCCAGATAGCCGACCATGCGGTCAATTCCTTGAATGCAGAGCTTATTGCCCTCTGTAGCCTCCGCAAAAATCCGACGCCCATTCCAATCTGCAGGGTCATCGCCATGAAGGTCCGCCACATAATGGACCAGGGCAGTTGTCGAAGCCAAATCTTGAAAGGCGCCATCAGGTAGATGCAAATAGCCCACCTCACAGGCAGAATTGCTAAAGCCATGGAAGACTTTATTGTCAATGACCAAGCAACCTCCGATGCCAGTACCGACAGTCAGACAGACTGCCACCTGACTGTTGACCCCAGAACCAGAGATAACCTCAGCTAGGCCTGCACAGTTGACATCATTTTCAATCTCACAAGGAATCCCAAAGGTCGCTTCTAGTTCCTTCTTAAACTGAGTACCCGCATAGTTAGGAATCTGAGGCCCTGCATAGAAAATACCCCCCTCATCAGGGTCGACCATGCCAGCAGAGGAAATACCAATTCCCTTAGGAGCCTTGTCCACATAAGATGAAACAATCCCCTTAACCTTTTCAAGGATATGAGGTCCCCCTAAATGAGCCTCCGTTGGTATTTCATGGTCTTCTATAATCTGATCTTGGCTATCCACCAGACCATATTTGATACTGGTACCACCAATATCAATCGCTACATAGTAGTCCATATGCAACCCCCTGTCCTAGCAGAAGTTAGCCTTAGCTTCACGGATAAGGCGAGCTGCTTCTGCCACCAATTCCTCATCGCTATCAATCAGAGGTTCGAGAGGCTGACGAACACTACCGAGTTCCAGTCCTTCATTGATTTTAAGAACGGCCTTAATCACACCGTACATATTACCGTGGCATGAAACCAAGTGACCAATTATAGTGTTAATCGTGTATTGCAAGTCCTTGGCACGATCCAAGTCTCCTGCTGCGATCAACTCATCCAATTTGAGGAAGAGTTCTGGCATAGCACCGTATGTTCCACCAATACCACCAATAGCACCCATCACTCGACCAGCCAAGAACTGCTCATCCGGACCGTTGAAGACGAGTTTTTCAGGACCTCCTAGGCTCTTAAAGATTTCAATATCTTGTACCGGCATAGAAGAGTTTTTCACACCGATAACACGTGGATTTTTCAACATTTCACGGTAGAGACTTGGGGTCAAGGCCACACCAGCCAACTGCGGAATATTGTAGATGACAAAGTCTGTATTCGGTGCTGCTGCACTAATGTCATTCCAGTACTGAGCAATGGCATGTTCTGGCAGACGGAAATAGATTGGTGGGATAGCCGCAATAGCATCGACACCCAAACTTTCTGCGTGAGCAGCCAGCACTTGACTATCCTTGGTATTATTGCAGGCAACATGGGCAATAACGGTCAGCTTGCCCTTGGCCACTACCATAACTTCTTCCAAAATCAATTTGCGGTCTTCGACAGATTGGTAGATACATTCACCTGAAGAACCATTGACATAGATTCCTTTAACACCCTTGTCGATGAAATAGGTCACCAGGGTACGGATGCGCTCAGGACTGACATTGCCTTCATCATCGTAACAGGCATAAAAGGCAGGAATAATACCTTCGTATTTGGTTAAATCTTTCATGTAATACTTCTTTCTATTGATTAAGATTGTAGGGATTGGTCCAAGGCTTTACGGACCAAATGATGGTTAAGGTAAGCCAAAAGCACCCAGCCAATAATGGTCAGGAGAGAGAGTCCACCTAGCAGGGCCGTAGTGGAACTGGTCATTGCCAGAAAGAGTCCTCCCAACACAGCCAGCATAAGTAAGGTCTTGGGAGTATGGAGACTGGCTAAGAGAAAACTTTTCCAAACCAACTCTTTCAATCCTAGCTGATAACGACTAGCAATTGGATAGAGGTAAAGACTGGTCATGGTCACTAAAATCAGAACTCCAAAACTCAAGATCTTAATGACTTGAGCTGCAGGACTCATGACTTGGCTGAGTAAGATAATATCAAGCAAACAAAATCCTATCACCAGCACTTCTACAAGTCCTAGTTTGATTCCTTCTCGAAAATTCCTTTTAAAGGCCTGGCTATAATCTGCCCAAGGAGCTAGATGCCCAGTCTCAGCCATCTGATTCAAACAAGTGAAGAGGCTAAGTTTGGCAACACCAATCGTAACCACAGGCAAGCAAGACACCACAAAGAGGAGATTGAGCATGGCAAAATCAAAGATGCGCTCACAGGCCTTCATAAAACCACTATCCAAACTAAAAATTGCTGAAATAATTGCCTTTGTTTTATCTTGCATACAGGACTCCTTATCTTTTGAGGTCGGTCAGCCTAGGCTAACTTAACCTTGAAAACATATTTTCTGACCTGCTGGCGACCAGCTAGGTATTGGTTAGGTTGATGGGGTTCTCCTGGGAAAAAGGCTGCAAAGGTGCGACCGTCCAAGTCATAATCATAGGTCTTGTGACAGGTGACAAAGCCAATATCTCCAGAGAAAGTCTGGGTTTCTTCCTTCACTTGACGGCCATAGCGAATAATCTCCAAACCGCTCTCGATCATCTGAATATCCATATAAGACTTGTGGTATTCAAAGACATCTGTCGGCTCTTGATTGAGCAGATTTTCCTGTACTAGCAAGAAAACCTCATCTCCATCAATATCGACCCGACCCAGTTCTAACTGACTGAGATCAGTCTCTTGAAAATAGTTGATAGCCTTATCAAGATTAGGATGGATTCCCTTATAGCGTCTAATAGCTGTCAATTCATCAAAAATCATCTACAAATCCCCTCTTCTTCTGATATCATGACCGAGAGAGAACCAAGTCCATAACCAGCTCTCTCCAACTTCTGATTAAAATTAAACTTACTGCTCTGCTATTACCCCTTAACAGCTCCCATGGTAATCCCTTGCGTGAAAGATTTTTGGAAGATGAGGAAGACAGCAACGATTGGCACAGCCGCCAGGAAGGCACCCGCCATGATTAAACCGTAGTTGGTAGACATTTCAGCCTGCATAGTCGCAACACCTAGTGAGATGGTCAAGTTCTGCCGTGAAGACAACATAACCAGCTGCATGAAGTAATCATTCCATGTGTTGATGAAGGTAAAGATAGCAAGTGCAGCAAAACCAGGTTTTACGATTGGGAAAGCCACGCTCCAAAATGTTCTCACTTCACCACACCCGTCAATCTTAGCGGATTCCAAGAGTTCCGTCGGGATATTTTCAGAGAATTGCTTCATGAGGAAGACCCCGAATGGCCAGCCGACTAGCGGTAAAATCACCGCTGCTAGCGTATCGTGGATCCCCATAAAGTTGACAATCCGTACCAGCGGCACCAAGACAACTTGCTTTGGAAGAGCCATGGCTGCGATAAAGATTGAGAAGAGCAATTTTTGTCCGTAGAAGCGTTTTTTAGCCAATACATAGCCTGCTAATGATGCTGTAATACACACCAAGAGCATGGTTGCCACAGAGATAAAGACTGAGTTCCACAACCATTGCAGGGCTGGGTTTTGGACAATCAACTTTTCAAAGTTGATCATGGTCGGATTGGCAGGCCACCATTGCGGTGGAATTTTGATGGTGTCTGGCTGTGCCTTGAAGGCCCCTGTTAAAATCCAGTAGAATGGGAAGATAAAGAGGACTGTCAAAATTAGGAGGACCACGTTGGTCACGACATTAAAGAGACTGAAGTTTGATTTTTTCATGGTATTCCTCCTTTCTAATAATCCACATCATCGCCCAAGAATTTGAATTGAGCAAAACTAATTAAGGCAATCATGACTGCCAAGAAGACACCGATGGTGTTGGCATAGCCGTATTCTGTCAGTTTGAAGGCTTTTTCGTAAAGGTAGTACATGAGTGTACTGGTCGCGTAGTTTGGTCCACCTGATGTCAAAAGCTGGATCAAGGCGAAACATTGGAAGGAGTTAATGGTCGTTGTCACTGCGATGTAGAGTGTTGTTGGCAAGAGACTTGGCCATTTAATATTCCAGAAGACTTGAAACTCATTGGCACCATCGACACGCGCAGCTTCTACCAAGGAATTGTCAATATTTCCAAGCGCTGCAATGTAAAGGATAATCGGTTGACCAACAGAGGTTGTCAAGAGGATGATGATAATCGCCCACAGCGCCCACTGCTTGTCTCCCAACCAAGAGATGTTTTGCTCAATCATGCCACCTGCTTTAAGGACATAGTTGAGAATACCTGACAGTGGATCGTAGATCCATTTCCAAACAACCGTTACCGCAACAGAACCGGTTACAACGGGCAGGAAGAAGACAAAACGGTAGAATGAACGCGTAATCACACCCTTTTGATAAGTCTGTGAAGCCACAAAGAGTGAAAAGAGTACTACGATTGGCACAGAACCAATTACGATAATCACTGTATTGATGAAGGACTTCCAGAAGACCTCATCATGGAATAGACGAATATAGTTGTCCAAACCGACAAAGGTAAAGTCTGTCATGGTGTAGTGGAAGAAACTGGTCACAATCCCCATCCCCATTGGCAAGAGAACAAATAAGCCAAAGAAGAAGAGAACAGGAGCTAGGAAAGCATAAGATACTAGCGTTTCTCGCATGCGAATTTTATTGATTTTCACATGAAATACCCCTCTTTCGTTAAATTGAAAGCCCCTTTTCCAATTGAAATGACAGCAACTAGAAAGGGGGCCATGTCATATACAATGCAATCCAATCAAGTAAGATGGTGGTCAGCTAGGATTTCTTGAGGCCTATGATAGGCTGGTCTCCTACACTTTTCCCCTGGTTGGAAACCGACCTATCGTCTGCAGAAGTTTTTCCTCTTCTGCTAGACAGTCTCTAGAAATTTTTCAACTAACCTTCTTATCTGATTTTAAAAATGAAATTGCTTATTTTTTAATCGTTTCGTTAGCTGCTTTTGTGAAGTCTGTTGCAGCTGCTGCTGGTTCTTTTTCACCATTAGAGATAGCTTGGAGCATTGGGAACCAGAGGGTACGCATTTCAGCAAAGCCATCAATAGTGTTATAGTAAGTTGTGTAGTATTGAGTCCAGCCGCCGATGGTTGTCATGCGTTCTGTATCATAGAGTTCACCGAATGATGTACGAACTGGGAAAGCACCAGTTTGTTTCACGTTCTTAGGACCCCATTCGCTGTCATCAGCAATGAATTGGATGAATTTCTTAGATGCTTCAACTTTAGCGTCATCACCGTTGTTAAAGACTGCAAAACCGTTTACCAAGTATTCAAGAGCTGGTTTACCATCTTCAGATGGGAATGGTACTTCAACAACTTCAACTTGAGATGCTTCAAGCAATTCTGCGTTAGTGTTGTTGAAACCTGGTTGCCACAAGATTGTGAATGAAGTTTGACCATTTGCAAAGTTTTGGATGTCGTCACCACCAACGTATTGTGAACCGTTAGCAAGGGAGCCATCTTTGATCCATTGAGCTGCTGCTTCAAGACCTTTTACAAATTCTGGTGAATCAGTTGTGTATGCTGACAAGTCTTCGTTTGTTACACTTCCGCTATAAAGGTTAGCGATGAATGCACGTGTACCTTGGTCACCACCTTGACCGTTTGAGAAGAGCGATCCTGGATTGTAGCCTTTGTCTTTAAGAGCTTTGATCACTTTTTCAAAGTCTTCAGTTGTCCAACCTTCTTTAACGAGGTCAAGCACACCAGCATCTTTTAACATCGCCTTGTTAAGAGCCATGTAAAATGGTGCAGATGAGATGGGATACATGTAAGCTGTATCGCCTGCTTTAGAGGCTTGGATGATGTTGTCGTTATTAACATCTTTGACAAAGTCTTCTGTAAAGAGGTCGTTCAAGTCAGCCAATTTACCATTTTTTCCGTAGTCAATGATACGACCTGGTGCGTCAAAGAGCACGTCTGGTGCAGTTCCTGCTTCGATAGCTGTCGTGATTTTTTCTGGTCCAGAGGTGAAGTCAATGGTTTCCAATTTCACCTTAATACCAGGGTTAGCTTCTTCAAAAGCTGCGATAATTTTTTGTTCGTATGTACCAACACCATCGCTAGCGTTTTCTTGTGCAAAGGTAGGGAAGGCCCACCAAGTAATTTCTGTTGTGTCAGCTGAACTTTCAGCTGATTTGCTAGTTGATTCTGTTGAACCACCAGACTTACCACAAGCTGCCAAAGATACAACTGCAGCTCCGACTAAAAGTGAACGTAGGAATTTTTTCATTTTCTTTCTCCTATTTTTCCTAAAATATCCATTTGGATGAGTTAACGGCAATAATGGGTCTTAACAACTCGATAAATTGTCCTCCAAGATTTAGTATGATTCTTATTTTCTTATTTAATTCCCGCGACAAAGCGCTGAGTAATTTCTTTTGGACGAGTAATGGCTCCACCAACAACTAGACCACGAATGCCTAATTGCATCATCTGCTTAGCATCTTCTGGCGAATGAACCTTGCCCTCTGCGATGACATCAACACCAGCTTCGCATAATTCCTTAACCAAATCAAAGTCTGGTCCAGGTGCCTGACGACTGTAACTCGTATAACCCGAAAGGGTAGTTCCAACAAAGTCCACACCAGCTTCAAAAGCTGTCATTCCCTCTTCATAAGTAGAAATATCGGCCATCAAGAGCTGGTCAGGATACTTGATTTTGACCTCACGAATGAAGTCTGAGATGTTCTTACCATCAAAGCGCTCACGCTTGGTACAATCAAGGGCGATAACCTCGATATCCAACTCTGCCAATTCATCCACCTCGCGCATGGTCGGTGTAATAAAGGGTTCTTGGGGAGGATAATCCCGCTTAATGATCCCAATAATTGGCAGGGAAGTGACTTCCTTAATCTGGCGAATGTCCCTCACGCTGTTGGCCCGAATCCCAACCGCTCCACCTTCTTCTGCCGCTTTTACCATGAGGGGCATGATGCCTCCTTCTTCAGTATAAAGTGGCTCACCTGGTAGGGCTTGGCAGGATACGATAATCCCATCTCTGATCAAGTCTATCAACTCTTCTTTAGTCACTTTTGACATGATCAGTACTCCTTTTATTTTTTTGATAACGTTTACATTTTTTATTATATGATATTAAAAAAATCTTGCAAGGGGTTTCAAAGTTTTAGATTTTAATTTCATCATTCAAGTGAAAACTCAATATCTTCTGAAAGTACTTTCAGAAGAACTTACGAATAGTCAAGTATGGAATATCTTTTAATCTTTAGCTTAGGAGCTTCAATTGCCTCATTTCTAGGCGTCGTCATCGAGCGCTTCCCCCAACAATCCATCGTGACTCCCGCTAGTCACTGTGATCGTTGCCGCCACAAACTAGCCTGGTATGATCTCATCCCAATCTTCTCCCAGCTCCTATCAGGTTTTCGTTGTCGCTATTGCCAGATCAAGATTCCGCCCTGGTACGCTCTTTTTGAGGCCATCATCGGTTGTCTAGCCCTGCTAACCTACCTGAACTACCTTGATTTCTGGTTGGCCTATTGCCTAGTCTTTTCCCTAACCCTCACTATCTACGACCTCAAGACTCGCTCCTTTCCCCTCATCATCTGGCTAGCCTTTAGTTTACCCATCCTCTTTTATTTTGGGTTCAATAGCAGAGCAGTCACTCTACTATCCCTAGCCCTTCTAGCAGAGTTCAAAGACATCAAGATTGGTTCCGGTGACCTCTTCTACCTAGCAAGTCTCTCGCTCACGCTCGGTCTGACAGACCTCCTATGGACCATCCAAATCGGCTCCCTCACCGCACTCTTTGTTGCACTCTATCAACTCAAAAAGGGCCCGCAGAGTCCAATCCCCTTCGTTCCCTTCTTACTGATTGGTTACATGTGTGTCAGCTTCCTATGAAGAAAAACTAAAAATAAATAGAACCAAACCCAAGATGAGTGGAAAGTTGGTCCATTTTTTATGAATTGATAAATTGTAAAAGGAAAATACTAAGAATTATAACCAAAAAATCCTAAAAATAGGAGAACATAGGCCATCCCTGCCATAATTAAGAGAAAAAGAAAGGCTAATAGAATCTTCACAGGATTCTTTAAAGGTAAACGTCCATGGTGATGAAATACTGCTATCCCTAAGACCAAAAATGCGATCCAGAGTGTGGCAATGATTAAAAACGATTGACTTAAAACGATCATCTCCAAACCTCCTAATACTCACTCAAAATCTTAATAGACAGGACAGGTTGACATAGACATAAGAAAGTTAGGCAAGGAAGCCTAACGACCTATTGTTGTGATTTTTGGAAGAGGATAATTTGCTTTTTGCACCTTCAGTATAGGGCAATCCTTGCCGATAAGCGAATAAATTGAAGACCTTAAAAACCCTCACCAATCGGCAAGGGCTCCTGTTTCACTTATTCTACAACTTGAGCGTCTTTGAGAAGGCTGTCTGGAACGGTGAGGCCGAGTTCAGCAGCAACCTTAATGTTGATTACTGGGCTACCTTCTGTCACGACTTCAACAGGGTTTTCAGCAACGGTTTGACCAGCCAAGATACGAGCAGCCATTTTACCTGTCGAAACACCGAGTTGATATTGGTCGATGGCAACAGAAGCTAGACCTCCCTCTTCCACCATGGTTTGGACACTAGTATAAATTGGAATTTTCTTTTCTTTGGCAGCTTGAACAACTGTGCTAAAAGCTGAGGCAACTGTGTTATCAAGTGGCAACCAGATTGCATCTACCTTGCCCACCATGACACTCATACTGGTTGCAATTTCATTGGTAGATGGAACAGAATATTCTTCAACTGTATAGCCTGCTTTTGCTGCTAATTCCTTAAATTCTGCAACCTGAGAAGCTGAGTTATCTTCGCTGCTTGAGTAGATAACTCCAACAGTTTTAACGTTTGGAGTTAATTCTTGCATCAACTCAACCTGCTTGTCAATAGGTGTCACATCTGAAACACCTGTAATATTTTTATCTGGGTGTTTCAAATCGCTGACCAAGTTTGCGCCAACAGGATCTGTCACAGCTCCCATGATAACTGGGATGTCACTCGTGGCTGAAGCCAATCCTTGCGCAGCTGGTGTTGCAATTCCGATGAGGACATCGTTGCCATTGCTAACAAGTTGCTGACTCATAGTTTGGACCTTAGATTGGTCTGCTTCTGAGTTGAGGAAGTCAATTTCAACATTATCTCCAGAATAGCCCGCTTCAGCCAAACCATCTTGGATTCCACGGTAGATTTCATCCAGAGCTTCATGGGTTACAAACTGAAGTACCCCAACCTTTTTAATGGTATTTTCTTTTGTTGTCGTAGCGTCTTCTGTTCCCTTATTTTGGAAGAAGACTGCGCCACAAACAAGAATAACGATGGCAGCTAAAACTGCGAGTAAACCTTTATTTTTCATAACTTTTCCTTTTCTTTTTTTATTAGTCAATGGTTTGACCGAGATATTCTGCAACTGATGCAACGTCCTTGTCGCCACGTCCAGAAACATTGACGATAATGATGGTATCCTTGTCCAAGGTTGGTGCCAACTTGATGACTTGGGCCAGAGCGTGTGAACTCTCAATAGCTGGAAGAATTCCCTCCGTACGGCTGAGTGTCAAGAGAGCTTGTACTGCTTCTTCATCCGTAGCAGAAACATAATCTACGCGACCAGATTCCTTAAAGAAGGCATGTTCTGGACCAATACCTGGGTAGTCAAGACCGGCTGAGATAGAATAAACGGGTGCGGCAGAACCATCCTCATTGAACAAAGCGATCGTTTTCATGCCATCAATCACACCGACTTCACCCAGGGTCAAGGTTGCTGCGTGCTGATCTGTATCAATCCCCTTTCCAGCAGCCTCAACACCGACTAGTTTGACACTTTCGTCAGCTAGGTACTCTGAGAAGGCCCCGATAGCATTGGACCCACCACCTACACAGGCAATCACATAGTCCGGTAATCGACCTTCCTTGTTCAAAATTTGACGACGAGATTCCTTAGAGATAACACTTTGGAACTCATGAACGATCGTTGGATAAGGATGGGGACCAACAGCAGAGCCTAATACATAGAAGGCATCTAAGTCAGCCATCCATGCTCCAAAGGCAGCATCGACAGCCTCTTTGAGGGTCTGAGTTCCTTCTTCAACAGCATGAACAGTCGCTCCCATCATCTCCATACGGAAAACATTGAGCCTTTGGCGACGGACATCTTCAGCCCCCATGTAAACATCGCAGGCCATTCCAAATTTCGCTGCCGCAGCGGCTGTAGCAACCCCATGCTGACCGGCTCCAGTTTCCGCAATGACTCGGGTCTTGCCCATCCGTTTGGCTAGAAGAATTTGACCGAGCACGTTATTGAGTTTGTGGGATCCAAGGTGGTTTAAATCTTCACGCTTGAGGTAGATTTTTGCACCTCCTAGATGGTCTGTTAAACTCTCCGCAAAGTAGAGCGGGGTTTCTCGACCTGAATAGTCCTTGAGATAATATTCATATTCTGCAATAAACTCTGGATCATTTTTATATTGCTCAAAAGCAGCCTCAAGCTGATCCAGTAACTCTTGAATGGGTTCGGGAACGAAGGAGCCACCAAATTGACCAAAATAACCTTTTTCAACTGTGTTTGTCATAGAAGACCTCTTTCTTTTTGTAACTGAATGATAATGCTAGTAAATTTTGATTAAATCTAAGCAGTTACGCCATCGTTTTTTCATCCTTCTTCTCCTTTTCTGAGCTCTAAGATAGAAAAAAGCCCTCACATGTCCTAAAACATGTGAGGGCGTCTAGTCAACACTAACGCGGTGCCACCTCCATTAACAGCTCCTATGACGGTCCTAAAAACCAGCTGTCATCTCATCCTCCTCTAACAAGGAGTCGTACGGTAAGGGGTACACACCTGAGGAATATTGCTTATCCTCGATTTATAGAATCAGCCCATTTCGACCAAGTCCGCTACTGACTCGCAATATCCGTCAGCTCCCTGAAAACTTTCCTGATGTACTTCTCCTGATTTACAAATATCTTACAAGATTTTTTTTGACCTGTCAACAATTTTTTGTAAAAATTTTCAAAAAATTGAGAGGGGTTACAATTACTCGAAAACACTCCTCACGGTCCCTCTCCCAAAAATAAAGAACCAATCGACCAACTTTGGCCAACGTGATGGCTTGTCGCTTCTTAAAAATTAGTCAACAATAAACCAAGGAGCCGTCTACAAACGAGATGTTAGACTTAGAGAAAAATACATGAAAGAAAAGGTATGGAAAACTGTTCTCAAAAACATGAATTCCATACCTATTTGGGCTATTTATTAGTTAGAGAATGAGATGTTGCTGACTCTCCAAAAGACTAAGGTTTTCCAATTAGTTCTCCATCATGCCTGCTTGGAGCTGATACATCTTATGATAGGTCCCACCAAGAGCAAGGAGTTCATCGTGACTACCACTCTCGATGATGCGGCCCTTATCAAGGACGTAGATGCAATTGGCATCCTGAATGGTGGAGAGGCGATGGGCGATGGCAATCGTCGTCCGACCTTGACGCATCTTCGCTAAGGAATGCTGAACAATTCCTTCGGTCTCTGAGTCAATATTGGCCGTTGCTTCATCCAAAATCAAGATCTTAGGCTGGCTGGCAACCGTGCGGGCAAAGGCGAGCAATTGACGTTGTCCTGTCGAGAAGGTTGATCCACGTTCTGTAACCGGTTCGTCGTAACCATTTGGCAATTTCTGAATGAACTGGTCCGCATCGACAAACTCTGCGGCAGCCTTGACTTCCTCGTCCGTAAGTTCTTGATACATCTTGATATTAGAAGCAATCGTTCCGTGATAGAGGAAGGGGTCCTGCAAGACAAGCCCTATATTTTGACGGAGCTGATCTTGAGAGTAAGTCCGAATATCTCGTCCATCCAAGAGAACCTGTCCTGACTGAAACTCATAAAATCTCATAAAAACATTGATAATAGAGGACTTACCTGATCCAGTCGAGCCGACGAAGGCAATGGTTTCACCCTTCTTAACACTGAAGGAGATATCATCCAGGATTGGATTAACACCGTCGTATGAAAAACTAACGTGCTTAAACTCAATATCACCCTGTTCAATTACTGCTCCGCTATTGTCCTGAAGAGGCTCATAACCATCCTCATCGATAAGGGCAAAAACCCGACCAGCAGAGACCATAGAGGTCTGCAGGGTTGAGAAGTTTTGCGTGACCTCAATCAGTGGATCAAAGAGACGATTGACGTACTGGATAAAGGCATACATAATTCCAGCAGAAATCCCGATTTTCTGCCAGCTAAAGCCAAAGTAAGCCATCAAAACAGCATAGGCCAAAAGCTTGAGTAGGGACATGGCTGGACGCAGGAAAATAGAGTCAATCCTCATGGACTGGTTGGCAAAGTGCAGGTGCTCTTCATTTATCGCATCAAACTCATCCTTCAGCCGGTCCTCCTGGTTAAAGGCCTGGATAATCCGAATGCCCTCGATAGACTCGGAAAGCTTGGTATTGATGTCTGACAAGAGACTCCGTGTTTTGGCAATAACAGCTGTCGATTTTTTCCGGTAGATATTGACAAATATAAAGATAAAAGGCAAAAAAATCGCGACCAAACCAGTCAAGCGGGCGTCCAAGGTTAACATGGTATAGAGAGTCACCGTAAAGATGAAAATAGCCGAGATAAAGCTGGATAAAATACCTGAAAACATCTCCGAAATGGACTCGGTATCATTGGTAATCCGAGAGACAATCGATCCGGCCGGGGTCTTGTCAAAATAGGACATTCCCAGGCGTTCCATATTGGCAAAGGCATCTCGACGAATATCCCGCACCACGCTATAGGAAACACGCGCAAAGAAGAAATTCCCAAAATACTGAACAAGTGTCTGTAAGATATACATGCCGTAATAGCCGATCAGGAGCATAAGAGCTGCATGACCAAAATCCGTCATGTAGCTATCGATAAAATGACTAGCAATGAGGGGGATCAGCGATTTAATAACTGAAGTTGACAAGAGGAGCCCCAGGGCTAGAAGAGTTAACCATTTATAAGGTTTGAGGTAGGATAAGAGTCGCTTAAAGACGACCCATTGGCTAGGGTTAGTTTTCATCAGTCGTATCCTCCTCTTCTAAATCAAGTTGTTGGCTAGCGTAGGTTGAGGCATACCAGCCGTCCTGGGCCACCAAGTCTTCGTGTCGGCCTCTCTCAATGATTTGTCCATCCTGTAAAACCAGAATTAAATCAGCATGTACTACTGCCGACAAGCGGTGGGCTGTAATAATAGTCGTCTTATCCTGACGGGTCGTTTTAAGATTTTCTATAATGGCGTGTTCTGTCTTAGCATCAACAGCTGACAGTGAATCATCCAAAATCAAAATATCTGGATTGAGAATCATGGCTCGACTCATGGCAATCCGTTGCTTCTGGCCACCTGAGAGAGAAACTCCCTTCTCACCAATAACCGTATTAAATTGCTCCGGCATGGCCATGATATCTTCGTAGACTTGGGATAGTTTAGTTGCCGACTCAACCTGCTCCAAGCTTAAATCTGGATTTCCAAACCGTACATTTTCCAAGATTGAGGTCGCAAATAAAAACTGATCCTGAGGGACATAGCCCATCAAACTACGAAGGTCACGCAGGCTATAATCCCGAATATCATGACCATTTAGGGTAATTTGGCCTTCATTGACATCATATTCACGCAAGAGCAACTTGATGATACTGGTTTTTCCAGAACCCGTCTGACCAACGAGGCCCAAGGTTTGCCCCTTCTCCAAAGCGAAGTGAATGGCCTGTAAGGTCTCCTCTTGGTCATAGCGAAAATGGTCCACATCAAACGCTAGGCGACCATTGGTAATAGCAGAGCGGGGAGTCTGACTGTCTTCTACGTCTGAAGTCTGGTCTAAAAGACTGGAAATCCGTTCGTAGGACACGCGCCCACGTTGGGTCATGTTAAAGAGAAAACCAATCGCCATCAAGGGCCATACCAGCATGTCCAGATAGGTCACAAAAGTAACGAGTTTCCCAACTGTAACCTGCCCTTGGTTGACAAAGTAGGCTCCCAGTCCCAGAGTCAAGACATAAGAGGCACCGATAAATAAGAGAACCAAGGGATCCCAGAGAGCATCATATCTCATGGTGACCATATTTTTTTCAAAGGTCATCTGATTGGTCTCCTGAAAGGAGGCCAATTCTTGCTCTTGGTAACCGAAGGACTTGGTCACCTTAATCCCTGAGACAGATTCCTGAACCTTGTTGTTGAGCTCAGAAAAAGCTGCCTGGGATTGCCCAAAAGCCGCATGCGTTTTCCGACCCAAACGTGATGTCGCTAGGGCCATAAAGGGTAGAGGCAAAACCGCTACCAGTGTCATCTGCCATGAAATTGTAAAAATCATAGTGACCAGAGTAACAACCGCTGTAATAGAGGCATCCACCGCAGACATCACCCCGCCACCTGCTAGGCGGGTTAAGGAGTTAATGTCATTGGTCGCATGGGCCATGAGGTCACCAGTCCGATACTTCTGATAAAAGGACGGTGACATGCGGGTAAAATGCTCAAAGAGCCGATACCGCATAATCTGTCCTAGACGGTAAGACGTTCCTAGGATATACATCCGCCAGATATAACGCAGTACATACATAGCAAAAGCCGATAGAATCAGCCAGAGCAAGCCCCACAACAGGCTTGAACGCGTTAAACTTTTATTGGTAATGTGGTCAATGACCTGACCCATCATGAGAGGTGGCACCAAATTAAAGACCGCCACCAGACTGAGCGATAAAATCCCAATCAGGTAACGGCGCTTTTCAAGTTTGAAAAACCACCACAAATCTTTAATAATTTTCATGTGAATTCCTTTTCTGTTTAGATTAGACTCGTCTAAAACCAGCACAAGTCAGCGTTAAGCCTTTCTGCCTCTTTCTTATAGGTGCTTTAGGTCACCTTGCCTGGTTAGGTTTTGAGTCAGTAGAGCATCAGTTGAAGCAACACGGATTCACTTCCGATTTTCAGGACCTTGTCTTCAAATTCTTCAGTGGCATAGTAGAACCTTCTACCAGCGATACTCTTTCTTGTCTAGCGACTTCATCACCCTATTTCAAGCTCAAATCGTCCGAGGACGGCTTGAACGCCTTTAAAAAATACCGACAAGCGGTATTTTATAGGCTTTCATTAGCATTGGACTGGAGGATTTTCTTAATACGTTTATGCAGTCCGGAATAAAGCAGATAGGCAATCAAGCCACCTAAAGTATTTGTCCAAAGGTCGTCAACTTCAAAAACACGGTTGAAATCAAAGAGCACATCCAGCAAGACCTGACCACACTCGATACACAGAGACAGGGCAAGAGCTAAGAGTCCTGATTTTTCCCATGAGCGGATTTCAGGAAAGAGCCAAAGGGCTAAAAAAACAAGCGGAAACAGCAGCAAAATGTTCATGGCATTTTGACAAAAAATCCAAACCAGCTGACCTAATGAGCTGACATCTCCAAATCTCACCAGTGAATTAAGGGGCATCAAGAGAACAGGGACCCGACCGTAATAGTGAATCCCTGGTGTCTCAATGCCACTAATATCAATCTGGGGGCTAAAGCACATCAGTCCTACAGCAAGGACATAGAGTAACAACAGTCCCCCTACTAGCCGCCTACCACCCCTGGTAAGCTCGCCCACATCTGTCCAAAGTCCAAACATTTTAAAGACCTGCTGTTGCTGCGACAGCTTTTTGACGGTCACGCTTCATAGTATTGGAGCGCAACTGACCACAAGCTGCGTCAATATCCGTCCCATGCTCCTGACGCACGACACAGTTGACTCCGTTTTTCTTGAGAACATCATAGAAAGCATCTACGCGCTCTTTTGGACTCCGAGAATATTGATCATGCTCTGATACAGGGTTGTAGGGAATCAGGTTAACATAGGATAACTTCCGAATTTTCTTGGTTAAGTCGGCCAATTCCTGAGCATTCTCAGGATGATCATTGACTTCATTGAGCATAATATACTCAAAAGTTACACGACGGTTGGTCGTTTCAATGTAGTATTCAATGGCTGCGAACAGTTTTTCCAACGGAAAGGAGCGATTGATTCGCATGATGCTCGAGCGAAGCTCGTTATTGGGCGCGTGGAGAGAGACCGCAAGGTTGACTTGCACCCCTTCATTGGCAAAATCACGAATTTTGTGCGCCAAGCCAGATGTCGAAACCGTGATATGACGGGCACCAATGGCAAGACCGTTGTCATCATTGACCGTACGGAGGAACTTA
The DNA here is from genome assembly GCF_042649745.1 of Streptococcus caprae. Lineage (NCBI taxonomy): Bacteria > Bacillati > Bacillota > Bacilli > Lactobacillales > Streptococcaceae > Streptococcus > Streptococcus caprae. The sequence goes on along the minus strand of NZ_JBHRZV010000049.1, from coordinate 292,018 downwards.
AGCACATTATCATAGTTGTCAAAAGGTTCACCAATCCCCATAACCACGATATGGCTGACTCGCTCTCCTTGACCGCGTTCGTCAAAATACTTCTGAACCAGCATGATTTGGGCTGTTATTTCACCGTTATTAAGGTCGCGTTGCTTCTTAATCAGACCTGAGGCGCAGAAGGTACAGCCGATATTGCACCCCACCTGGGTCGTCACACAGACTGAGAGACCGTAATGCTGACGCATGAGTACTGTCTCAATCAGCATACCATCAGGTAACTCAAAGAGATACTTGACCGTACCGTCCTTTGATTCTTGAACAATTCGTTGCTTGAGTGGATTAACACAGAAATGGTCATTGAGCTTGGCAATGAAGTCCTTGGAAATGTTCGTCATCTCTTCAAAAGACTGAACACGTTTTTTATAGAGCCAATCCCAAATTTGGGTGGCCCGAAACTTCTTCTCTCCGTTTGCGACTGCCCAATCAATCAACTCATCACGAGTCAAACTGTAAATAGATGGTTTCATGGTTTAGTTTTCCTTTTTTCTGATGGTGAAATGCTGTTGAACCTTCTCAGCCTTCTGCTTGGTTGGCTTCTTCTTGTTTACCGCAGCCGAGTCTGTCTGTTTACGCTGGATCTTCTTGAAATCATTCTTTGGCTTGGAACGTCGAGGTTTTTTGATGGGTTCAAAATGAACCTCTAACTCAGTTTCACTAGCCTGCTGGCGCCACTGACGATTGTCCTTTTTGTCTCGTTCAGGGCGTTCAGAACGATTATTCTGACGACGATTACGGCGACGACGAGGTTTGTCCTCTTCCTTCGGTAATTCGCGAGGCTCTGCATTTTCCAAAATAAAATAAGCGCACCCAAATGAGCAATACTCCTTGAGATAATCCTCAATCCGAGAAACTTTTTGAGCTGCTAAAACAGGCTTTTCATCCTTGAAAAATCCTTTGAGCCTGAGTTGGCCATTAGACCAATCCCCTACAATGTAGTCATAGCGGAGCATGATTTCGGAAAACCGTTGGGTAAAGGCTGTTACATCTAGGGCCTCCTTGTGGTTTTCCAAAATTGTGAAGCTGATATCGTCACTCTTGACAAATTGATCAAAGGTAATGAATTCAGGCCCAGGGAATTTATTGTAATTATACTGCTCTGGTGCAATTTCTTTCTTCATACACGACCAGCGTAGGATTAACCACGCCTTCCTCTCTCTGTTTCTATGGATTTATTGAGAACCTAACAAACTAACTCAGGTCCCATTTTTCATTCTTATCTAACCTTACCATTATACACTATTTTTCAGATTTTGTAAGGTTACAAGTAAAAAGAAGCAAGCCTAAACTTGCTTGCCCTTTTTACTGTGAATCTTTTAAATAATCAATCGCTTCTTGGACTGTGGTGACTGGTACGATTTTCATGTCTGTTCCCAGTTCCTTGGCAGCCTCTAGGGCTTCTTGATAGTTCGTCTTAGCATCAGGATTTTCCTTGAGGTAGGCTTCATCAACTGGATTATTTGGCACAAAGAAGATCTCCGCACCGATATCATCAGCTGCCTTAACCTTGAGATAAGTTCCGCCGATATCACCAACTGAACCGTCCTGCTCAATGGTTCCTGTCCCGGCAATGACACGACCCTTACGTAAATCTTCATCAACCAGCTGGTCGTAGATATCCAAGGTAAACATGAGTCCAGCAGACGGACCACCCACGCCCTCTGTTGAGAAGGTCACCTCAGTATCAGTTTTAACCTCAGTATGATCCGTCAAACCAATCCCGATTCCATTTTTACCATTGTCCAGCTTGATAATTTTACCTTCAGCTTCCGTTGCCACTCCACTTGTCGTATACTGAACCGTCACAGCATCGCCAATCGTTAGACCTGACACATATTCAATAAGATCGGCAGACGACTTAAAGGTCTTGCCATTGACACCTGTCACAGTGTCAGCAATATTCAGAACTCCTTGGAAGGTTGAATTGTCGCTAACCGATAGGACGTAAACCCCCATAAAGTCCATGCTAACCTCTTTGCCAGCTAGACTAAGAGCCTGATAGATAGCCCCATTTTGCGAAGTTTCCATGTAGTACTGGCTAATCCGCCAGTAATCCTCTGAACTGTATCCACCTGTGGTATCTTCCTTACTAGAAATCTCCGTAAAAGGGGTCAACCAGGCATAAATCAATTGCAGAGCATTGGCTTCCGATAAGGTCACGGCTACAAAGTTATAGGACCCCTCAGCATCATCTGTTTGGTCTTCAACCTGCAAGACCGTCCGAATATCGTAGGCACCCCCTGGCATCTCTATGTAATAAGGAAGCGGAATAAAAAGTCCGACAATCACTAGGGCCAAGATTAGGAAAAACCAAATCTTACGACCTGAGCCTTTCTGCTTTTTAGGGGTTTCAAATGCGTTGTTGATGTCCAAATTGTTTCTCCACTTCTGTTACGACTGCTTGAGGGACAAAGGCTGCAATGTCCGCTTCAAAATGAATAAGTTCGCGAATGCGACTGGAACTGACATGGCGGTACTGGTCTGCTGTCAATAAAAATACTGTCTCCAAATCCGCTACCAGATGATGATTGTAGTAGGCTAGATTTGCCTCATATTCAAAATCCGTCGCATTGCGCAAACCTCTGACTAAATGAGTAACTCCCAGTTGCTTGGCAATATCAACCGCCAGCGAATCTCTAGCAGTAATCACCTTGATCTTGGGGTAGTCTGCTAGACTAGCCTCTAACATGGACTGACGAGACTCAACACTAAAGAGACCTGCCTTGTCCTTATTGTAAAAAATCCCCACATAAAGCTGATCAACCAGGTGACTAGCCCGTATGATAATGTCTAAATGGCCCAGGGTTACGGGGTCAAAGGAACCTGTGAACAATCCAATTTTATCTGACATAAACCGTCACCTTACTAATTCCATATGTTTTCTGCTTCCAAATTCCGAAATGGCTAACTTCCTCGGGCAGATCTACCGCCTTGTCCGTCTCACAGACAATCATGACCTCTTCAGACAGGACGCCAGCTTCTTCCAGCGCCTCGATGTTGGCTACAATCTGCTCCTTGGCATAGGGTGGATCCAGCAAGACCAAATCGAACTGACCGCTTAATTGGCTAATGGCCCGCTCGGCCTCCATCTTTAGCAAGGTAAAGCGCTCCGCCACCTGGGTCATGGAAATATTAGCCTGAATAATCTCTTGAGCCCTGCGGTCCTTCTCGACCAAAACAGCCTCTGCCATGCCTCGAGAAACCGCCTCGATAGACAAACCTCCCGAACCCGCAAAAAGGTCCAGAACTCGTCCCCCCTCAAAAAAGGGACCAATCATATTAAAAAGGGCACCGCGGACCTTGTCCGACGTCGGACGAGTTGTCTTTCCCTCCAAGGTCTTCAATGGCCGCCCACCAAATTCACCAGCTACAATTCTCATGTTTTCTATTATAGCAGAAAAATAGCAGAGCGGACAGTGTGAAGCAAAGAGACACTTGATATTAGGTTCATCATCACTCTCCTCCATACAAGTTAACCAAAAAGAGCTGAGCCCCTGCCCAACTCTCTGTTCTTGCTTACAAGATATTTTCAAATTCATTACGGACAGCTTCAGGCCAGACACTAGACTGCACTTCACCGATATGTTTTTTGCGAAGGAGGAACATGGCCAAGCGAGACTGACCGATACCGCCACCGATTGTCAGTGGGAAAAAGCCTCGAAGCAAGGTCTTGTGCCAATCAAATTCTAGACGATCCTCATCGCCAGTAATGGCACATTGGCGTTTAAGAGCATCTTCATCAACCCGAATCCCCATAGAGGATAATTCAAAGGCAGATTGCAATTGATCATTCCAAACCAAGATATCACCGTTTAGACCCTTGTAACCATTCTCTGAAGGGCTAGTCCAATCATCGTAGTCAGGGGCACGCCCATCGTGGGGCTTACCGTCTGCCAAAACTCCTCCGATACCGATAAGGAAAACGGCACCATATTCTTTAGCGACTGCATTTTCACGTTCTTTTGGAGTCAGGTCAGGGTAGCGTTCCACCAATTTCTCCGTATGAATGAAGGTAATTTGCTTAGGCAAGACAGACTCAATATCGTAACGGGCCTCTACTGCCAGCTCCGTCAAGCGAATGGCTTTATAAATCTGCTCAACAGTCTCTTTGAGATAGGCTAAGTTCCGACGGCCATCTGGAATAACCTTCTCCCAGTCCCATTGGTCCACGTAGACGGAGTGAGTTGGATCCAAGTCATCTTCGTCAGGACGTAAAGCCTTCATGTGGACAAAAAGGCCTTCACCTTCATTAAACCCAAAACGGGCCAAGGTGTGACGTTTCCACTTGGCCAGAGAATGCACCACCTCGTAGGTCGCATCCGGAATGAGCTTGACATTAACGGTTACCGCATTCTCCACACCTGACAAATTATCCTGCATCCCGTCGCCGACACGGCTCAGGATAGGTCCCTGCACCTCAACAATCTCCAACTTATCAATCAAATATTGGGTGAAGGTGTTTTTCACAAAGGAAATTTCTCCCTGCTGGTGTATAAAGTTTTTTTTCATAATATGTCCTCTCAAAACTGACTTAGTACCATTTTACTACTTTTCAGAAAAAAGAAAAGATGAAATCCTGAATTTTCACCTTTTTCTGACTATTTTTCTTTCTGGGCAATAGCAGAGCTAGACGCCATTGCCTCTTGAACCGCCTCCATCATCTCCTTGGTCAACCGACGTGGCCCGCGCACAGCTCTTACGCCCAAGGATTTCATGCGGTCAAAGGGAAAGACTGTATCCGCGAAAGTGTGAATTCTTCTCACCTTCATGAGGGGCTTGTCAGTCTCTTCTTCAGGCACCTGACTAGGTGGAATATCAGCCTCCAAGACCTGGCAGACATAGCGGACGGCCTGAATCGGTGTTGTGATATACATGCAAACCAGATCACCAGTTTTAATGGTAGATTTCTGGGTCCAATAGACATCATCTGTCTGGGCAAACTCAGCATCGATGTCAAAGCGTTTGGGATTGGCTGGAATGACCCAATAATCGGGGCCTGTCGCAGAACGATAGCCTTTTGGCAGGGTCAGTTGACGGCTGGTTGCCACCAGGTCAAACAGGTCCGTGTCGGACATTCCTTCATCCAAAACGACCGTTACCCAGGATTTTTTGTTCATGTGGTAGGCGGGGTAGATGGCCTGGGTCCCCAATAACTTTTCAAGTTGATTGGGCTCGACCTTGACATTGATGACCTCGATAAGATCTTCCAGCTGTTCTGCTGACCAGTCCTCTCCACTTAAATCCAGTTGCTGACGCTTGATTTGCGTGACCAGACCGTACCACTTATGATGAATCGGTTCGCGGAAGGCTGTGTAGTTAGGATATTTGGCAAAGGGATGATCATAGGTATCCCCATAGGTCGCTTGTAGATGTGCCACCAGTCGATTACCCTGGTCTGACAGCAGAGGAGACGACAAACAGCAAAGCTCCGCTATTTGCCCCAAAAGAGCCAAATAAGCCTCCCGCACCTGGCCGACGAAGGCCCCACGAGCTCCAACCACACGAAAGGCACGATACTCTTCGTTCATGTCGCAATCCCAAACCTGACCAGTCAACTGTCCATCTACAACCCGTAACCGTACTTCAAATTCTCCACCTAAAATAGGCTGGCTATAAGTCAGGCACCCCTGCTTCTTCTTAAAACCAAAATCGAGCAACTTTTGAATTTGAAAAGTCTTACCCTGAAAAATAATCTGTTCGTCCACTAGAAAATCTCCTTTAATTTTTTAAAAAAAGTTAGTTTTTAGAATGTTTTTTGATATAACAATATCATCAATAAACAAAAAGGAAGGGAATAAAATGCCATCACCATCTCAGTTAAAACAAATATTTACCGGTAAGAATCTTGCCCTCGGCTTCTTGACTGTCCTAGCAAGTAGCTCATTAATCAGTCACAATTCTCAACAAGATACAATTACCAAACTTGAAGATCAGATTAGCCAACAGGAAAAAACCATCAGCCAGTTGCAAGATGAGAAGGAAACTATTGAAAAGCAACATGCGACCTTTTTAGAAGAAAATAAAGAAATCATCCAACTCGGCAAGGAAGCAAAAAAAGCTGAGGAAGAAAAGAAAAAAATCCTTAAAACTGCTGAAACTGCTATCCAAGAACTTGAAAAAACTCAAAACAAAGAGCTCTTAGCAGCCACACAAGAAAAAATCAATCTTATTTCCGATGCCAGTCAAAAAGAAGCCCTCAACAAACGTTGGAATACCGTCAAAGAAACCATTGACAAGAAGGAGGCCGATGCCAAAAAACTTGAAGAGGCCAAGGCCAGTGTTGCGAGTCTCGAAAGCAATCCAAACCGCGATGCTTTAAATCAGGCTAATGAAAAACTAAAGCTTGTCTCTAACGAAACCGAGAAAAAGACTCTCCAAGATCGTATTACAACCGTGCAAACTAACATTGAAAAACGAGAGGCAGAAGAGAAGGCCGCAGCTGAAGCTCAAGCGGCAGCCCAGGCACAAGCAGCTGCTCAATCACAAGAAGCACAAATCGCAGCCTTCGCCCAACAGCCTGCAGCAAATGCCAACGTTTATTATGCCAATTGTACTGAAGCCCGAAACGCTGGTGCAGCTCCTATCTATAGTGGAGACCCTGGTTACAGTCGAAAACTGGATAGAGACGGTGATGGAGTCGCTTGTGAACGCTAGTCAACTCTGTCTCCATTAAGCCTTGTTTTCCTCCCAATCCACATCGTACCTACCAATCTAAGCATCTCTAGGATCAATACCTATCACTACAAAAGCTGGACTTAACCATCCAGCTTTTTTGCTATTCTTTAAGTCCCAATGCCTTGGCCTGGTAGCGCCGAGACTGGATCATTATATCTGAAAAAGTGGCCTGAATAGTCTCTTGGTAAGCCTTATTTTCAACCAAGCGACCAACCTTATCTAGCAAGGTAGCTTCCCGTTCAGGATCAAAGATTGGTTTGCCAGTTTCCCGTTTATATTCCGCAACCTGACCAACCAAATCCATCCGTTTTTCGAACAGGGCAACGAGTTCTCTATCCACACTGTCAATTTCTCGTCTAATTGCATCCAAATCCATTTGTTTTCCTCCTTCTTTTCTTTTTCCATTCATAAATTGCATAGCTAATTAGAGCAACAAGGATAACCCAAAAAACTCCTCCTAAACGCTTAAAGTTCCCTACCATCACGGCATCACCCCCAAAAGCATAAAGAAGGCTAGCAGGTAGTAGACCCAAGACCATAGCCAACCCTAAGGACTGACGACTAACCTTCAATTCTACGGCCAAATCATTAACCAAGACTGTTGGAATAAAGGGAATCATATAACCCAGCATCAAACCTAAAAATGGATTTTGGATGGTCTTTAAATCCTCCATTAAGTGATTGGACTTACGGTGAGCATGCCCCTCACCAAGGTGAGGTAAAATCTGCAAAACCAAGACATTCCCCAAGCACATCCCCATAAGATTAAGAACAAATCCAAGCCAGGGTCCAAAAACCAAACCATTTACAATCGCAGCTACGGAGCTAGAAAGTAAGGGAATAGCCGTCATCACTTCGGTCAAAAGCAAAAGTAAGAGAAAATCCAAAGCATCTGGGCGCCCAATCCTCTCTTTGAGCATCTCTGGATGGCTAAAAAGAACAACCATCTGCCCCAACTTTTCCCAATTTTTCCAAACCAAAAACCCTACGATTAGTACACTTAATAAACCCATTAAGCAGAAAAAACGTTTTTCTAAAAGACTACCTTGCGGTCTCGTTGCCATTCCTTCTCCCTTGTAAAAAAGTGGCCTTGGGCATCCCTTGGCTCACTCTTCAAATTCATTGTTTAGTCAAAATGAGCCGACAAGGCTTCCGCAAAGGCTTCAAGCTTCTCGATATCTTCATCTTCAGCCGCTAAGTCAACTTTGACAGAGTCTGCACCCTTGGTAGCACCTGTCATGAAGAAGGCTTCCTCAAAATCATCAACGGTCTTACAGAAATAATCATAGAAGGTATCACCTGAACCAACCACACCGTAAACCTTACCAGATAAATCCAGGTCCTTTAAATCCTCATAAAAATCCACAATTTCATCAGGAAGATCACCGTCTCCGTAAGTATAGCTGGCAATAACTGCTAAATCTGCATCCTCAAAATCCGCCGCATCCACTGACGTACACTCGTCAATTTCCACGGTATGCCCCAGTTCCTGCAACTTATTGGCAACGATATCGGCGATTTCTTCTGTATTTCCTGTCATACTAGCATAAACAATTTTTGCTAAGGCCATAATTTCCTCCAATAATAAATTACTTCTATTCTAGCATAAATTTACAAGAATGGCTGATAGTTTTGGCGGATTTTTTGCAATAGCAGAGCTTTTTCAGCTAGACTGATAAAGGCAGCCTGTATGGCATTCTCATTGAAGCGGAGAAAATCCGCTGTCGCTGTCCCGTAGATCTTGTAGAACAGTTCATACTCCTTGGTTAAATTGGTATCAGAAACCGTCCGATTGTCCGTGTTGATGGTGATATTAGCACCTGCTTGATAGAGCTGAGGATAAGGGAAATCCTCTATGCCAGGAACCGCCTTGGTCTGGAGATTGCTGGTCAAACACATCTCAAGCGTTGCTCCATCAGCTACCACGTGCTCGATTAAATCTGGCTCTTTATAAAGGGCTGTCGCATGACCGAATCGCTTGAGCCCAAGGTCCATCCCGTAGGCGACATTGGCTGCACAACCGCACTCCCCTGCATGGAAGGTCATGGGTAGCCTCAAGTCCTGGGTCTCCCTAATCAGCTCTGCGATTTCCTCTATCGGATAATCCACTTCATTACCTGCAAAGTCAAAGCCTGCTAGACCACGGTCTGGAGGTCACGCACCGCCTGAAAGATCGGCAAGGCTTGCTCAGCTGCTGTCTGCTTAAGTCCACAAACCAGAGCTTTGACGACGATATCCTGCTCTGCCATGGCATCCGAAAAACCAGCCAAGACAGCCTCAACGACCTCATAGGCGGACAAACCTTGGTCCGTGGAAAGTTCAGGCGCAAAGCGGATTTCCGTATAAAGAACATTTTCTTGGGCAGCAGCTACTGCCACATCATGGGCCGCCAAGCGCAGAGCATCCTTGGTCTGGAGTAGGGGACGGACAAAGTCAAAGGTTTTTAGGTAGTCGTTGAGGCTCTCCACATGAGCTGGAGCCGTGACCAAGGCCTTGAGTTCAGCCTCATCTGCTGGCAGGGCAATCTCAGCCATGTCAGCCAGTCGCCTTATGGTTGCTAGCGGCAAAGACCCATCCAAATGACAATGTAGCTCAACCTTTGGTAGCTCATGAAATTCTGATAACGTCATCTCGTCCAAACTCCTCACTCATACTCCCTCAAAATCAATAAAGACAATGCAGATTGACGTAGACATATCTGACGTTGCAAGGAAACCTAGCAATCTATAGTTTTGATTTTGGAAGAGTATCAAAAATAATATTGTCGTCTATCCTATCATATTAACCGCCGATGTCAAGTCAAACGTTCGGTTATTAAGCGAGTTTTAATATCCATTCCCCTTCAAACTTCTCCTAATATTACAGATAACGAAATATCGCTTATTTTTCTATTTTAAGCTATAATAAATAGCATAACCAAAAGGAGGGTTTATGGACTGGAAAATCAGGACCTTTGAGGAACTAGAAGCACTAGAAATTTTTCGAATTTACAAGATTCGCATGGAAATTTTCATGCTGGAGCAGGACTGTCTCTATCCGGAGATTGATGAACTAGATTTAAGCGCCCTCCATCTCTTTCTGGAGGAAGATGGGCAAATCTTAAGCTACTGCCGAATCATTCCTCTAGCTGACCAAGTTAAAATCGGACGAGTTCTAGTCGCTACGAGCAATAGACAACAAGGGCTAGCTCGAAAATTGATGGAACGGGCCTTTGGGACCATAGCAGAGCAGTTCCCTAACCTTCCTATCTTCGTCCAGGCCCAGACACATTTAACACCCTTTTATGCCAGTCTAGGCTTCTCCCCTATCAGTCCCTCCTACCTTGAAGACGGTATCCCCCATACCGATATGCTGAAGGCACCTACAGAAAGGACGGCAGATCACCCATCTGTCCAAACTACAATGACCATTTTCAACCAAATTTTAGAGCAAATCAAAGCTTATGATACCATCATCATCCACCGCCACCAGAATCCCGACACCGACGCTCTTGGAAGCCAACTCGGACTTCGAGAGATTCTGAGAACCAACTTCCCTGACAAGTCTATCTATGCCGTAGGCTTTGACGAGCCCAGTCTAAGCTGGATGGCAAAAATGGATCAGGTAGAGGATGCGGCCTATACCGATGCCCTCGTCATCGTAACCGATACTGCCAATACCCCGCGTATCGATGATAGTCGCTACACCAGCGGCAATTACCTGATCAAAATCGACCACCATCCCGACGAGGATCCCTATGGGGACCTGCTCCATGTCGATACAACTGCTTCCAGTGCCAGTGAAATCATCACTGATTTTGCTAGAGGGACTTGTCTCAACTTATCCACTGAAGCAGCCCGGCTCCTCTATGCTGGGATAGTCGGGGACACAGGACGCTTCCTCTATTCTGCCACGACTAGCAAGACCTTCCAAATGGCAGCCTACTTGCGTGAATTCGACTTTGATTTTGCTGGCCTAGGACGACAGCTGGACTCCTTCCCTTATAAGATTGCAAAATTGCAGGGCTACGTCTTCGACAATCTAGAAGTCAGTCCAGAAGGGGCAGCCCGCATCGTTTTGACACAGGAAATCCTGAAAACCTATGAGGTTACGGAGGCTGAAAGCTCTGCTATTGTCTCTGCACCTGGGAAAATTGACAGCGTTCAATCCTGGGCCATCTTCGTCGAAAAACCTGATGGAACCTATCGAGTTCGCCTCCGCTCTAAGATCCAGCCAATCAGTCCGATTGCCAAGCGCCACGATGGTGGTGGACACCCGCTTGCCAGTGGTGCCAACTCCTTCTCCCTCCAAGAAAACGAAGAAATTTTCCAAGAATTACGGGACAACCTCGCTGAGTAACCAGCTCTGCAATTTCCCAAAAGAAAAAATCAAAAATACTTGCCAAGATGGAGGAGTTTTGATAAACTAGAATGGTTAATAACTATGGCTCAAGAGAGCTATGGCAGAAAGGAAACCTTAACGATGAGAAAAGATATTCATCCTGAATACCGTCCAGTTGTCTTTCTTGACACAACTACTGGCTACCAATTCCTTAGTGGATCTACAAAGAGTTCAAAAGAAACTGTTGAATTCGAAGGGGAAACTTACCCATTGATCCGTGTGGAAATTTCATCTGACTCACACCCATTCTACACTGGACGTCAAAAGTTCACGCAAGCAGATGGTCGTGTGGACAAGTTCAACAAAAAATACGGTCTCAAATAAGAATCCGCATTTACCAAATAAAACTGTTGAAATCAAGCCTTTTCCGAGAAATCGGGAGAGGCTTTTTTGGTGTGTGATTGTCATTTTGATTGCCACCATGCTAGCTACTCATAAATTGAGCAAATTTTTGAGCGGTTTGCTCCTTCACTTCCTTAGTAACATGAGCATAGATATTCATGGTTGTTTTAATGTCTTCATGACCTAAACGTTCCTGGACTTCTTTTATTGTAGCTCCTGCTTCAAATAACAAGCTACAATGAGTATGTCTGAATCCATGAGGAGTAATCTTTTTGAGACCGTACTTCTTCAAAATAACCTTCAGATGATAGTTGATGTAATCAAAGCTGTGGGGCTGACCATCAAGATTCACAAAAACTAAATCATCATCTTTTAAGCGAGTAGGAAAGGTCTGCTCTTTCCGATAATGTTGCCACTTCTTTAATTTAGCTACAGTGATAGGGTCTAAAGCTATGCTACGTTTACTTCTTTTAGTTTTGGGAGTTTGAAAAATCTGTTGGTTATTCTCTCCATAAACAATGGTCTGATTAACCGATAGACTACCACATTCTAGGTCAATATCTTTCCAACGCAGAGCCATTAACTCACTCTTTCTTAAACCAGTATAAGCTAAGATACGAAAAATAATTGATAGCTCTAAATCACCTTCTTGTTCTACACAATCCAAGAACTGGCGCAGTTCATCTTTACCATAGAATTTTTTATCTTTCTGCTCATCGTCATCAATAATTTGGCGTTTACGAGGTCTAATGACTTTTCTCATTGGGTTATCCATCAAATACCCTAGATTGACAGCATAGTCTAAAATAGCACGCACCTTGCCCATAAAATTGGCGTATTTTGCGTATGTCGTAAACCAATGATTCGATTGGTTTTGACAAAAGGATACGCTGATTTTATCCACAAAGTAATCACCAAAAACAGGCAGAATATGTAAGTCAGCTTGTGCTTTTTGACGGACATAAGTACTTTCTTTAACAGTATTCTTATAATGTGATAACCATAATTCATAAACTTCTCTGAACTTCAAATGCTTTACAGGCTCAGAAAATCCTTCCGCCTCCGTTTTAAGTAGGAGTTGACTTTCTGCCAGTTTAGCTTCTTTATGTGTCTTAAAACCTCGTTTACAGGCTTTGATTCGTTTCCCTGTCAATGGGTCAGTTCCTAAATATGTATGGTACATGTAGCGAATAGTACCATCTTTCAGTTCATATTTTTTAATCATAATGTTATCTTTTATCTAAAATACCACTTGATTCATTTGAACATCAAGTGGTATTTTCTATTCTTCAAGTAGGCTAATAAAGGCCTTAATTTTTTTCTCTTGTTTATCCTTAGGTAGTCTAGCGATAGCTACAAGTAATTCTTCGATAAGTGCTGTATCAGCCTGAATGTCAAAATTGAAAAATTCACTGTATGTTAGGTCTAACGATTCTAGTAATAGTTCCAAGGTTTCTAATCGTGCTGTATGCCTGTAGTTCTCCAACTTATTAACATATTTTACATCTAGCCCTGAAGCATGAGAAAGGGCTTCTTGGGTTAATCCTTTATGCTTTCGTAACTCTTTAACTCTATCGGCTACAAACCGTGATAAATTGTTGTTATTCTCCATGATATTATCCTCTAGTTTTAGAATAACACCGACTTTGATTAAAACATATCCATAATTTCAGAACAATTTTTATTTTTAGTTCTGTTTACAGAACTTTTGTGCTATAATGTAGAAATAGAATAGATGAAGTTTTAAGAGAAGCCCCTATTACAATAATTTCCATTTAAGCAAGGGCTTGAATAACCTTGTTTTTAAGCCGTTTTATAATCAAAGTTGGGTCTATCTTAAAATAGGAATTTAGAGGAGTAAAGCATGGCAAGTTTTGAAATTATGAAATCCTCATTTGTCAAATTAAGCTAGACAATTTCACCTGACTCAGAAAAACTTGATATGGCGTTTGGTAGTTCAAGGACTTCCTCGGGATTCGATTTCTCTTATT
>NZ_JBHRZV010000049.1:275413-278390 GCF_042649745.1 Streptococcus caprae | reverse complement strand
GTTAGAAATTGACTTCCAATTCGAGAATTCCTTCCCACAATCAAAAGTGATGGACTTGAAGAGATTCTTAGGAAATCGGGACATCCATTGGTTTATAGCAACTTCAATGTCACTGGCTTTTCGCCCTTTGGATTGAAGCACGATCATCGCTTTTGACTGCTTTTCAACTAGCGTGATAACAGCGCTTTTATGATTCTTTCCAACAATAGTATCTCCTTCAAGGTGACCAAATTCAGTTTCAAAGTTTGGATAAATGTTAGCGCGTTCCCGCAAATCTCTGCGAAAAGCTTGTTTTCCTCGCCTCTCTTTCATCCCATTTGGCTTTCGTTTGCCTTGCCAAGGCATAGCCTCTTTCTTGAAGATGCCGCGGTCAGCTAAGCGATAGAGAGTACGCATGGAACAAGGAATTTTATCAGGATGAGTTCCTTTTATCACATCGAGGCTCCAATCTGATGCTAGATAGGATTGAATAAACTCTTGTACTGGTTTGGTGAGTTGGGTCTTTTACCGGCCACAATGCCTCTTGTTGGCTTTGTAGCGTTGATAATAGTCATAAGCTGAGTGACCCGTTTTCAGAAAAGAGATAACATTATAAATGGTTTGTCTCGCTCTTCCAAGTGACTTTGCAATAGCGCAAACTTTCTTACCTTCTTGGTAATAAGCCTCTATCATTACGAGTTCATTTGTGGTAAGATGAGTATAAGTCATTTATGTTAGTTCCTTTCAGACAAATGTGGTAGTTTATCTGAGCCTAACATAGATGGCTTTTTCTGTCTAGCTTAATTTTACAAATTGGGAATCTAAAAAACTTTATCTAAAACTATCAAAAATAAAAATAGCTATCACAAATTTCTAGCCTTTATCGTAAAACTATAAAATTTCAAGGAGATTAACATGGGTAAATTAGATAATATTTTAAGTAACAAGAAGAGTGAGTCTTAGTGATGGTCTAACGGGAAATAGAGAACGCTTACGCCATACATTTAAATTTATGTCAACCAAATCAAAAATCTTTATTGGTATATTAATTTTAGGGATTACCTTTTGTACATATTTTTCAATCAAAAATACAGTAGAGATTATAAAAAATTATCCATTAGTCAGAAAGATTGAAATATCTTTAAATGTTGAAAGTCAAAAAACAATTGATACCAAAATGGCTGAAGAAAAACCAGCACCACCTAATGATTGGGTAGAAATTCCTAGTACCTTATTTAGATCAAAGGAGGAAGTTACAATACTTTTTGAACAGGCTGGTTTAAAGCCATTATTTGTTCCTCAACATATAGAGCGTGAAGCAGATATTAATAAAGAGAATCTATCTGTAGGAACTACTATCTCTATTGATTCTCAACCCAATGCAAAATATTTTGACGGAGATAATTATGGCTATTATGCTCCAAAAGGGAGTGAGATTATTGTAGGATATTCACCAGTTGAGTATCAATATCAAGAAAGGGATTAAGTAATGAGAAATAGAGTGACAAAACTATTAAAATTAATTGTGAACTTTTTTATCACAATGCTAATTCATCGACCTAAACTAACTTTAGTAATACTATTCATTCCGATATTTTTGGCTTTCTATAACTCACAGATGGAAGTTAATCGTCAAAGTTTAATCATAGCTGACTATCATTCAAAGCAAGCTACAACATCAACTAATGATAAATCTAAGAAAGTTAAAGACGTACCAGATAATTTAGTCAAAGTGCCAGATGTCAATTTTAAAACTAAGGAACATGTTCAAGCACTGTTTTCTCAGGCAGGATTAAAGGTTGAATTCGTACCTAAAAATTTTGATCATGAAGCAAAAGTAAATACTAGAAATATTTACATAGGTGATTCATATCTAGACTCACAACCTAATTTGCAATATTTAGATAGCGATGAATATGGAGATAATTATGGCTATTATGCTCCAAAAGGTAGTACAATTGTTGTTGGATATACCGACCATGATTATTACTACAAAGATGATAAAATAGGAGAAGACTCACAGAGTATTCCATCATCTACTAGTTCAAGTTCTTCACCTCCTACCAATACTTCATCTTCTGAAAATCCTGACTTAAATGAATATGCTATTTTTTTACAAGATACAATTAATGATTTTGTAGCCGAATATCGGGTAACGGTTTATCAAAAAGAGGGTGGGGCAATGCACGTTGTATTTCCACAGGATATTAAATATGAGTCTACAGCTCATCTTCAAGCCTTTTCAGATGCTATGCTGGAGGTACATCGTTCAGCATTTTATCTCTGGTCAGCAGAAAAAAATTTTAGCACAACAAATGGTGGAACAGATATTCCTATCTTCTACATGGATTCAGAAGATGGTACACGAATCGCTGAATACAGTGTTTTATCTGGTAAGATGAAAGTAAAAATAAGAAACTAGTTACAACTGTAAAATAATACATGTTATTTATCTCATACTTGCAAATTCCCCACCAATAGCTTATAATAGAATTATAAAAGGGAGTTGCTCCAACAACTCCCAGTGTAAATCCGTTTAAGACGGTAGCTAAGTTTTAGATTAAGAAATAACCGTCAACTCGCTAAAGTTTGAGACGGTTATTTCTTTTTATCATTCAGCTTAATAAGGACAATAATCAGCGATAAGAGACTAAGGACAATGCCACCGAACTCCAACATCAACTGTAAAGCCTCTGCTGTGGACAAAAGAGCTATTCCTTTCTATCCAGATTTTAGCACTTACTTTCATAAGCACCACCACCTTTCTACGAAACTCGTAGCTACCGTCATAACTTATTTACCGTTTCATTATACCACGGCTAAATCATTTCTTCAAATGGATTCCTTTTATCTGCCGACAAGACTTTAGTTTTTGATTGCCAAAATGATTGCCATTCTAAGTCATTGATGATAAACGATGACTATCATTTTCAGCAAGATTACTGATAGAAGGTCTTGTATAAATCTATCGAAAAATGATGACCTACTATCTGATAAT
>NZ_JBHRZV010000049.1:247508-275403 GCF_042649745.1 Streptococcus caprae | reverse complement strand
AATACGGTCTCAAATAAGAATCCGCATTTACCAAATAAAACTGTTGAAATCAAGCCTTTTCCGAGAAATCGGGAGAGGCTTTTTTGGTGTGTGATTGTCAACTAAGAATCTTCTAAATTAAGCCTTACGTCCGTATCTCTCTGATGTCTGCATCAACCTGATGTTTCTTATGAAATTTTGAATCAGTATTAGGGCAAACAAAAACGCTAGAAAATTCCAGATGGAGTTCTCTAGCGAGTAGGAGAGCAATGTTAGATTAAGCTTTTTCGGTCCATGGAGTAGCTGTCTTAACGAGTACTTGATTAAGTTCATCGATATTACGGAAGCCTTCTTCACGAAGCCAAGTGCGGGTCGCTTCTGGTCCTTCCTTGATGTAGACCTCAACAGATCCTGACCAGGTTGCACGTCCACAGAGAACACCATTGAATTTTGCACCAGATTCAGCCGCAAAGACAAGCGTCTCTTGGAAGAGTTTGCTAGATACACCTGCTGACAGGTAGATGTATGGTAGGTGGCTGGCAGCTTCTTGTTGACGGAAGAACTCAGCTGCTTCTTCTTTGGTATGCACGACTTCGCCAGTAGTAAAACCTTCTACATAGTTCATGTTAACTGGAACTTCAACCTTGAGAACATCCACACCAAAGCGTTCGTCAGAGAAAACTTTCATGGCTTCAATAACCTTGCGAGGTTTAACAGCTGCATACTCTGCACTTGCCGCATCCGCAATCGTTTCGTCGTAAGCCAAAATCTCAAGATAGAATGGAATATCCTCTGCCTTACACTCTGAACCAATACGTTCTATGTAGGCTTGTTTTTGTTGATTGATGTCATCTGCACTGTCTACATCATAATAGAGCAAGAATTTCAGAGCATCTGCTCCTTTTTCTTTGAGACGTTTTACCGACCAATCATTGAGACAGTCTGGTAAACGAGTTGTCGTGCTGGCATCGTAACCAGTCTTTTCATAGGCCAAGAGTAATCCTGCAGCAGGGTCTTTGACTTCGACTGCTGGCAAGCCATACTCTGGATCCAAGAGGATAGAAGACGCATACTTGGTCAATTCTTCAGAAACCAAAGACTTGAGTTCTTCAATCTGTTCACGTGTTGGTGCTTCAGGTTGATACTTGGCCATCATTTTTTTCAAGGCTCCACGTTGGTCGAAGGCCAAGGCTGAAATGATGCCAGATCCAGTTGATAATTGCTCCATGAGACGACGCTTGTTTTCGGTAAGTACCATGTCAAACTCCTTTTTAATTGATATATTAACCTTTATATATACTATATCCCTTTCATCTGAATTTGTCAACCGTTTACAAGGAGAAATCCCATTTTTAGAAAAAAGATTGAAGCCGTTTTACTCCAATCTTCTCACTCTATTTTTCACTACATACCGCAATATAATTTAAATCGGCTTTGGCACCATCAAAAAATTTCCACATAGAGAGGAACTGTTGGCGGTTTTCTTTCTTAAGTCCATTGTAGGTAATTTTGAGAGTCCCAAATAGCCCCTCATCACGGATCATGCCTGGGATTGACATCAGTGTCATTGGCCCATGTTTGGCAGTCACTTGAATAAAGCCATTGGACTTGAACAACTCCTGCCAGGCATCTAGGTGAAGGGGCTCAACATTGACATGAATCGTCTGACTCAAATTAGCCAAAACCGTCGTCATCTTAGGGTCGAGATAGGTCACATCATGAGTCAGTAGCTTCCCACCTGGCTTTAAGACACGTAGATATTCTTGAATGGCTTTAGACTTGGCCTGCCCGCGTAACATGGTCAGCATAGCTTCATTGATAACAACATCGAAACTATTATCTGGAAAGGGTAATTTCATGGCATTGGCTTGATGAAGGGTAATCTTATCCGTCAAACCAGCCTGATCAACGTTTGTTTTTGCCTTTTCCAAGGCCTTAGGATCCATATCAACTGCTATAATCTGACAGCCAAAACGCTGAGCTAGTTCAATGGAAGTTGTACACATGTTACAAGCAACTTCAAGCACTCGGCTATCAGCAGACAAGTCGGCTTGGTCAATCAGCCAATTTGTCGCTTCAATCCCGCCTGGTCGCAACCTCTTTTTCCCTAACTTAGCTAGAAAATTATGACCAACTTCTTTCTTCTGCTCTGCCATCTCTATAACCTCTCTAATAAAAATATTAATCATATTTTATCGAAAATTCTGAAAATTTTCAAGCGATTTTCAAATATAAAAAACCAGCTAAGGCTGGCTAAAAATGGGAGATTTTTATGAAAAGAAATTTTTAAGGATGATTTTATTATAGCTTGGTATAACATGCTTTTCATCGGTCTTAGGACTGAATTTTATTTTTCTCAGCAAAAAATGCCACCCTTTCGAGTAGCATTTATTATTTAGGAGAGTCATTAGTGAGCAACGATTTCTTGAGCGATTTCGTGGCCAGTCAAATCAGCTGGATAGTAGGTTGGCCAGTTTTCCATTTCTTCAAAGAGAACTTCGTGGTCTTCAGCACCCCAGAAAAGGTGGAAGTGTTCAGCTGTTTGCGGAGCAATTCCATGGTCACTGAATTGAATGTTCTTAAATTCACCCGCATTCTCATCCTGGGTTGTAAAGAGGAAGCGGACACCACGATTACCTTTTTTATAAGTCAAGACCTTATAGCCAACGTATTCGTAGGTAAACTTATGGCTCTTGCCATTTTGCACAAACTCAATCGTATTCTTGTCACCGTCGATATTGATAGCTTCAACATCAGTCTTGTAACCAGTCGTGTAGTAGTCCTTGTACTCCGCAGCAGTCATGCTACCGTTGGATTTTTTAGCCTTATAATCCCAGACTTGGTCCAAGGTGCCATCAAGCAAGTAAGGGTAGACTGATTGCCATTCACCAGTCCAATCTGACAAGGTACGATCCTTGATATTAGCATCTTCAAAGTAACCATTAGCTACAGTTTTGGTCGTATCTTCTTCAGGTTGGATAGCCTTACCAGCAACATTTGTAGTCAATTGCAGAGCTTCTAAGTTTGAGCGCATCACTGAGAAATAGTCTTCCCCGGCCTTCATTTGATCGTTGGTCAAGCTTTCGAGCGGATTAAGGACTGCTGTTTTAACACCAGCCTCATCAGCCAAGGTCTTCGCCACTGTTGAAGAGGCATTTTCTTCAAAGTAGATATACTTGATTTCGTATTCTTTGACATACTTAACCAACTCTGTTAAGCGTTGAGCGGTCGGCTCTGTATCTGCAGAAATCCCTGTAATTGGAACCTGTGTCAATCCATAATCAAGAGCCAAGTAACCAAAGGCAGCATGCTGAGTCACGAAACTCTTTTGTTGAGCTGTTGACAGAGCACTTGAATACTCCTTGTCCAACTCTTCCAACTTTTTGATGTAGGCATCTGCATTGGTCTTAAAGGTCTCAGCCTTGTCAGGATAAGCTTCTGAGAGATTGTCTCGGATGTTTTCTACCATAGTAATGGCACGAGTAGGCGACAACCAAACATGCGGATCAAACTCGTGATGGTGACCTTCTTCGCCATGATTATGGTCATGACCTTCTTCCTCAGTTCCAGCCATCAAAAGCATATCTCCTGTTGCTTTGACGAAATTAACCTTGTCAGAATCAATAGCTTCTTGAATATCTGGAACCCAAGTTTCCATATTTTCATCATCATAGACAAAGGCATCCGCATTTTGGATTTTGGTCATGTCTTTGGTTGATGGTTCAAAACCATGCACTTCGGTACCTGCTCCGATAAGCAGTTCAACATTACCCTCTTCACCAACGATGTTTTTCGTAAATTCATAAATCGGATAGAAGCTAGCAACAACTTCTAATTTATCATCTTCTTTAGTACTTGATTGACTTGAACTACAAGCAGCAAGTCCTAGAGTCAAGGCAGCTGTCGCAGCTAAACCTAGCCATTTCTTTTTCATGAGAAAACTCCTTTAAGTATTTTTAACCAGTTAACGGTTTACTGGTTAAGTATACCACATAAAAAATTTTTTTCAAGTGATTTGCAATGTTTTTCAAAAACTTATTTTCGATTTCTCTAAATAAAACTGATAACATAGGGACTTCTGACTGCAAAATAATTCTACTTTCCATAAAAATAAAGAAAAGTTGAGCTAAACTCAACTTTTCTAAACTGATTAAATCGCATTCTTGTCCATGCCAAGTGCACGTTGGATAGCTTTCACAACTTCAACGATGACAAAGGCAAGTAAGCTACCAACAAGGACAACAGCCCATTGGTGCACCTCCAAGTGAGACACGTGGAAGATTTTTTCCAAGACTGGAATGGTCAAGGTTGCCAGCAACAAGGCAAGGGAACCAAGGATAGCCCAGTTGAAGGTCTTGTTCTTGAACGGTCCAACTGTAAAGACAGATTGGTAAACAGACTTGACATTGAAGGCATGTACCAACTGGATGAGACCGAGGGTTGCATACGCCATGGTCAAAGCATCTGCGTGGATGGCATGGTTGTCTCCAACATGAACGGGGTTGGTAATGGCATAACCATAGACACCCAGCACTAAGATACCTTGCATGAGACCTTGGTAGGCAATCGCACCAAAAACACCACCTGAGAAGAAGCTAGACTTACGACCACGAGGTTTGTGACTCATGACACCAGGTTCAGCTGGTTCCATACCAAGCGCAATCGCTGGAAGGGTATCGGTTACCAAGTTGATCCACAAGAGATGGACAGGCTCTAAGACATCCCATCCAAAGAGGGTTGCAAGGAAAATAGTCAAGACTTCTGCGATGTTGGCAGACAGCAAGTACTGAATCGTCTTTTGGATGTTCGAGAAGACTTTACGACCTTCTTCAACCGCTACTATGATGGTGGCAAAATTGTCATCGGCAAGGACCAAGTCAGAAGCACCTTTGGAAACTTCTGTTCCTGTAATCCCCATACCGATACCAATATCGGCTGTTTTGAGAGCTGGTGCGTCGTTGACCCCGTCACCCGTCATGGCAATGACCTTACCATCATTTTGCCAGGCTTTTACGATACGTACCTTGTGCTCTGGTGATACGCGGGCGTAAACAGAGTATTGCTTGAAAACTTTTTGGAATTCTTCGTCAGAAAGCTCGTTGAGCTCTGCGCCAGTAAAGACATGGTCTTCTGTGTCATTTGGATCGATGATTCCGAGACGTTTCGCAATCGCTTCTGCTGTATCTTGGTGGTCACCAGTAATCATGATTGGGCGGATACCCGCTTCCTTAGCGACACGTACGGCTTCTGCAGCTTCAGCACGCTCAGGGTCAATCATACCGACCAAACCAGCAAAGACAAGATCATTTTCAACGATTTCTGTTTCAAGGGTTGGCACACTATCAGTATACTTATAAGCCATCATGAGGACACGAAGAGCTTGTTTGGCCAAGTCCTTGTTAACGGCCAAGATAGCTTGACAATCTGCATCTGTGATCGGACGAACTTGGCCGTTTTCCTCAATTTGCGTTACGCGTTTGAGGAGTTGGTCAGGGGCACCCTTCACCGCTACAAAGTAACGGCCGTCCGCTTGACGATGAATTGTAGACATGAGCTTACGAACAGAGTCAAATGGTAATTCTGCCACACGTGGCTCAACTTCCAAGACCTCACGAACATCGAAGTTCTTGTCTAGACCAAATTGGACAAGTGCTGTTTCCGTTGGGTCACCGATGAGTTTACCAGAAGGGTCAACCTTAGTATCATTGGCAAAGTTCATGACACGCAGGGTGTTGTTATCTGCCGCAAAAGCTTCAGATGAATTGAGCAGTTGACCGTTGGTGTAGACTTTTTCAACCGTCATTTGGTTCATGGTCAGAGTACCGGTCTTGTCAGACGCGATAATTTCTGTCGAACCAAGGGTTTCAACGGCAGGGAGTTTCCGGATGATGGCGTTTCGCTTAGCGAGAACCTTGGTCCCCAAAGAAAGGACAACGGTAACGATGGCTGGAAGACCTTCTGGAATGGCTGCAACCGCAAGGGCGATGGCAACCGTCAAGCCTTTCAGTGGCGGTGTCCCTTGAACAAAGACACCGACAACAAAGGTAATGGCTGCGATGACCAAAATCGCATAGGTCAAGACCTTAGATAATTGGTGGAGGCTCTGTTTAAGCGGTGTATCGCTCTCTTCAGCGTTCGCCAACATGCCTGCGATATGACCCACTTCAGTATACATACCAGTATTGGTTACGACACCAGAACCACGACCGTAAGTGACGTTTGAGTTCTGGTAGGCCATGTTAGCACGGTCACCGATTGGGGCATCTGCCGCCAACTCAACTGCCAAGTCTTTCTCAACCGGAACAGATTCCCCTGTTAAGGCTGCTTCTTCGATTTTTAGGGAATTAGCTTCTAAAAGACGCATATCGGCAGGAACAACGTCACCTGCTTCTAACATAACCACATCCCCAGGCACCAAGTCTTTAGAATCCACCTCGATCACGTGGCCATTACGACGGACGCGGGCAACAGGGGAAGACATGTTTTTAAGAGCTTCAATGGCTGCTTCTGCTTGGCCTTCTTGGTAAACTCCAAAGGCAGCGTTCAAAACAACTACGGCCAAGATGATGATAGCGTCCGCAAGGCCCTCCATTCCTTCAGTGACAACACTGAGCGCTGCCGCAATCAAGAGGATGATAATCATCAAATCCTTGAACTGGTCTAAGAATTTTTGGAAGACCGTACGTTTTTCACCCTCTTCCAATTCGTTGCGGCCGTAAGAAGCCAAACGCTCCTTGACCTGGTCATTGCTCAAGCCCTCTTTAGAGGTGCCCAAGGCTTCTAAAACATCGCTTTCACTCTGTGTGTAAAAAGCGTCGCGCTTTTGTTCTTGTGACAAAATATACTCCTTCCGGTCCCTTTTTACAGAAAAAGAGACCTGTTTTTATTAAAACAAGTCTCGCTGTTTAAGGTGATGCCGGAAATTGCTTTCGGATTGACGACACCACCACAGCTAACGCTCTGCGCCAGCTGTCTGCTACTCCCTTGAGATACTATGTATTATAACAAATTTAGAATTTTTTTCAAGGAAAAGTGTTCTAAAACCAGATTTTTCAACCTAAATAAACACCTATCCCCAGCTAATTTCTAACTGATAGGAGGCAAAAATCCCATTACTTTCTTCCTGCTTAAGATCGTAGGACAGGCTCAGGTTTTGTTCATTCGGTTCAAAGCTATAGGTTTTGGTGTCTGTCACCAGGTACTGCATGCCCATAGGTGTCGGCAGGGCTACCAGCATTTCCTGGTCTCGATGGAACCGCATGACTGTCTTTGGCTCCGAGTAGCGTGTCATGGTCATCTCCTCTGCATCACACTTAAGAATAACCTTTTCACCCTCGTCATTTGTGTAGACCAAGTAGATTTTCCCAGCTTTTTCTGTCACATCGACCGGAAAAATCTGATCGACAACTTCCATCTGACCCCCGAGGTCAATTTCATTGGTTAACCGTATTTTCATCCGCATTCCTTTTTTCGTTTTTTTTTCTATTTTATCAAAAAATAGCAGTGCTGACCAAGTTAGCCTGCTTGAAATGTCTTTTTGTACTGGTTTTTCATGGCATTATCAGACTCAGCTTGCTATAATAGGGCTATGTTAGAAAAAATTTTTCGTGACCCTATCCACATGGATATCATGGTCAAAGATCCTATCATCTACGATTTAATCAATACCAAAGAATTTCAACGCCTCCGCCGCATTAAACAACTGGGAACAACCAGCTACACCTTTCACGGGGGTGAGCACAGTCGATTTTCCCACTGCCTAGGTGTCTATAATATCGCTCGTCGAATGGTCGAACGCTTTGAGCAGGTTTATCCAGAGACTTGGAAGGCTGAGGAAAATCTGGTCACCATGGCTGGTGCCCTCCTTCACGATGTTGGCCACGGTGCTTATTCCCACACCTTTGAACGGCTATTTGGGACAGACCACGAGGCCTTGACTCAAGCTATTATCACCAATCCAGAGACCGAAGTCTATCAGGTTCTGGTTCGTGTGTCTCCCGATTTTCCCCAGAAGGTAGCCAGCGTCATCAACCATACCTACCCCAATCCTCAGGTCGTCCAGTTAATTTCCTCTCAGATTGATGCGGACCGCATGGATTACCTGCTAAGAGACTCCTATTATACAGGCGTTAACTACGGTCAATTTGATTTGACCCGTATCCTCAAGTCCATGATGCCTGTGGAGACTGGTATCGTCTTTAGTCAGTCCGGAATGCATGCGGTTGAGGACTATCTCGTTAGTCGCTACCAGATGTACATGCAGGTTTATTTTCATCCAGCCAGTCGTGCCATTGAAGTTCTCTTGCAAAAGTTACTGGACCGGGCCAAGGCCCTCTTTGAGGAGCAGACTGCTTATTTTGAACTAACCTCTCCCAATCTCTTGCCATTTTTTAGACAGGCCTATACCTTATCGGACTATCTCAAATTAGATGACGGGGTGATGAACACCTATTTCCAAACCTGGATGACCAGTCCAGACCCTATCTTGTCTGATTTGGCAGACCGCTTCGTCAACCGGAAGATTTTCAAGTCTGCTACTTTTGAAGCCGGCCAGGAAGCTCTGCTATTATCCCTAGACCAAATCGTCGCCAGTGTCGGCTTTGATCCTGCCTACTATACCGCTGTTCATAATAATTTCGACCTCCCCTACGATATTTATCGGCCCGAGGTCAAAAATCCGCGAACTCAGATTGAGATTATCCAGAAGGACGGGACCATTCTTGAGTTATCTCAACTGTCACCGCTGGTCCAAACCCTAGCTGGGACCAAGCACGGTAACAGTCGCTACTACTTCCTCAAGGACATGTTGGAGGCAAACGACCTATTTGCTGCTGAGAAGCAAAGCTTTATCAGTCATATTCGTAATGACAGACTCGTGCCATAATCGCCAAGAAGAAAAAGAGCCAAACGGCTCTTTTTTAGATTCCTAACTTCAAATGAGTGCGGTTAAGCACCTTGAACTTGAAATCTTTAGTTTTGATAATTAGTCTTCCTTAGGCAGTTCTCCAATAACCTCATACTGGGTCAAGCCAGAAACAGGGGTATCTGGGGTTTCTTCCTGAGTTTTTTCCACTTCTTCAGACTCGTAAGCCTTGATAATATCAGCCACGACTGGGTGACGGACAACATCTTTGGCAGAAAAATGCACAAAATCAATCTGTTTAATGTGCCCAAGTTTCTGAGAAGCGTCAATCAAGCCTGACTTGACCTTGCGAGGCAGGTCAATCTGACTGATATCTCCATTGACAATCATCTTAGAATTAAACCCCAGACGGGTCAGAAACATCTTCATCTGCATAATGGTTGTATTCTGCGCTTCATCGAGGATGACAAAGGCGTCATCCAGGGTCCGCCCCCGCATGTAGGCTAGAGGGGCAATCTCAATGGTTTCCCGCTCCATAAGACGGGTCGTCTGGTCTTTTCCTAAAATCTGATAGAGGGCGTCATAGACAGGGCGCAGATAAGGGTCTACCTTTTCCTTGAGGTCGCCAGGCAAGAAGCCGAGACTTTCACCTGCTTCCACCGCTGGACGGGTCAAAATAATCCGTTTAACCTGACCACGCTTGAGGGCCGTCACTGCCAAGGTCACTGCCAGGAAGGTCTTCCCAGTCCCGGCAGGTCCAATCCCAAAGACGATATCATGGTTTTTGACACTATCCACATAAACTTTCTGACCTAGAGTTTTGACGCGGATCGGCTTGCCATCATTATCCTTGATGATTTCTTCTTCGTAGAGTGCGACAAACTTATCAATGTTTCCGCCTTGGGCCATGGACAGAGCTGTCACGACATCAGAGGTGTTGACCACCAAACCACGTCCCACCAAGACCTTGAGAGCTTCAATGGTCAGACGTGCTGTCTCAACAGCTGCTTGATCATCTCCTAAAATTTGAACCCGTTCTGTTCGAGCATGGATAATAACCGCCAAATTCTCCTCGATTAACTTGAGGTGGCGCTCATTAGTCCCAAACAAACTCAGCACATCATCCGGATGTGTGAGACTGATATCAACTGAAAATTCTTGCAATCACAATACTCCTTCTCTGTAAAATTTTCAATGCTCCAAATAATCTTGCCAAATCTGATCAAAGTCACCCATAGAAAATGCAAAGCTAGCATCTGTTTCCAAGAATCTACTAACCTTGTCAAAATCGTCCGTATGCTTGGGAAAGTCGGACTCCTCAAAGACCAAGTCAGCCAGGATAGCTACTGGCGCATTGGATTTGGAGTTGCGTTGGTTCATCAACCATTCGTAAAATGAGCGTCTCATGTCCAATTCTCCTCGAGAAAGGCCTTGCGGCGTTGGCTGCTAAGAGCGTAGCGCTGAGGACTCTTCCGGTAAAAGGCCTGATGGTAGTCCTCTGCCGGGTAAAATGGCTGAGCTGGTTCAATGGTCGTCACAATCGGTCGGTCAAAACGTCCAGAAGCCTGCAAGTCTGCCTTGGACTGCTCTGCTATGGCCCTTTGAGCATCAGTTGTGTAGAAAATCACCGGGCGATAGTTGTCTCCGCGGTCCTCAAATTGCCCAAAGGCATCGGTCGGATCAGTCTGGGCCCAATAAATCTCCACCAACTGCTGGTAGGAAATCTTTTCCGGATCAAAGATAATCTCCACAGCCTCCGTGTGACCAGTGGTCTTGCTGCAGACCTGCTCGTAGGTCGGATTTGGCACATGACCCGCCGTATAACCTGAGAGGACTGAGGCAACGCCATCCATCTCTTCAAAGGGGTGCACCATACACCAGAAACATCCACCTGCAAAAATCGCACGTTCCATACTTACCTGCTTTCTAACTGTTGATAGTCTCCATCTCACTTAAGAGTTGTATTTTTAACACTGCATCAACAGTCCTTTTCTTTTTGCCATTGTAACAAATTTTGAGAAAAAAGTCCTTAGTAAAGGCAGAAAAAATCGAGCACGAAGCCCGATTTTTAGTTAAGGACGTTGACGTTTTTCCTTACGCTTTTGCTGACTCTTGCGTTCAAGAACAACTAGTAAGGCGAGAATCCCAAATAGGGGAATGAGGACTAGCCCCTTATCATACAGAAGATGGTACCAGGCTTTTTTATTTCCAGGCTTTTTAACAATGGACTTGACTGCCTCTACAACGTTAGCAGGTTTTTCCTCAATCTTAGTACCATCTTTAATGGTAGCATTTAAGGTCTCTAAGCCATTTGCGACAGAAAGTTGACCGTCAGTGACCTGTAAGGATGGTTGACTTTCCTTAGAAGAAACGCCATAAAAATCCGTATTCAATTCATAGGTCTTCCCATCAATCTCTTGTTCTCCCGCTTTTGCGACAAGGCCATATTGGTAGTCGGTATAAGACTTTTCCAACAAAGCATTGACAAAAGGATGGCGGTAGTATTCTCCATTTTGATCAGACCAATCACCGACCCCCATGATAATAGCAATACGCTTTTGGCCATCGCGGTCTGCTGTCACGATACAGTTAAATCCAGCACTCGGACTAGAACCCGTTTTAAAGCCATTGACCCCCTCCAAGCCATAAGAAGGATCTTCGGGCATGGAATGGTTGTAGGATTGAAAAGTCTCTTCGTATGGAGTCCCAGCTTTAACCGTCACAAAGGTGCCCTGACTATGCTCGAGAACCTGCGGATACTTGGTTGTAAACTGATAAATGAGCGTCCCTAAATCCCGTGCTGTTGTCTGGTTGGGCAAAGAATTATCATAACGTGTTGGAGCATAATAGCCCTGAAAAGCTGATGCAATCGCTCCCGTGGCCGTATTCCAAGTGGTGTTGCTCATCCCCAGCTCCTCAGCCTTAGCATTCATCCTATCTAAAAAGACATCTGGATCTGGTTCAATTAAGCGAGCCAACATTAAGGTCGTCACATTCGACGACGGTACAATGGTCATGGTAATCAACTCAGAAACCGTGTAATCAACTCCCGCAATAATTTTATTATTGGAAATCTCATAGATGCTCCCAATAGCTTGATCTGTCGGAGTAGCTGTCACAACCGTATCTTCAGAGAAGAGCCCCTGTTCCATGGCCTCATAAACCATATAAAGCGTCATAGCCTTACTCATACTAGCAGGGTCTCGTTGCTCATCGATATTATCCTGCCATAAAATTTCGCCCGTGATCCCTTCAATCACAATAGAAGCCTTGGGACGATTCACATCACTAACCTCATAACCGGCTGCCCTTGTAATATCCATCAATTCATCGGCTAGAACCACTGGCTGAACCAGCATCATCGCCATACAGACTAGCAAACTAGACCACTTTTTCATCTTTTGTTTCCCTCTTGTAATACAATAGTTTTATTATAGCATATCTTTCATGGGAAACAAGGGAATTTTTCAGTATTCTGTAGGAAATAGCAGAGCAGGAACAAATTTCAAAACCAGCGATTTTTAAACCTCTAAAAATCCACTCAACCGAAAAATAGATCATTAGAAGCCCAAGCACTAATAAAAATAAATTAGCTTGTCTGTTTTGCAAATCAATATAACGTAGCAGTACCGTCACTGCAAACGTAGCTCCCGCAGGAGTCGATAAGCCCGCACCTTTTGTTTCAAGCTCTTTGGTGCTGACATAATAGGGCAATTTGTAATCTTTGCTAATAAAAACAGACTTCTGACCAAAACCACCGACGACAAAATAGCTCCCTAATTTGATTTTCATACATTTTACCTTTAACTAAACACTGAACCTAATCCATCAAACCAAGCCGAGACTGGGGCACTTCCATCCCACCACCCCTGTTAGCCGATGCAGGAAAGGCCACGTTACAGGACCAGAAGGCTACAGCCAGATAGAGAATTGAGCAGAGGCTACAAGCCGTCGATTTAAAGCAACTGCCGGATTCGTCATAAATCCTTGTCTTGTTTTCACATCATAAGCAATCCCATGTCACTCTCCTACTTGGTTGTAGGTTTTGGAAAATAGCAGAGCCTTATATAGAGTTTTCAAAGGACTGTTGATAGGCTTATTATACCATGAAAGAAAGGGCAACTCTAAAGATCTAAGATATGGAAAAACGCCCGAAGGCGTTAGGATAGCCACTTTGAAAAACTCTACTGACTGTTCGAACAACTCTCTTCCTTATACTTCTTAGACTTAGGACCATACCAATCTTTGATTGAATAGTTCAATAATTGACGATACTCTTCCATATATTTTTCAATGTAATAGCCTTGGAAGTTATCTTCCCATAAAGCTAATGTAAAATAAATCTCTAACAAAACCATGAAAGGTAAAAACAATATACAAATTGATCTAAATAAATCATTTGAATTAAAATTAGCAGAGAAAAAAATCTCAGTAATGCTATTAAGCCAATTATTAAACCACCATAGATCTTTGAAAATTTAGCAAAATGTTCAGAGGCCTGCAAAACTGAAAACTTAGACTCTTTTGTATGATTTATCATTTTTAAAATAGAATTTTTGATTGAAAAGTATCTTTCAACCAAAACAAATATAATAAGAATTCCGTATATTATGAAAGACCAAATTCCTTTTATTATTGAAGAAGTGAGAGAAGTTGAAAACACAAATGCCTGACACCCAAATAAAAACGAAAGAATTGAAAACCTTTTCATTTAGAAATAATAACTTAATATTTTTTTATTTCTTATTTTAAAGATATCTAAAATATATAAACAAAAATATAGAATTCCAAATATTAAAAATATAAATGTTGGAAAAATCGGACTCATCCCTAAAAATTTTAAATGCTCTTTATCTAAAAAATAACTAATAACAAGAAAAATAAGCATAAGCAACAAAATAAATAATCCACCAAGTATTTTTTTTATTATTTTCTTTTTATCCGCCTCTATATGCAATAACTCAATATACTCGTCCTTCACCAGATTGACACTTTCCTCAAATGAAGCATTAAATATTGTTTTTTTCATGTTTACCTCACTATCCGAACCAACCACCAACAGTATCAGCTGCACCATTCATCCAATCCGAAAGGCCGTCTGAAACTGAACCTACGACATCATCAACCGTTTTTATTATCGCTTTCCCAGCTTTTTTACAGTTCCAACAGAGTCATCAATCAAATCATATGCTATATCTTTTGCCATATCTTTGACATTATGGAAAAACGCCCGAAGGCGTTAATCCTATTCTCCAAAGCAATCATCAATTAGTTTCTCTGAATTACTCATCGTTGAGATAATTTCATTCATCTTTGAACCTAGTGCCTCAACGGCAACTCCTTTATTCTGTAGTAATTGAGTTTGCATATCCGTAAATCTAGTTTTTAAATTTTCTAAAACTTCTAAAATCATTTTTTGTGATTTCAAAATCTCTTCCAGTCCATTTAAGCCATAGATTGCTTCCTCCGCTCCTTTTCGGAATGGCTCAAACAAATTCCCCAAAGAAGACACAGTCGTATTAATCGTCGTTGAGGCTTTTGTTAGTTCTGTATCAATGACAGAGACTTCATATTTCAACGAATTAATAGTACTCGAAATACTAATGAAACTTCCGACGTTTCCATAAAAATGTTTTTCCTTCTCTCCCCATTTTTTATAGTATACATCATCAGCCATTTGAGAAATTAGCTTATCACATTGACCACTAACACCAGATAAAACTGTATTAGTAGAGCTAATTTCAGATGAGACTTCGTTCAAGTATGACGTAAATTCCGTTGACATGACACCAGCTAACTCACTAGACTTTTTATCAATTTGATCGTCATAGGCTTTGATAACTTTCATATCATCAAATACCCCTGTCACCTCTAAAAACGAGGAGTAATCTCCATAGACTACAGTATCTACATTAGGTACACTAGATAAATCCAGAGTCGTGATCTTCTCTGCAAGAGCAGTATCCGTTGCCTCCATTGAGGTGATAATTGTATTTGTCACAGAAACAGTGTAGTCAACACATAAAATTAATGTTTGAAGATTTTGATGTATGGCTTCAAGAACTTCATTGATAGCTTGAGGAATAGCATCCTGATAACCACTTCTGTTACCTAACCCCTTGGTCACAGCTTCAATTTCATCTTCGAAGGAGTTCAATAACTTCTCACCCTTACTAGCTACATTTGTCTGCGTTCCTAACGAAAACATTCCTGCTAACAAACTTGGTTGAGCGTCTGAGTTATTACTTCCCACAGTATTCAATAAACCTGAGTATAATTGTAACGTATCTATCGCACCCACAACTGATCCATAATTCCAAGAGGAACCATTAGCTTTATACCAGCTATAAAATAAACTCCCACCTAAATTATCAAAACGTTGTGAAAAATCATAAGTGCTATAGTCCATTACTGTCGATAGAGTTGGCATTAAATCAACAATCTCACCATAAGCAGAATCTATATCTTTAACCGCTTGAATCAAGCTAATAGATTCTAAATAATCTGAAATAAGGGTTTTATAGCTTTCTTTACGCTGACCAACTCCATCCATCACTAGCTGATTTGCAACTAAAGCTTGACTATTTAAGACATAAAGGTCTGATAAAAATGAAGAAATTACAGAAAGGTTAGTTGAAATAGCTCTTAAGGCACCAGTATCTAAACTTAGCTCACTTCCTAAGCCAAGCATTGACCAAGCTGGAATAATAGAGGTATTGGATAAATATTCTGGAGATAACAGAAATTCTGCAGAGCCATCCCTGTTAAAGTCAACACTATTCAATTCCGTAAATACTGCTACTTCCGTATAGTACATGGTTTCCATACTATTTTTGTAGGCTGTCATATCATGTTGAATAGGGACATCGATAGCAATGACATTACCAACATAAATCGGTTTAAGCTCTGTATTATCATATATGGATGAGGCTAATTTCAACAAACCATTAGCAAGGGGCTCGACATTCCTCCCATTCACAACTGCTTGCCCCCCAAAACCGATTTCACCCTCTCCTTGTTCCCACAAAGCATTTGTCAAAACATCAGCTGTTGTTGAAAATGTTACGGCATAACCAGAGTAGTTAGTAATTAACTCCTTGACTCTAGCATCTTCTGCCTGAGCCAGCACAACTAACCGATCTGACTCTGCCTTGGTATAGTAACCTTCTTCAATAAGACTATCATAAAACAGTTCAAAATAGGTTGCAGTACTAACTGATTGAGGAGCACCTTGGTAACCGAATTTATAGGGTGTCTGTTCAACGATTGCCGTTCGTGTTGCCAAGAAATCTCCATAAGAATGTCCTGTCGTAACTGTGATATTTGCGCCCGTCCGTTGGACTCGTTCATAAAATGACGTCGCACTATTTTCTACATTTCTAAGATAGATACTATTATTTAAACCAATAGCACCATCAGCGGCAACATCTTTTAGACCATCAGCCTTTACGTTCGTTCCCGCATAGGCGATATAAGTCTCTCCTGTCACATCATCTGCCACCGCGATAGCCGCAACCCCCAAACGCTCATCATAGTGGTAATCAACTAGGTGAGTACCAGAGGGGAGAGAGGCGTTTCTTTCAACCATCTCAGTTTCCAATTTTAGAAGAAAATTATTTTTATCCTCTTCACTTAATAGTCCATCCTTAGGACTAGAAGTGTAATAATTTTCAAACTCATATACCGAATCCGATATCTCGGCAGAAACATTTATACGTCTTTTTAATGATTCTTCATTTAACACTATTGTTCCTCCATTTTTATTACTAAAATTCTCCGTAATTCAATTGAGGCCGATGCATCATATAAAGAATAAGTCAATATGTATCTAAAATTCGTAGATTCTCCACTCAATTTTTCAACTTTTACTGTAATATCGCTATCTTTAGACAAAGAATATTCTTTTATTAATTTCTTACTGTATGTTGAATGAATCTTTTCCCGATATTTTATGATTTTTTCATATCGTTCAACAGAGTCTGATT
This sequence comes from Streptococcus caprae, assembly GCF_042649745.1. Lineage (NCBI taxonomy): Bacteria > Bacillati > Bacillota > Bacilli > Lactobacillales > Streptococcaceae > Streptococcus > Streptococcus caprae. The sequence goes on along the minus strand of NZ_JBHRZV010000049.1, from coordinate 258,576 downwards.
CTCCCTCATTTTGCAAACTTTTAAAATATTCCTTGGAAAAATGAAATTCTTGAAAAAATAATTTCTCAGAACGATTGTCCAGTGACTCGAAATGTAATTCATTATTGGTATATAAAACTTTATCCTCTACTCTCTCTTCAGAATTCTCTTTAAAAAAAGTTCCTGACAAGGAGTTGTCTAAATTATCCTCTAAATTAAATTGAAGAAAAGATATGCTCTGATTAACATTATAAACATGAAAAGAGTCTTTTATCAAGCTAACATTATTTAATTCAATTTCCTGCTTATCCAATATCTCAAACATAGGTTGTAATTCCTCTTCAACCGATTTTGAGTGATGGCAACCTATTAACATACCTGTCATGATGATTCCTCCTAATAGACTTATTAATAATTTTTTTAACATCTTCTTCATTCAATCACCTGCTTACTGATTTTAAGTTTTTGAAGAACTCCCTCGTCATAGTAATAGATTTCATCTGATTTTAAATGTTCTTCTCGACTATTCATCCCATGTTGAACGAGCCCTTGATCATAGAGACGTTGCGTCACAATAGCTGTACTAATATTTTCACGTATCTGCTTAATTAACAAATCTGTCTTTAACAGTTCAGTTTTTTGAGAACACATCACCAGATGGAGTCCATGTTTAGGTCCTTCTTGATACAACTTCATAAACTGATTAAAAGATATCTTACTCTGCTCAATAAAAGTTAATAAATCAGTAATCAGAATGAAGTGGTCTGTAAGTATTCCAGTTTTCTTTCGTTTTTCTAATTCAAATAATAATTGATGTTCTACATTTTCGAGTTGTGTCACCTCTATATAATTAGAAACAAACGTTTGATAACCGATAAAATCACCAGTCATATCAATTAAAGTAAGTTCTTTTTTGGTAAATAAAGAGAAAGAGAACTCCAATAAATGTTTCAATACACGATAGGTTGCAAGGCGTTGCTCTCCGAAGATCAAGATATGCTTCAAGCGATCTAATCGAATGCCAACACTCTCTACATCTTGGAAGTCTAGACCAAGAGGAAGTTGTCCTTGTTGGACTGCTTCTTGAACGCTGGCCTTATGACTAAACTCCTCAAAGGTAAGCTCTTCAGGGATTATCGGAATCGCTTTTGGTCGCTCACCGGTCCAGGCTTGACTCATGGCCTCAACCTCTGCTTAAAGGGCTTCGATTAAGTCAAGGTCAGATGCCGTTTTAGCGGCCAAGGCCACTTGGAAACTCTCTGGTTCATCCACTGAAATCAAACCACGTCCTGGGATGTCCTCAATGGTTAAGCTAGTCCGTCCAACGATGGATTTCACTTCACTATCATCCATCAGCTTTAAAGAAATCCGTGTCTTGATGCTAGCTAGGAGTTGCGGACGAATAATCCCAAAACGTCCAGCCGTAAGCATGAGTTGAATTCCGACAGACAAGCCATCTCGAGAGATGTTTTGCAGGAAGGCATCCAGTTCATTCATGAGTTTGGCTTCGCGAACTGCCTCATAACCATCCAGCACTAAGAAGAGTCGTGGCAAGGTCTCCCCTGTCATCCGTTCATACAGAGTGATATTAGAGACGGCATGTGAACTGAGGAGTTGTTTACGCCGTTTGACTTCCTCTTGGATACGTGTCATAAACTTGACGAGCTTTTCATCCTCATCAGACATAAAGCTATCAGCCACATGTGGCAAACGACGCAGAGGCAAGAGCCCATTGGTCCCAAAGTCCATGAGATAGACATGAAGTTCTTCTGGAGTCTTTTGACGGGCCAGGTCCATGATAATGGTTTGAAGGAAAGTGGATTTCCCCATTCCTGGACCTGAGAAGAGGACGATGTTGCCATCCTTCTCAAAGTCGTGTTCCAGCTCACGCTGGGTTTGTTGGCTCGGGATATCGACAATCCCGACCTTGGCCACGTAGCCTGTTGACTTGCCCCAGAGCTCTGTGAAGGGTTCAGGTCGCAAATCCTGCACATAGATCCTCTCCTCCAGCGGTGGCAACCAAGGCTGTGGCAGGGCCTTGATGTTCAGGCGTTCGGTCAGGGCTTTGAGGTTCTCAACGATGGCATCCAGCTCACTCGGCACCTGGCGGATGTCCTCGACTTGTTCCAGACCCGATAGGTCTTCGTTGAGGATCTCGTATTGGCCTAGGTCATTGATGGCATAGATGGTCTGGTCCTCGATGCCCTGCTGGTCCTTCTCAGGCTGGTAATCTGCCCCTGACCAAGCTGACTGGAAGAGTTCATAAACTTCGTTGTTGCCGACTTGGAGGTAGGCCCGTCCAACCTGGGTGATGTCTGCCGCATCAGGCGTCTTAAGCATTTCCTGAGAGTCCTGACGGTCAGCCACCTTGAGAGCCAGCTTGAACCGGGAGTTAGACCAGATCTGGTCATTGACCACCCCAGCGGGTTTTTGGGTCGCCAGAATCAGGTGAATCCCCAGGGACCGTCCGATACGGGCGGTCGACACCAACTCGGTCATAAAGTCGGGTTGGTTGGCCTTGAGCTCCGCAAATTCATCCGAAATCAAGAAGAGATGGGGCATGGGCTCAGGCACTTCGCCCAGCTTGTACTTCTTCTGGTACTGGTTGATGTGGTTGACCTCATACTGGGAGAAGAGGCGCTGACGGCGCTTGAGCTCCGCATTAATGGAAACCAGGGCCCGCATGGATTGGGCACCATCCAAGTTGGTGATGGTCCCAAGCAAGTGAGGCAGGTCCTTAAAGAGGTTGGCCATCCCACCACCCTTGTAGTCGATGAGGAGAAAGGCCACATCGTGGGGGTGGAAGTTAACCGCGAGAGACAGGATATAGGACTGGATAATCTCAGACTTACCAGACCCCGTCGTCCCCGCCACCAGACCGTGAGGCCCGTGGGCCTTCTCATGAAGGTTGAGGGAGACGATGTCCCCTTGTCCCCGCAGACCCAGAGGCACCGCCAAGGACTTGTAAGGGGCGTTCTTCTCCCAACGCTGGGGCACGTGGAGGTCTTCAAAGTCCTCTGCCTCGTAGAGTTCCATAAAGGTTACTACATCAGGGATGGAGGACTTGAGATTCTCCAAGTGATTGAGGGGCGCGAGGCGCCGTGGCAGGCCTTCCTTGTCATAGTCAGCTGGGAAGTGGTCCAGGCTAAAGTCCTGCTCAACCAGGTTCCCCTCTTCGATGACCAATTGACCGGTATTGCGGTCCTTGATGGTCACGATGGTCTTGACAATCTCAGACAGGCTAGAGAGGACATCCTCGACGAAGATCAGGGAACACCCAAGCTCGGTTGGATCCTCCGTGAAGAACTCCATGATGACATGGTCCATGATCAACTTCTCATCCGTCACCAGCACCACATAGTGGGGACGAAAGAGCGACGACTCCCGCACTTCCTTGCTTTCTATCTGAGCCTTGCGGAGTTTGAGGATTTGGTTAAGGGAGTTGTTTTTTCAGGGAAATAGCAGAGCTTCTAACTTTATAAGAAAAGCCTCACAAGGAGGCTAATTTATATATAATCTCATCTAAAGGGAGATAGTACCTGTTCTAGTTTAGAATTGAATGGTTCCACAACAACGTATTTAGCATCTAACATGAAAATACCTTCTGAGAGCGATTCTAAGAATTGATTGTAAGGAACTTCTGCTAGTTTATTTCCCGCTGAATTTATGATAAAGAGTCTAGCTTCCAGATTCTTTTTGTCCCCAAACTGCCGTAAATTTTCTAATGTCAACTCAGATTTAGCTGGAAGAACCGTTAGAACTTCACTATTAAGATAGTTGACAGGAAAAACATATTCCTCTTCTTCACTTTTTATAGTGAAGATTTGTTGCTCAGAGTAATAGGCATTGATTTGCTGCGTCAGCTTGAAACGTTGGTCATAACCAACTAACAACTGGTCATCAGGTACATGGACAATCTGTCCGAAATACAGCTGATTGATATAAATTGGACGATGAACCCCATCCAGCTGAATTTGCGGGTTCTCTTGGAGTGTCTTGGCAATGGTGGAAATTCCATTGAGCACCATAGAATTGAAATTGAAAGAATCAATCGTATCTACAGTGTAGCTCATTCCACGCAGTTGGCAGGAGTCAGCTTCCAAAATCGCCAGCAACATCTTGAGAAAAAAGATAGCCCCAGTCCAGTCAGATGGCGTTGCAAAAGGTGAGATAGAAAGTTGATAGGTTTTCCCATCAAAGGACAGACGAAAACCAAAACTAGACTGACCTTTAACCCCAAAGAGAACGGAACCAAAGTCAGAAATCAGTGAATCCGCAGATGGTTGACTGCTCGTATCCTTAGCTGCTACAGAAGCACACTCGAAAAGTTCACTTTGCAGTAGATTACCAATCGTCAATGCACGCTGACTAGTAATAGTAAAAACAATTGGTTTCATTTATTTCCCCTCTATTGGTAGAATTTTTCGGCGACGGATGATGGCGACTTCAGAAGCTGGGATTTTGCCTGAAACGTATTCAGTTCCATATTTATCGTAGATAACATAAGCACCATCGGTCCAATTATGTTTCTTCAACAGCTCAATATGATCTGTGCTAATCTGAATAAATGAATCTGGCTCAGTGAAGTGCTTATCCCCATAATTATGAATATCGTATTCTCGCCCATCGATGAGTGCCATATCATAAACTTGGTACTTTTGCTCAATTTCTTCATTAGGAACAAATTTTCTATATAACATTTCCAGAGTTGTTTTATATGGCTCGTATCCTTCGTTCAATTTTGATTCATCACTTGATAAAAGATAGCACCCAGTGGTGGTTGAGTCAAATGAAGTATATACCTTACCATTATAAACAATATAACTTTGATTCATTCTGTTACTCCTTCTACATACATCATTACTCCCTGCCTATTTACCTCACCAACTAATACTTTATCATTCCCAACATGTAGGAATAATTGGGAACCTCGTTTTAACTGTGCTTCGCCATTTACTCGATACTCTGGAACAAGGTACTCTCCAGAATCAGACTTAATGAAACCGTGCCCAGATGCTGGGTCATCTAGTGTAAATGGTTTCCCAGTATTAGGATTGATAATGACATTACCAGCACCGTCGAGAGCTTCTCCGTTTTGGTTAGCATATGGGATATACATATAGTCTGGATTTTCGGTGGTATAGACAAGACGTAAGTAGGCATCTGTTTTTAAAACCAGGTTTCCATCTACGTCTCGGACAGCTACTCGGTTACCATTTGCATCAATAGTGGTTTCGACAAAAGGTGATCCCTCATAATCTAAACGCAATCCTTCGATAGCCTCTATAATATTATTGATATTTTTGACCTCCTCACGTTTTGAAACAAAGCCTTTAACAGTTGCTTTTGGACTATTAAACATTTCCGCAGCACTATCGACTAATTCACCTGTTTCCCAATGCTCAGATGTCACAGGCATAATCTTCTGCATCACGGTATCTGCGGTCGGATTTGGGATGGCTTCACGGATATACTTCATTTTAATATAATCCATTGCATTCATTTCAGTAACTCGTGTATTACGTAGTTCATCAAATCGGGCCCATGTCATGCCAAGTTCTTGTAGTTTTTCATCAATAATTTCAACTGTTGTTCGAGTATCTTTTTTTACCTTAGGAATATCTACACCATCAAGGGCCACTTTCCCTGTGTTCGTCGAAGCATCAACCTTAACCTCAAAGTTCTTGGCAACCTTACCAAGGCCAATGTCCAAGCTCTTACCGACTCCGTAGTTCAAAATCGCACTCGCACCATCGCCGTTATAAAGCCCATAACCCAGCTGACCAAGTTCAGAAACCTCATCAACTGCGTTCCCAACCTTACCAGTGATGTTGATTACCTTGGCTGTCCCCTCACTAACCTTGAGCGCACCACTCCCTACACTCGTACTGCCCAAAGTCACTAGAGTCGTCAAAGCCTCAACACCTGCGATCACTCGCTCAGTCGTAGTTAACTGCGTACCAGAAATCATCGTATTCCCTGTCACCGCAGAATAGGTCGAACTCCCAATCACATAACTCCCACTCGCTACGGCCAAGGGAATCGTTGCGCCTCCCGTAACCGGGATTAAAACGGTGGAGATGGCAAAGGTTAGACCTGCTAAAATATCCGCACCAGTCTCGAGAATCCCTAACTCATTCTTGTGTACTTCTTGATAAGTACTAGCCTTGATGCGACTGTATTCATTATCCGAAGTAATGCGTGGATAGAAGGTCTCTAACAGTTCCTCATCACTCATCTTAGATAACTCATCAATCTTAGCCTGACTTAGGTCATCCGCTGATTTGATAGACTGCTTGGCACTCTCGAGACGGCGCTTATAGGTATCCTTTACAGCCTGAATAGGACTTCCACTAGTAGCCAATACCTCATCAAGGGTGTAGGTATCCTTAGTCGTGATAGTTTGGGTTGAATAAGAATTTGAACTAGCATAAAGATTATAGTTGCTGGAACTGTCATAGGTAGTATAGGTTGAGGTTCGGTCATATTTACTAACCGTTTTATAGGGATTCTTTTTACTATTGACTTGGTTCAAACTCTCAAAGGCTAAATCTAAACCCTTTACCAGTTTACTGTCAATATTTTGAAGGACCTCCTTGTGAATCCGGTCTGCACTCGCTAACATGGTCTCCACACGAGTGACTGCCTCTGTGAAGGCCGTGCTGGTCTTATTAGCACCTAGCACTGCATCACCCTTGGCTGCATACAGATGTGACAGGCCTTCTGAGAGGACTGTCGCACCGGTATCATCAATGTCTGTTAACATCGTCGTCACAAGACTAGACTGAGCATCTAGGGAGGATTTTGTTTGAAAGTCCGACTCGTTGCTATAATATGTTGTCATAAATCCTCCTATTAAGGTTTCTCAGAAAGCCCATAGGCCTCTTGAATCGCCTTCAAGGCTTCCTCTGGATGATCCCTGATATACTGTTTTTCTTCTGAACTAGCGGACGGATTGTTAAGATAATAATTGTTGGCGATACGGACACCTAGTACCTTATCCACATCTATCATGGTTTTGTAGGTTGTTTCAACATGGGTGTACATAACCTCGGCCAACGTAACCAAATCTTGAGCTTTTAGAATAAAACGAGCAAAACCATCATTCCCATCACCTAGATAAATATCATGGAAGGATCCTTGACTAGACAAGGTCTTGTAGGCTTCAATCGCCGCAGAGATACTTGTTACGGCATTTGTGGTCTCCTCAACTAGAGTCATAGCATGAGACATAATTTGTTCTTGATCAGATAAGGAGATTGCAATTTCTTCTGCCATACTATATCCTCACTTTCCCTTTTTCAATGAGCCTCGGAAACAGGTCCTCATGATCAATAGAGCGTTGTTGCTCTGCTATCATATCATACTCATAATAACTGTTTTGATTAAGATAATATAAGGTATCATCAAGCAACTGACCTTGAACTAAGGTCGTTATTCGGAGACCGTCACTGTCACCACTCTTGACCATCAGCCTCAAGTGTGAATAGGGTTTCCAGTCATAATAGGTATAATCCTTCATCTTATCTTCGATATGATGGAGCATTTTATGACCTTCTAGCAAGTAGGCCCATAATAAAGCACTACTCACGCGATCGACAAAATATGACTTTTCTTCAATTTGCTTGATAACGACGGACATCCGTTTATAATCATCCACTTGTGGTGCAATAAAGTAAGCGTTATCTACAGCATAATGATATCCATTTTCTGCATACTCTTTGAGATAATAGCCTAGTTTTGCACCTTCCTCAGTAATCTCATTATCCTCAAGTAGGCCCGCCTTTTGTAAATCATAATAACCCTGATCTACTGTTTTTTTAAGGAGTTCCTTAAGTTCAAGGCTTTCAGGATTAGGCAAAGATAAAAATACTAAAGGGTCTGAAAATCCATTTAAAAGATGCAAAAGGTAAATAGCTTCTAGGGTTAGTATCATGCGTTATCAATCTCCTTCAAAACAGTTGCGCTTGGGATATCTTCAAGTAAGGTTTCTAAACCTGTCGCAGTCTCCTTCAATTTTTTTACGCTTGAGAGATAGTCCTCTTGATATAGCGTTAAAAAATGTTTCAAATCCCCATATGTTGCCTTACTTTTTCCCTTCCAAGTAGACTCATATGCAACCATCCCAGTCAAACCAGCTTTTACATTTTCTAAACTGGTAATGGTGGCTTTTAAATTTGAAATGACTGTAGATAAATCAGCATCGTTATAGTCAACGGTTGAACTCGTGTACTGACTATCAATGGTATTAATATTTTTGTCCATAGTTCCTCCCTAATTACCAAATCCATTCCCATAATGGTTTGCCATCATTGTAGGCAGACTTTTTCTGAGAAATCGATGTGTTTAACTGACTTATTTTTGTGTCAAGAGTATTGTATAAGTCTACAAAAGAAGCGTTAGCATCTGTACAATAGTCATAGTATTCTTGTAAAGTATCCTTATCTTCTTGCAATTTTGAACGAAAATTAGCCAGATAAGCATAGCCCACATTGCCATCAATTAACTCTATCAAATTTTTGCAGTGATCAATATAACTTTTTAAATTAGATAAATTACGCTTATAACTTAGACTATTTGAAGATATAGCATTTTTAACTCTCTGGTACTTTGCACGTTTATCTTTTAATGAATTTATACTAGATAATAAGGCAGCGTCTGTTGCATCCGACATTATAGTTTCCTCCTACTACTCTTTTTTTAAGCTTGGCAATTCACTAATGGTAGTCGTTGTGTCATTGGGAATATGGTAGATACTTGTCTTTGCTGGTTCATGAACAGCAGACAAGGCTTGGGTAAAGAGGAAGGCTAATACTAACCCAAATCCTAGAAAAATCAATAACGTTTTTGTTATAAAATTTTGCGATAAGGAAACTTTTTTAGAAGATTCCTGTTTCCATTCTGGGCATTGCTTTTCAACTTGATGAACCAAGGTAATCGGTGGCAATAAGACCAACACTGTAATAGCAACAATGGTTATATTACCAACCGATAAAAAGGTAAAGTATCTAGCCATTTTAAACGCTAAAACAAACGCTGCAATCGCATATATAATAAAGAATATAATAGACGATATGATAGCAACCTTACGCTCATTTCGAGCCTGTAAGTATCCTTCTAAATTAATTTTTTTCTCTTCCATAATGATTAGTCCTCTTCTCTAGAAATTTTTAATTTTGTCTGAGCATCTCTCTGGTGCCAATAAATCTCATCATTTAATAACTCTGGTTCAGGACCCGTTGAACTCCGTGTAAAGAAAGATTGACCAGTCAACTTAGTAGCAAGAACACCGATATCAACTTTAGTTTTTAAATAACGTAAAATTGGACTCATCAACTGTGTAGAAGCTTTTGAGACAAAGTAGATTAAATGCAGTCCAACCTTTTGGCCTTCTTCATAAATCATGATGAAATCATTATCAGAAATACCTGTCTTAGATAAGAAAACAGACAAATCAGTGATCACAATCACTTGATTCAACTCTCTCTTATCTCGACGTGCAGATAAGACCATTTCTTTCAGCTCTTCAATATAGTCTTTGTATTCAGATTCACTATGATAGTAATCACCGACAAGGCCACTATATTGAGCAAATTCATCTTCTAAATCTAGTAGTACCATACTTGATTCTGAATAAGTTGCAATCATCATTCTGAGAAGATGACCAAAGACAACCAGCCTTGGAATCTCTTTTTCCGTCATAACAAATAAATGTTTAAACCGCTCCATAGAAAGAGAAATGAGTTGAACATTTTCAAATTCTATTCCAATAGGAATTTCACGTTTATTAAGAGCTTTCTTCGTATCGGATCTCTCCAAAAATACTTCGGGTAAAATCTGTTCTGGTACTACCGGAATTCCTTCTGGAGTATTCCCAGTCCAATTCTCAGACATAAATCGAGCTTCAGATTGTATACTTTCAATGATATCCACCATTTCTTCACCTCTACTCGGTAAAGATACTTGGAAGATTTCAGGTTCATCTATCATGGCTAAACCACGACCTGTAATTTCCTCTAAAACATGAGATGAACGTCCTACGATAGTACGGGCTTCTGACTCATCTGTAAGTTTCAAGGCAAATCTTCGTTTAAAATTAGTGTAAAGGTTTGCTCTCATTGCACCTTGGCGACCAGCTGTAATACAAATGAATAGACCTAGACTTGCACCTTCACGAGAGAGTAATAAGAAAAGATTATCAACAATTGTTTCAATTGGTGTCCCTTTCAAGGCATCATAATTATCAACCATTAACACAATGCGAGGTAAATTTTGCCCCGATAGACGCTCATACATTGATAGACTAGCAACAGAGTATTTTCCGAATAGCTTTTTACGTTCTCTGACTTCATCTATTAAACGTTTGGCTAATTTAGTTATTTTTTCTACATCTTCAAGCATGACATAATCTGCAATATGAGGAAGCTCTCTTAAGCCAAGTAATCCGTTTGTTCCAAAATCAATAAGGTAGAAATGAAGTTCTTCTGGTGTCTTTTGGCGAGCTAAATCCATTACAAGCGTCTGTAAGAAAGTTGATTTACCCATACCAGGACTTGAGAAGAGAGCGATATGTCCATCCTTTTCGAAGTCGTGTTCCAGCTCACGCTGGGTTTGTTGGCTCGGGATATCGACAATCCCGACCTTGGCCACGTAGCCTTTTGACTTGCCCCAGAGCTCTGTGAAGGGTTCAGGTCGCAAATCCTGCACATAGATCCTCTCCTCCAGCGGTGGCAACCAGGGCTGTGGCAGGGCCTTGATGTTCAGACGTTCGGTCAGGGCTTTGAGGTTCTCGACGATGGCATCCAGCTCACTCGGCACCTGGCGGATGTCCTCGACTTGTTCCAGACCCGATAGGTCTTCGTTGAGGATCTCGTATTGGCCTAGGTCATTGATGGCGTAGATGGTCTGGTCCTCGATGCCCTGCTGGTCCTTCTCAGGCTGGTAATCCGCCCCCGACCAAGCTGACTGGAAGAGTTCATAGACTTCGTTGTTGCCGACTTGGAGGTAGGCCCGTCCAGCCTGGGTGATGTCTGCCGCATCAGGCGTCTTAAGCATTTCCTGAGAGTCCTGACGGTCAGCCACCTTGAGG
>NZ_JBHRZV010000049.1:143217-247498 GCF_042649745.1 Streptococcus caprae | reverse complement strand
TCTGGTCATTGACCACCCCAGCGGGTTTTTGGGTCGCCAGAATCAGGTGAATCCCCAGGGACCGTCCGATACGGGCGGTCGACACCAACTCGGTCATAAACTCAGGCTGGTTGGCCTTGAGCTCCGCAAATTCATCCGAAATCAAGAAGAGATGAGGCATGGGCTCAGGCACTTCGCCCAGCTTGTACTTCTTCTGGTACTGGTTGATGTGGTTAACCTCATACTGGGAGAAGAGCCGTTGCCGGCGCTTGAGCTCCGCATTAATGGAAACCAGGGCCCGCATGGATTGGGCACCATCCAAGTTGGTGATCGTCCCAAGCAAGTGAGGCAGGTCTTTAAAGAGGTTGGCCATCCCTCCACCCTTGTAGTCGATGAGGAGAAAGGCCACATCGTGGGGGTGGAAGTTAACCGCGAGAGACAGGATATAGGACTGGATAATCTCAGACTTCCCAGACCCCGTCGTCCCCGCCACCAGACCGTGAGGCCCGTGGGCCTTCTCATGAAGGTTGAGGGAGACGATGTCCCCTTGTCCCCGCAGACCCAGAGGTACCGCCAAGGACTTGTAAGGGGCGTTCTTCTCCCAACGCTGGGGCACGTGGAGGTCTTCAAAGTCCTCTGCCTCATAAAGTTCCATAAAGGTTACTACATCAGGGATGGAGGACTTGAGGTTCTCCAAGTGATTGAGGGGCGCGAGGCGCCGTGGCAGGCTTTCCTTGTCATAGTCCGCTGGGAAGTGGTCCAGGCGAAAGTCCTTCTCAACCAGGTTCCCCTCTTCGATAACCAACTGGCCGGTATTGCGGTCCTTGATGGTCACGATGGTCTTGACATTCTCAGACAGGCTGGAGAGGACATCCTCGACGAAGATCAGGGAACACCCAAGCTCGGTTGGATCCTCCGTGAAGAACTCCATGATGACATGGTCCATGATCAACTTCTCATCCGTCACCAGCACCACATAGTGGGGACGAAAGAGCGACGACTCCCGCACTTCCTTGCTTTCTATCTGAGCCTTGCGGAACTTGAGAATCTGATTGAGGCTATTGAGCACCTGGTCTCGGGTCCGTTGGTTGTAGACAAAGCCACGGACATTCATCTCCTGCAGGGTCGCATGTGGCAACCAGCGCATCCAGTTCCACTGGTCTTTCTCCTCCTCAGGCAGAATCGTGATGAACTGCACATCGTGGTAAGAGTGGAAGACCGACAACTGGTAGACCATGAGCTGGAGCTGTTCCAAGACCAGGTCACGCGGTCCGATATAACCAACAGGCCCATGCTTGAGATTGGCCACAATCGGCATGTCATCGATCAAGAGATGGTCTGAATAGAGCGTGTAGCCCTCAACCTCCAGCGGGTCCTTGACCCCAGAACGTTCCGTCTGCGAATAGCTGAGCTGGTGACTGGTCGGCACCTGACCCAGACCCAGACGGTAGTAGAGAAAGTCAAAGTGCTGGGGCGTCTTTTCATAGATGCGGTGGTCGTATTGCTCCGTCAAGGCATCCAGAGTCTCTAGAGACGGATAGTGGTAGAGCTGACCTTCCTTTTGGGCCTTATCGAGCTTGGACAACTCCATGGACTTGTCCACCAGATAAAGCTTATAGGAACGAATCCGGTCCGCCACCTCATCTTTATGCTTGCGACGGTTCTTAAAGTAAGACTGAACCGCAAAAATCGTTGACACGATAGACATCCCCACCGTTACTAGGATATAAATCCCACGCGGTTGGAAGATGGTCACCACCAATGTCATGGTCACCATGAGCAGAGGAGGTAAAATCGTTCGTAACAGTTCCCCTTGGGGCGGTTTAGGCTCCGCACTGGGCGCATTGAGAGTAATCTTCTCCTCACTAGGACGATAAATAATCCGAGGAGAACGGTGATAATCAGGGTAGTCTGCGTAAAAGGCATAGCGAGAATGAGCGACTTCTAAAAGCTCTTGGGAAACCCTTGCCTCGCCTTGGATGTGGAGTTCATCTCCATAAAACTTAATCTTCTTATCTTCTACGGCCAGTTCACTACCAAGTTTCAGTTGAACCGATGGTGCTGTCAGCAGAATATTGTCAACATAGATTTGACCCGAAAGCTCCTGAAGTTCCCAAACCTGATCTTGAGATTTTCGGATGATAAATTGACAAGGATACTGAGGCCATTGAATATCTGCACCGACCTGATCTGACAGAAGAAGCTGATTCTTTTGAAGTAATTTATAGACGCGTCTTTCCTGTGATTGAAGGTAGACTCGAGTATCTCCTAGTTTTATACCTGAGCTAATCTGACCCTGGTTTCCTTCAAAGGTAAAATCTACCACTTCTCCACTCAGGGTTAGTGTGATTGCATCCGTTATACCAGGAAAGACTTGGGAAACAAGGACAGCCTTACCGGCTTGGAGTACAAGTTCATAACGAAACCCCTTGGAATAGATTATAAGTGTGACCATTCCATCTCCTCCTATTTCCCACTCGTCGTTGAGGCATCACTCATCGTCGCATCTTCTGAACTCGTTGTCACAGATGTTTCTGTCTCCACACTGTTTCCATCCTTATCTAAGGAATCGGTTAAGTTAGTAGACCGTTGTTCCCAATAACGTTCGTAATCAGAGGTTAATTCGTCCAACTTTTCTTCACGTTCTTGACCAGACAGGGTTGAATTTTGACGCGTTTCCTGGATTTGAGTAGCCAGGGCATAGAGAATCAAGTCGACATCGTCCAATCGCTTGGCAGTATCAACAGCAGTCTCCGTTTCTCCTCGTCCGATGGTAATCCAGTAATCCAAGTAGAGTTCATCCGACTTGAGTGTTACATTGTTAAGGACGATGGTCCGCTGTTCATCGCTGAGATTTTCAAGAGTGACAAAGGCCGTTGCCAATTCATACTTCTGCGTATAAGGAAGTTTGCCGAGTGACACATGGTCCAATTCATCAATCAGGGTCGAATAGTCTTGCTTGATGAAAGCCGTGTCGGCATCCAACATATTCTGCATAAATGGCCCTCGGACAAACACCAAGTAAATCAGAGGCACTAATAGCAAGACTGCCAGAACGGAAGACCAGATGGACGCATACTTGAACAGTTTAAACTGTTGCTTAGACACGCGCGAGGTCTGTTTGTCTTCCTCTTGAGATTTCAAACGGTACAAGTCCTTGAGGTAATCGGTTAAACTCTTAAAATCCCCCTGTTGCCGTAACTGACTCAAAAATTCAGGAACCTCAACCACTTCTAGCGCTCCCTCATAGAGATCCGTGAAGGACTCTTCGGTAAACAGGGTCATGATTAGACATTTCACCTGACGGAGCAAGTCATCCTCACTCTTGGTCAAGGGAACCATAATCCCTGGCAAACCACGATGCGCTAGACGAAACTGGCCATTTTTTGTGATAAAAACATTCTCAGGATGCAATAAGAAGGAAATCGGAAGGTCTAAAGCTGTCTGAAACTCTGTAATGTTCAAAGATAGACGGAGCTTTTCCGCTAAAGATTGGGCCTTTGCTTGGGTAAAGGTCCGGCCATCCTCTTCAAGCTGGTAGCTGAAATTCACTTGGTCAGCGTCCACCTGATAAGTGAGCGGAAGAAAGAGTGGATGCTGCACATTCAGTAACAACAACTCACTGGTGTCATGTGTGGCAATAGCGGAGCGCTTGATTGGCACCTCCCAACGGTCTGTTTCCTTATTCACCACGAACAATTGCTTGTCAAATGTAAATTCAGTCCTTGTCATTCAAATTCCTCAATTTCTATCACATCTCCACTGGTTACGGGGTAATCTGCTAGGACTTTACCTTCATCAAGTAGAATGCCTTTGTTTACCACTCGTAGTTGGCATTTGCGCATCATAAGTGGTAAGCCAAAAATTTTGTTTAACTCCATGATTAAGGTCCGTACTTCAATACGTGTTGGTATACGCAAGTCCCTTGAGACACCCTCTCTGATTAAACTAATATTGATATGTTCTTGCATTTAACCCTCGCTTATATATACACGGTAGGACAGGTAACTTGCTCCAGCTATGGTCAAGAGAACCAGTCCTACATATCCAATTTGAATCCAAGTTCCTGCCGTCATTTTATAATCATAGGCTGAATCGACCTTGGTGTTAACCATGACCGAATCACCTTGAAACAAGTCCATTGTTTCAAGATTAATGGCTTTGATATTCCCTTTTTTAAAGAGTTCTTGTCGATTCGCTTCAAATGCAGCCTGTTTTTTATCTTCTTGAATTTCCAGAAGTTCTTGGTCTTTTTCCGAAAACAATCCTTGAATCAACTCAGATTGTGTGCCCAAGTCTCCCTTGTCTATATCTTGTTCAAGACGACTGCTGTCGATAATCAGAGGGGACTCTCCCAAATCATCTGCCTTAACAGGAAGGGTTAGACACAGTCCTAAGAGTAGCATCAAGCCTATACTTTTTTTCATGAAAGTCCTTCTTGTGTATGTGACGCTTTCTGTCCGCTCGGCCATGTGAAGAGGGTATTAAGCACACTAAGTGCAATAATACCAGCAATCGTCAAGAGGACGAAGAGAAGACTAGCTGTTCGTCCGTCAAAATAACCAGACAATTGATTTTCAAGAACCGATAAGAGGTTGAGTGATTTTAGGGTTGCAGTTGATCCTGACAAGTTAACAGTTGTCCCGATTGCATTTGATAAATAGACGAAACTGATAATCATGAAGAGAATCAAGCCCATCCCTAAAGCTCTGAGATTTTTAAGGAGGAAGTATTGTCCCTGGGTTAATAGGAAGCTAAAGAGCACCACTAAAAGTACCCAAATCGGAACATACTCGCTCTCAACCATCAATTGATGGTAAGATACTAATCCGATAACCACTCCAATCAGCAGGGCAAGTGCAGAGAGCAAGGCTACGTTTAAAAAGTCTGTATGGTAAAGTTTGTCCAGTTTGAACTGATTCTTGACGCGTTTGGCTAAATCCTGTGTCGCAAAGAGGTAGGCTGTAAAGAGAGTTACCACTTCCAACAAAAGAATCCATGTAAATGGACGATAGACATTGGTCGTCGCTTTGATTGAGGAAGTCTTTTGCAAGACAGGGTTTGAAAGGAAGTCTAATAGCACTTCATTTGGAACGCCATTACTGTAGGCATTATTGAGAACAGAGGCGAATGAACTTGCAAAATCTCCACTCTCATTAAGTTCAGCTTCGAATTGTCCCATCAAAACAGAAGCCTCTGCTGAAAGGTTTTGTCCTCTCTGTTGAGCAGATTCAACTTGGCTATTAAAGTTTGTAAAGATTTGGTTAACAGAGTTTGCTTCTGTTGAGTTCGCTTCAGAACTTGCCTTGACGCTGTCAGAGGCTGATACCAAGGATTGCAACTGTGAACTGAGGGCTGTTAATCCGCTCGTTGTCTCACTTTGTGATGTATCACTCTTGGCTTGCGCATCAGTAATTGTATTGGCCTGTGTTTTCAAGCTTTCCAAGAGGGCTAATTGCTCCTTGATTTGCTCCGAAATTGAGGTGTTGGTTGTTTGAACATTCGCCAACTGGGTGGCAATGCTGTCCTTAGAGTCTTTCAAGTCTTGCAATTGTTTTGCCAGAGTCGAATCATTTGCCAGGGCCGTCTGATAGCTGGTTAGGTTGTTGGCCAATGCACTCGCTACCAGTGTTTTCAAGGCACTTCTCACATCCATATCAAGAATTTTTGTAGCTAGAACAGTATCATGGTTGTAAGCCTCTGCTGCCAGAGTTCCCACATGGTTGTATGCAGAAATAACTCGTTGAACCAAGGTATTATAGTTGGTCAGGGCTAAAATGTAATTTTCATAATTAAAGGTTGCCTTTCCCGTTCCAGCAAGTGTTGTTTGTACTACTTTTAAGGTATGATCTGTAATGGCCGGAGGTGTCGCTCCTGTTCCTGTTGCTGGCGTTGCTGCTCCAGTTGAGACTGTAGTTGTAATGTTATAGGTTGCACCAGCTGGAATTGACACTGAGTCCCCACTCTTATGAGTTTCAGTTGTTGTCTTTCCATCCGCTGTGGTAATATCTACTGACCATACTGTACTTGAATCATCAACATCACTGACAGTCAGGGTCGTGTCCTCTCCAGCAGGTGTTATCGATTTGAGACTGTTCTCATAGTCAGGCTGTAGTTTTGCTAAATCAGCCTGGGCATCCTGTAAGGCTTTGAAGAGTTTCTCATTGAATTTAATAGAGCCTGCATTGCTTGCCACAATAGTCTCTACAGCAGAGTCATACTCAGTTATCGCTGTAGAATAGTCAGTCCCAGAAAATTGTAGGAAACTTTGGATGTCTGAAACCTTTGCAGCAGGCAACTCTTCAGCTGATTTTTCAACCAAATCCGTAGCCGATTCATTTACCATTTGTGCTAGCAGAGTTTCATAGGTTGATGAACCACTTGTTGTGCTAGCAGTTGCATCTGCATTTAAGAATTCTCGTAAGCTAATCGCTTCACCCGTTGTTGTTCTAGCAAAGTAGGTATCTAGAAGCGTTTCGGCATCTGCAGCGACAGCATCAATTTGAGCCTGCAACTTATCTTTTTCAATTTGAAGACTGGCTTCCAAAGCTTCAATTTGTGCAGAAATCTGGGCAACACCAGTAGCTGACGTTACCAACCCGTTCTCATCTGTTGTTGTCGTACCAGTTATGGATTCTAATTCAGAGACCAAGGTTGCCTGTTGAGATTGCAAGCCCTCAAACAGACTTGAGGTTTCTGCATTCAAAACTTGAGTGTTCATACTTAGGATGGCTGCCGTCAATTCTTCATAGGACAAGTCCCCACTGCTATGGCGAGCAACCAATTCCTCTAAACTGGTATTAAACTCAGTTTGAGCCGTGTCCACCGCTTGATGCAAGCTAGTTACAGACATCAAAGACTCCATCAAGCTATTATTAGCTTGGAGAGAACTTTCAGATGTGCTCACCAAATTTGGAAAGAGATCCTGGAATGAGATTGCGGTATCATAGAGGTTTTTCTTGTAACTGGCAATGTTTGTCGTCTGAGTATCGGCAATTTTTTGAACATTTTGTTGAGCTGAGTAGAGATTACTCATGATGCTCACCATGTACATATCCACCAACTGCGTATTTAAGTCCGAAATAATATCTTTACCGAGTTGGTTAGCCAGGTTTTCCACTTGAAGGTTACCGTTAGCATTAACCTTATAAGTCACGGTTGTTTTTTCGACATTGACATTGTTGATATCGAGAATTTTATTAGAAAAATCACTAGGAATATAAACAACTAATTGGTAGTCTCCGTTTTTAAGACCTGCCTCAGCAATACTTCGGCTTACAACTACCCAATTGTGCTTGTCATCACGTTCAATACTCTTAATGTAGCTAGAGCCCAGATTATAGATTTCCCCACCTGATTCGACGGACTTGTCTTCATTGACTACCGCTACATTGAGCTTCTGTGAAACTTTAGAAACCTGCTCGTTTTCTGTCTGTGTTTTATTTTGAAGGTTGAAATTCAAAAAAACAACACCTGCCAACAGTAACAGGATGAGAGCTATGTTGATTGCATAGCGAATCGGTTGCGAAAGATTTATCTTTTTCATGTTTAAATTCCTATCAAATTTTAGTAAAATCTCTGAAATTACCAGAGACTACTCATACTTTTCTAGTCCGACTCCTTCTAAACAGTATGATATTTAGAAAAAGTTTCCATTTAGGATTGATTCGTAGTTACCCTTACCTGATTTTCTTCTATGTTTAAGGTAAATGTATAGCAGAACTAACTGATTTGCCTTGTGACTTACTGATTTAGCTTCAAGGAAGTCCTACAAAAAGATCATTTCTTATCCCAATAAGGGACTCTTAATCTTTTTAACCCTCACTTTTACTCAATAAGCTTTTAAAATAAAAAGAGGAGGCAACTGCCTCCCATAAAACTAACTTATATATTAAGACAAACCAGGGATTTGAGCAGCAATATCAGCGTCAGTAGTTTCAATAATATTAGCTACGCTGTTCAATTGTTGATTGATATCTTCAAGCAGTTGTGCAAATTGTTGAATTTTTGGTGATAATTCATTGAATTGAACTTCAAAGCTATCAAAAGCGGTACCAGACCAGTTAGAAGCAATAACTTCTTGCTCTCTGCTCAAAGTTTCTAAAACTTCAGTTACTTGTAGTGAACCGTTAGTATATTTTACAGCAGAATCACGAAGTTCTTGTGGGGTTAACTTAATCAATGTCATTTGGATGACCTCCTAAATCTTTTCCATAATTATATCATAATTCAAACTATAAGTCAATAATTTTCAAAATTTTTATAAAATTGTTTTTTATAATGGAAACCAACTGAAAATATAACTTTTTTCAGAAAATTATCGAATTTTATTCAGAAAACTAATGTTTTTAGTTATTTTAATAATGAAAAACTTCCAAAACAAGGTAGGAATTCCTATTTTTCAGTTTCTTCAAGTATAGGACTAGTTTCGCCTTAAGGGGGATTTGAATAGCCACCTAGGCTATCTACCCAACCACTTCTGTCCCGAATTGGTCCTGCTTGATCTTTCCAGCCTTCATGAGCCCACCGAGGGCTTTTTTAAACTGACCCTTGGAAATGCCAAAAGTAGCCTTAATTTCATCTGGTGAGGATTTATCATTGAGGGTCATAAAGCCTCCCTGACTCTCTAGATAGGTCAAAATCATCTGAGCATCATTTTCCAACATCTCAAAGGAACGAGGCTTGAGAGAGAGGTTAAGGGTACGATCCGCCTCACGGTAGCCGATAACGCGGGCCGTTACTTCTTCTCCCAAGCGAGGCTCGTTGTAACGTTCACTTGGATGAATGAAGCCCAGCATCTTATTATCCGGCAGGTAGACAAAGGTACCATTTAGCTTGAGGCGGTAAACAATAGCTCGTAGACTCTGGTTTTGCATATTATCATAGGCAGGTCCCGCTAAACGTTGGAAAACCTCAGGCTCAGCTGGTAGGCCCCAGATGCGGTCTTTCTTATCCACATCTAATTTAATATACAACTGATCACCTTTTCTAGGCCAGAGCTCTTTGAGCTCTGGGAGAACGTCAAGGGAAATAACGATTTCCTTGTCTGGTAGACCCGCATCAACAAAAACTCCAAGATCTCGACGAACATCCGTCACTGTTGACCAGGCATAGTGATTCCGGTCCAAGCCCAGCTCACGTGTGGTCAAGCGGAGCTTTTGCTTCATATCTGTGTAGGCCAGGCCCTTGACCATCTGACCGAGTTGGTGCTCCCCTTCAGACTTAGGCAAGGCAAAGGTTAATCCATCCTTTTGAGCGTAGTAAAAATCATCATTCTCATCGGTTATCAATGCTGTAATGATAGTAGCGAGTAGGTTATTCATGGTTTCCTCCTAGTAATATAATACTCTTGCAAAATCAAGACTATACATCGTTATGTTTCCTTGCCCAACTTTCTTATAGTCTGCCTCAACTGGCCTCGTCCCTTTTGATTTTGAGTGAGTCTAAATTTGCTAAAAAAGGCGAACTGACCTAGTGATGTTTCAGCTCGCCCTTTCCTGGTTTGGTGATTATACTTCCAAGAGTTCTTTTTCTTTAGAAGCTGTCATACCGTCGATGTGTTTAACCGCATCGTCAGTGACTTTTTGGATATCTTTTTCCAAGGTTTTCAATTCGTCTTCAGTAATTTCTTTGGCTTTTTCAGCTTTTTTAGCCTCATCCATGGCATCACGACGGATGTTGCGGATAGCAATTTTTGCATTTTCAGCCACTTTTTTCACTTCTTTAGCCAAGTCCTTACGCGTTTCCTCAGTCAAGGCTGGGATAACCAAGCGGATAACAGAACCGTCATTGGCAGGGTTGATGCCGAGGTCAGATTCGTTGATGGCACGCTCGATGTCCTTGAGGATAGACTTGTCAAATGGTGTGATCAAGAGCACCCGCGCTTCTGGAATAGTGATTGAAGCCAACTGATTAAGCGGTGTTGGAGCGCCATAGTATTCTACAGACACGCGGTCTAAGAGGCTAGCGTTGGCACGACCTGCACGGATAGCCGCAAATTCACGTGAAAGGGATTGATGTGAATGTTCAAAGCGTTCTTTAGCTTTTGCAATGATTTCTTTTGTCATGAGTCTTTCCTTTTATTGATTTTCTTTGTTTGAAACAGTTGTTCCGATTTGTTCCCCGAAGACAACACGCTTGATGTTACCTGGCTCATTCATGTTGAAGACGACCAGATCAATGTCGTTGTCCATAGAGAGAGTTGAGGCTGTTGCATCCATGATTTTCAAACCACGTTTGATGACTTCACGGTGGGTCAATTCGTCAAACTTAACCGCATTGGCATCCTTTTTAGGGTCGGCGTTGTAGACACCATCAACTCCGTTTTTAGCCATGAGAATGGCATCTGCTTCAATCTCAGCGGCACGAAGGGCTGCCGTCGTATCTGTTGAGAAGTAAGGCGAACCAATGCCTGCACCGAAGATGACGATACGGCCTTTTTCCAGGTGGCGAAGGGCACGGCCACGGATGTAAGGCTCTGCGACATTTTGCATGGAGATGGCTGTCTGCACACGTGTATCAACACTGTACTGTTGCAAGGAATCTGCCATTACAAGGGCATTCATAACAGTTCCCAACATACCTGTGTAGTCCGCTTGGACACGGTCCATCCCAGCTTCGGCAGCAGGTTCCCCACGCCAGAGGTTTCCACCACCGATAACCAAGGCAATCTGCACACCTGACTCGGCAACTTCAGCAATTTCCTTAGCCATTTGTTGCACTGTCGGCAGGTCAATTCCTACACCTTTCTCACCAGCCAAAGCTTCACCAGAGAGTTTAATTAAGATACGGTCATATTTAGGTTGTGACATGAATTTACTCCTCCATTTTATCCCTAATATTCTACCACATTTCTCAGAATTTATGTAGTTAAATCTTTGAAATTCTTCTTTGAGGATAAAAAATAGCAGAGCTGGCACTCTGAGGTCACCTGCCCTGCTTATTTTTCTAGTCTCACTTACTTAATCGGCCTGTAGTCAGCAGCTAGTCCTCTCTGGACAGCTGGCCGCTCTGCTATTTTCTCCGCCCAGGCAGTAACATGGGCATAGCTGGAAACGCCTAAGAAGTGGGCCGAACCCTCGTAGAGCTTGCCCTCTACCAGACGACCATACCAGGACCAAATCGCAATATCTGCAATGGTATAGGTGTCACCCGCTACATAGGGACGGCTAGCTAAGAGCTGGTCCAAGACATCCAGCTGGCGCTTGGTTTCCATGGCGTAGCGGTCAATGGGATACTCCTGAGCCGTCGGTGCATAGTGGTAGAAATGCCCAAAGCCACCACCGACAAAGGGAGCAGCCCCAGTCTGCCAAAAGAGCCAGTTAAGGACTTCTGTCCGCTCAGCGAAGGACCCTGGCAAGAGGTGCTGAAACTTATCCGCTAAGTAGAGGAGGATGTGGCTGGATTCAAAAACTGAAACTGGCTGGTCTCCAGTATAATCCACCAAGGCTGGGATTTTAGAATTAGGATTGATAGCGACAAAGTCGGACCCAAACTGGTCACCCTCCATGATATTAATTAAAAAGAGGTCATAGTCCGCCTCAGTCACACCCCGTTCCCGGAGTTCTTCCAGCATAATGGTCACCTTGAGACCATTTGGCGTTCCCAAGGAATAGACCTGTAAGGGCTTGTCTCCCTTAGGCAAGGTCTGCTCAAAGCGAGCACCTGCTGTCGGACGATTGCCGGTGCGATTGTCATTTTCTTCTTTCCAGCTCCAAACAGCTGGTTTTTGGTAATCTGTCATAGATTCTCCTTCTTTGATAGGTGATAAGAATAGTGATTGTAGGGCTAGGCTACTCCTACCTCAACCGATTTTGGCAAAAAGCCTTGCTAAAGTCTAACGTTTCCTTTTGATACTTGATCAGCCTGATAGCCGAGGGTTCGCAAGGAAATCCGTCAACAGCAAGACTGAATTTGCGAGAATCTTAGTCTTGTGACAGACGGTGGACCATGTAGTAGGTCCCCACTCCTGTAAAAGGCATGTTCTCCAGATAGCCAAACTGGTCGAAGCCATTTTTAAGGTAAAAATCCTTGGCCTGGTAGGACCGAGTGGTCAGAATCAGCGTGTGAATCTTCTCTTTAACTGCATAGTCCTTGATGTGGTCCAGCATGAGGCTTCCCAATCCTTGTTTTTGCAGGTTGGGATCGACAGCCAAGTCATTGATTTTTAGGGTTTCATAGAGGCGTTGACAGGCTGCTGCCGCCACAATTTCTTGCCCCTGACTCAGTACAAAGGTAAAACTGTCCTTGCTGGCACTAGTACGCTCTGTCTCAAAGACTTCCTCAAACTGACGGTCGAAAACCGTCTTGAAAAAACTCGAAAAATCTGCCTTGCTCTTGGTAAATAAATAGGCCATCTTCATCAAAATCTTTCTATTGTTTGTTGCGGGCCAAATGCCTCAACAAGTTTCCTAACGTTTTTCTAGATCTTTATAGGAGCTAAGTCACCCCTAATAGTCTGTGATGGCCGCCCGGTCCTGAGTCTTGCTCTGTTTACCCTGACGGTTGATAAGGACACTTTCCACCTCATCTAAGCCAACACCTGACTCAACCAATAGGACTACCAAATGATAAAGCAGGTCAGCCGTTTCATTGGCGATTTCAGCCTTGTCTTGGTTTTTCGCAGCGATGACGACTTCTGTCGCTTCCTCGCCTACCTTTTTCAAAATCTTGTCCAAGCCCTTGTCATAAAGATAGTTGGTGTAGGAGCCTTCTTTGGGATTAGTCTTGCGACTTTTAGCTTCTTGATAAAGTGTCTCAAGCATGACTTTTTCCTCCGAATCTTAAAAAATATCTGTGTAGAAACAAGAATTGGCACCCGTATGGCAGGCTGCTCCCGTCTGTTCTACCGCAATTAACAGGGTATCCTGGTCACAGTCCGTTTTGATAGACTTGACCGCCTGGTAGTGACCTGAGGTCGCACCCTTGTGCCAAATTTCCTGACGAGACCGACTCCAATAGTGCATTTGCTGGGTCTCCAAGGTTAGGCGGTAGGTTTCCTCGTTCATATAGGCCAGCATGAGGACTTGGCCTGTTTGGTAGTCTGTCACAATGACAGGCACTAAGCCACCCTGCTTGTCAAAATCGATTTGTATATTAGACATGGTCACGCACCTCAATATTTCTAGCCTTCATAGCAGCCTTGACTTCCGCAATCTTGACCTCCCCATAGTGGAAGATTGAGGCAGCCAAGGCCCCTGTTGCAGGAGTCTGTTCAAAAACTTGAACCATGTGTTCTAGATTTCCAGCGCCTCCTGAGGCGATTATGGGAACATCAACAACCTGAGCAACTGCATTTAGCATGTCCTCATCAAAGCCTGACTTGGTGCCATCCTTGTCCATGCTAGTTAAGAGGATTTCACCTGCTCCCAGTTGGACAGCTTCTTGAGCCCAGTCAATCAAGTCTCGTCCTGTATCCTTGCGACCTCCAGCCACATACACATGCCAGGAGCCATCGTCTTCTTTTTTAGCGTCTATGGCCACCACCACGCACTGGTTGCCAAATTTTTCAGCGCAATCCTTGATGAGTCG
This sequence comes from Streptococcus caprae, assembly GCF_042649745.1. Lineage (NCBI taxonomy): Bacteria > Bacillati > Bacillota > Bacilli > Lactobacillales > Streptococcaceae > Streptococcus > Streptococcus caprae. Next base: position 233,989 of record NZ_JBHRZV010000049.1, on the reverse strand, counting down.
GGGATTGGCCAAGGCAGACGAGTTGACAGCAACCTTATCCGCACCAGCCTTGAGCATCTTGTTCATGTCCTCAACCGAGCGGATTCCGCCACCAACCGTAAAAGGGATAAAGACTTGCTCAGCCACCTGCCTTACCATGTCTAGAGTTGTATCCCGTTCCTCATGGGTGGCGGTAATATCAAGAAAGACCAGTTCATCGCAGCCTGCTTCATAATAGGCCTTGGCCGCATCGACAGGATCCCCAATGTCCGCAAGGTTGACAAAATTAACCCCCTTGACCACCCGGCCGTCCTTGACATCCAGGCAGGGTATAATCCGTTTTGCTAGCATGACTGTTCCACCTCTTTTAATTGGTCTAGGCTGATGTTGCCATTGTAGTAGGCCTTGCCGACAATGGTGCCAGCCACGCCTATTTCTGCCAAACGTTCCAGGTCTGACAGCTCTGCTATGCCCCCAGAAGCAATGACACGAGCCGTCGTCAATTCAGCAACCAAACGCTCATAATGGGCAAAATTTGGTCCCGTCAGCGTTCCATCTCGGTCCACATCCGTATAGACAAAGAGCTGAACCCCTCTAGCCTCCATGGCCTTGGCCAAACTGATATAATCCACTGTGGAGGTTTCCAGCCAGCCTTCTGTCGCGACAAAGCCGTCCTTGGCATCAATCCCAACCACAATCTTGTCGGGACCAAATGTTTCCAGGGCTTCTTGGACAAGGTCGGGAGCCTTAACGGCCATCGAACCGATAATCACGCGGTCAATCCCAACATTGAGGTAGTCTTGAATCTGCTCCAGGGTCCGAATGCCGCCCCCAACTTCAACCTTGAGGCCTGTGGCCACCTTGAGAGCCGCAATCAGGTCTCGGTTGGTTGCTCGACCTTCCAAGGCTCCGTCCAAATCGACAACATGAATATACTCCATACCCGCATCCGCAAAAATCCGAGCCTGGCCCAGCACATCTGGGTTGACAACTGTTTGTTGGTTAAAATCTCCCTTAAAGAGGCGGACAGCTTGGCCATCCTTAATATCAATAGCAGGTAAAATTTGCATGGATTCTCCTTTTCATTCAATCGTGGGAACTGCCCTATCCTCTTCCCAAATAAAACATGGGCCTTAGGATTTCTTATCTGGCACTCATCAGAGTCAGTCTGACTTGTCTATTAGTATTTTGAGTGAGTATCAGTCCAAGAGTCCGCAGACCTTGGCAAACTGCGTTAAAATCCCTAAACCAGTGGTCCCAGATTTTTCTGGGTGAAATTGTGCTCCAAACACCAGATCCTTGTGAATCATGGCTGGAATAGATTGACTATAACTTGCTGTGGCGTCGATATAGTCCTCTGGAACATCCGTGTAGTAGGAATGGACGAAGTAGACTGCCTCCTCATTAAGGCCTAAAGTCAACGGTGTCTCCTGCTGAAGCTCCAACTTATTCCAACCCATGTGGGGAACGGGATAACCCGGTTGAACAGGAATGGGACGGCAGACTCCTGGTATCAAACCAAGGCCAACCGTTTCTTGGTGTTCCAAGCCCACCTCTGTCAAGACCTGCATGCCCAAGCAGATGCCTAATAAGGGAATGCCTGATGCAACAGCCTCATGGATGGCAGCCACCAAGCCCCGTTGGTGGAGCTCCGCCATGGCCGTCGGAAAAGCGCCGACTCCCGGCAAAATCAAGCCCTTGGCTGACAGAATTTTCTCTGGGTCACTCGACAGTTCTGCAGCCACCCCAACCTTGGCCAGGGCACGCAGGACGTTGGCAGTGTTGCCCGCATCATAATCAATGACAATTAACATGGCTTTTCAACCCCTCTCTCTTGCTGTTGAAACATAGCAGAGCTGCTTAGAGCATACCCTTGGTTGAGTTCACACCCTTGATATCAGGATTTAGAGTAATGGCCTCGCGCAGGGCCCGTCCAGTCGCCTTGAAGAGACTTTCTGCCTTGTGGTGGCTATTTTTCCCGTGTAAAATCTTCAGGTGCAGGTTCATCAAAAGATTAAAAGCCAGGGCCTGGAAAAATTCCTCCACCAGCTCCGTATCAAAACTGCCTAACTTGGGATTGTCAAAGTGGCAATCAAAGAGCAAATAACTGCGTCCAGACAAGTCCAGACTGGCCATGCCCAGCGTTTCGTCCATGGGTACAAAGCTTGTCCCATAGCGATTGATCCCCGCCTTGTCCCCCAGGGCTTCGCGAATGGCTTGACCCAACACAATGCCCACATCTTCAACGGTGTGGTGGCTGTCCACATGGAGGTCGCCATCAGCCTTAACAACGAGGGACATCCGGCTATGACGGGCAAAAAGGGTCAACATATGGTCAAAAAATCCCACGCCTGTATTGATATCAACGGGCTCTTGAGCATCCAAGTTTAGACTGAGCTTAATCTTGGTTTCAAAGGTATTGCGTTCAATCGTTGCTGTTCTCATTTTATCCTCCTTACTTTAATTCGGTATTATAAACAGATAGCAAAAATTCAATGGATTTTTTTATATCTTCTATTGTAGGTTTGTTCCTTTTTTGACCTTCTGGCAAACTTTCATCATCTCCTGGATGATCAATATAATTTCTGATGTAACTTGACAGAGTTTTATCAACATAATCACCTGAAGGGTTTTTATTGATGTAATCATCACTTGTAGGAAGCATTCCCTTTCTCTCTGCAAGCCACCCGTCAAAACTGGTAATCCCTTTACCTACAGTTTTATTTCCACTATCAAAAGTCTTGTTTTTCGTATTTGCTAAATTATGTAATTCACCAAATAACTCATTATGAAATTCTGCACTAGCTACTTTAAATGCAAAATAATTGATTTCACCCCAAGATGGACTGTAAGGAAGAATACCAATTTGACAATCCTCTTGAATCCTATCAACATGAGGTTGTCTCGAGAAAATAAATAATTTATGTTTTAACTTATCATAGTTTCTTAATAAGTAAGGCGAATGAGTCGTAATAAAAATTTGTGAATTAAGTGAAATTTTTTCAAGAGAATTCAACAGTTTATCTTGAGCTTGTGGATGTAAAAATGTTTCAGGTTCATCAATAAAGAAAAATAGTGGTGTTTTCATATCCGAAGCAGAAGGCTGATCAATATCTGCATAAACTTGAATAAGACTTAGCGCTAATGCTCGTTGCATACCAGTTCCCTTTTCACTGATATCCGTTTTTATCCCGTTTTCCTCTAATAAAATATTCCCATTCTTAAAAAAATTATCTAACGTAGGTAAACCAAAATTAAATTCTACAGAAGCTTCACCATATTGTTCGTTAAGAATTGCTTCCACTCTATTTTGAACCCGTGATAATAATTTAGTCAAACCCTCTGCTCTGAAAGCATTATCATGTGCTTTTTCTAGTTCTTCCCACTCTTTACTCTTTTTAAATTCCTCTGTAATATCACTGATAAGTCTTCCTGCAATATTAGTCTTCCCAAAACCTTGATAATCTTCATTTTTCAAATCAGAATAAATAAATTGCGTTTCAAATAAAGATGAAAGGACTGTATCAATTCCTGAAGGATTTTCAAAATCTTTAGTTTCTGGATTATAAAAAGTAATATTTTTCAAAGTAATAGATTTTTTCTTGCCCTTTGAATCTTCCCAGGTTGTCTCCTTCGAACTTCTCCTTATAATTATCTTTTCTTCATCTATAAGATAAGGTTTATATTTTTTAAGTTTCTCAGTTTCAAGTAAACTTGAGAGATCTTCACCTCTCAACTCTAATTCCACCGACACTTCATCTTTATCAGATAAACTTTTAGTAATCCAATCTTCCTTTATTTTCCCAGATTTAATAAATTCAATTGCTTTGAAAATAGTAGTTTTACCAGCATTGTTATCGCCAACAAAAAAATTCATTCCACTATCTAAAAAGATTTCTGTTTTTCCACTAAAACATTTAAAATTTTCTAAAGTAATTTTCGAAATAAACATTACATTTTTACCTCATCCAAAATCTCAATCACCTGGTAAAGGTCTGGTTCAGTAATTTGGTAGGGAGCCTGCTCACGGACGATGGGTTTGGCACAAAAGGCGATTCCCACACCAGCCATCTGAATCATGGGCAGGTCATTGGCTCCGTCCCCCATGGCAACAGTTTGCGAGAGGGCCAAACCATTTTCTTGGGCCCATTCTTTCAACATGCGGACCTTGACATCCTTGGTTACCACTTCTCCATAGACACGGCCGGTTAATTGACCATCACGGACTTCTAGGTGGTTGGCCTTGACATAGTCAATACCAATTTCTGCAGCCAACCGATCAACCGTTTCATGAAAGCCACCGGAAACCAGGCCGACCTTATAGCCACGGCGGTGGAGTTCGTCTACCAATTCCTTGGCATTCTGATTGAAATGAATGCGGGCATAGACCTGGTCAAAGATAGATTCTGGCAGGCCTGCCAAGGTCGCTACCCGTTCGTCCAGGGCTTCCTTAAAGTCCAATTCTCCCCGCATGGCCCGTTCTGTGATATCAGCCACGCGCTCCCCAACTCCAGCCTCTTCGCCGAGCAGGTCAATCACCTCTTCCTGGACCAACGTTGAGTCCACATCCATGACTAAAAGTCCTTTAGTTGTTGTCATTTCTTACCTCTATTGCTTTTGCGTGAGCCTGGAGTCCTTCAGCGTAGGCCAGGCTGGTGATATCTTGTTCTGCTGCTAAGATGGCAGCCTTATCGTATTGTGTATACTGGATACGCTTAATAAAATCATGCACCCCCAGGGCTGAAGAAAAGCGGCTGGTTGCCGTAGTCGGCAGGACATGGTTGGTCCCTGCATAATAGTCTCCAATCGGCTCGCTGGTGAAGTGCCCAAGAAAGATGGAGCCCGCATTCTCAACCTTATCGAGATAATCGTAGGCGTCATCCATGGCAATTTCCAAATGCTCGGGCGCCACCAAATTCATGAGTTCAAACATGCTCTCCACACTATCGGTGAGGATGATCCGCCAATTATTTTCGATGGAAGCTCGAGCGATGGCCTCACGGGGCAGGAGTTGGAGCTGATGTTCGATTTCTCCTTCAACCGCTTCAGCCAGAGAAGCTGAATTCGTAACCAAAATCGCACGGGCCAGCACATCATGCTCTGCCTGTGATAGTAAGTCGGCCGCCACATAATCTGGTCGGGCAGATTGGTCCGCAATAACACCGATTTCGGAAGGACCTGCCACCATGTCAATCCCCACCTGACCAAAGACCAGTTTTTTAGCTGTTGCGACATAGATATTGCCTGGGCCAGTAATCTTGTCCACCTTGGGAATAGTTTGAGTTCCGTAGGCCAAGGCAGCAATTCCCTGGGCACCACCGACCTGATAGATTTTATCAACGCCGGACAATTTAGCCGCGACCAAAATGGCAGGAACGTACTCCTTTTGCGGTGGCGTTATCATGATGATTTCCTTGACCCCAGCAATCTTGGCTGGGATTACATTCATCAGGACAGACGAGGGGTAGGCTGCCGTACCACCAGGAACGTATACCCCCACCCGTTCAATCGGCCGAATGAGTTGGCCACGAATCACGCCTTTGCTAGGCTGGTCCTCAAAGCCCTTTTCCAATTGCAAACGGTGATAGGACTCAATATTGGCTTTGGCACGCTCCAGGGCTCCCAAGACCGCTGGATCAATCGCTTTAAAAGCTTCATCAATCACTGCTTGACTGACCGCAAGGTCTGCCACATCAATTTGGTCAAATTGGCGACTATAGGCCCGCAAAGCCTCATCGCCTCCTTCTTTGACTGCTTCTAAGATGTCTCGGACAACCGCTTCAACATCACGATTATCCTTGGCTAATTCCAACTGCTCTTCATAGAGACGCTTGGCAATCTCTTGTGTTGTTCCAGTGAGTCGTTTCATACAAATGGGACCTCCCTATTTCCGACGATGCCCTCTAGTTGACGGATAAAGGGCAAGAGGGTTGATTTATTTTTCAAGGCTGCCTTGTTGACAATGAGCCGAGCTGAAATCCTGCAAATGTCTTCGTAGACTTCAAGACCGTTGGCCACCAGGGTACTCCCCGTCTCGACAATGTCGACAATAGCATCCGCTAGACCGATAATCGGAGCAATCTCCACCGAACCCTGAATGGAGATGATTTCAACATCCTCTCCCTTGCGATTGAAATGTTCCCGAGCCACAGTCGGATACTTGGTCGCAATCCGTTTGCGCTTATGGTCAGTGGGATTGTAGTCCTTGGTGGAGGCTACGGAAAATTTGCAGAGCCCAAAATTCAAGTCCAGCATCTCCAAATAGCCACTTGGGTGTTCCATGAGAACGTCCTTCCCAACAATGCCCACATCCGCTACGCCATGACGGACATAGGTGGTAACATCAGGTGCCTTGACCAACAAAAACCTGAAGCGTCCATCAGGACTGTCAAAAATCAAATGCCGTCCCTTGTCCGCCATAAAGGTCACATCAAAACCTGCCTTGCCTAACAATTGCAAGGTTTCCTGTTCAATTCTGCCCTTCATCAGGGCAATGGTTAATCGCTCTGCCATGCGTTTCCTCCTTCAAAGACAATGCTATCTTGGATCGCCTGGTAGACGGAATCAATATCGATGGCCCAACCAACTGCTGTCAACTCCTTGGCACCAAAACGTTCAAACAGCTTGTCGTAACGCCCACCAGAGACAAAGGCATCCGGAATCTTATCCCCAAAAACCTTGAACATAATCCCTGTGTAATAAGGCATGGTTGGCAGTTGGGCAAGGTCAACCGTCGTCTGAGGCAGACTATCTGACACAGACCTAGTCAACTCAGCAATGGCATCCAACCCTTCTAAAATCTGAGGGTGCTGGGTCAGCTCCCGGGCCTCTGTCAGGACTGTCTCCGTCTCCCCAAAAAGCAGGGGCAGATGGGTGAGAAAATCATCCAAATCGCTCGGATTGGCCTGGGTAAACATGCGTAGACCCGTGATGCTCTTATCCCGAATCAAGCCAGCCAGCTGATTAGCCTGCTCCTCATCCAGATTGAGGGTTTCAAAGATTACTGCCATGATACTGGCATGGGAAAATTCAAACTGGTAATCTTGCACACCTGAAGCGACAAGGGCCTCCTGAGCGGCTTTCAAGGCTGATTGGAGAGCTTCCTGGGCAGGATAGCCGACGATTTCAATCCCTGCTTGGGTCAGTTCATTGGCCAGGCCGCGCATTTCCTCATTGTAATGAAACACTTTGCCAGAATAAGAAAATTTAATCGGAGTCTCCACTCGAGTCGAGGCGATGACCCGACCAATCTGACTGGTAATATCTGGCCTCAAGGCCAATAGGTTTCCCGTTTTATCAAAGAGATGGTAGTGGCGATTGTTGATTTCATCTCCAAATACTTCAACGTGTTCCAAGGTCGGAGTCTCAATACGGTTAAAGCCTCTACTAATCAAGAGGTCACTGATAGACCGTTCAATCCGATAGGTCACATTGGCTCTTTTAAAGAGTTTATCGTGCATGCCAACAGGCAAGGTTGTTTTTTTCATGATTGGCCTCCTTACAGGGTCGCTTGTGTCGACAGGTACTGGTCGATGACTTCAAGCACCTTCTGCATTTCCTCTTCAGTCCCAATTGAAATGCGTAATTTATTGGCAATGCGTTCTGTTTTTGGGAAATACCTGACATAGATATGCTGGCTCTCCAGATGATTAAAGAGTTCTTGAGCAGAGACTCTTGCATGCTCTACCAGTACAAAATTGGTCTTAGAAGGCAGCACCTCAAAGTCCAGCTCTGCCATTTTCCCAGAGAACCAATCCCGCGTCTCCACAATCCTTTGACAGGTCTCAACATAGTAAGCCCAATCCTTGGTCGCAGCTGTCGCCACTTCTTCCGAAAGTCGATTGACATTATAGGGATTGACGGAATTTTTGACCGCATGGATGACGCCCATGAGTTTAGGACTACCAATCCCATAACCCACACGCAAGCCAGCCAGAGCTGCATCCTTGGAATAGGTCCGCGTGATAAAGAGATTCTCATACTTGTCCAGTAGAGGAAGGGCAGACTGGCCTCCAAAGTTAATGTAGGCTTCGTCAACAATAACAACGACATCCTGATTGGCGACGATAATGGCCTCCAACTCATCCAGGGGCTTATAGATCCCCGTCGGAGCATTGGGGTTGGCCAGAACAATGCCCCCATTTTGGAGCAAGTAATCCTCAGTCTCTAGCTCAAATCGCTCATTGAGAGGAATTTCACGGTAGGGAATATGATATAAATCAGCCCAGACCTTGTAAAAACCGTAGGTCAAATCAGGAAAGAGCACGGGCTCTCCGCTGTTGAAAAAGGCGAGAAAGGCCATGGACAAAATGTCATCGGAGCCATTCCCCAAGATAATCTGCTCTGGATTGACTCCCAAGAGTTGACCAAGTTCGTGACGTAGAGGAGCCTGATCCAGACTAGAATACAATCGTAAGCTATCTGTCTGAAAAGACTCCAAGACTGCCTTGACCTTGGGACTTGGCCCATAGGCATTTTCATTGGTGTTGAGCTTAATCATCTCTTCAACCTTGGGTTGAGCCCCTGGCACATAGGGAGCAATCTGCCGTAAACCTTTTAATTCCATGATAGTCCTCTCTTCTTTTCTTGTTCCTTTTTATTTCCTGAAGTCAAACTTGTCCGACTGAAGCAATGCTACTGCCGACACCATAGCCGGTAGTGAATTTCAGCTTAAAAGTAAATCTTCTGGCTAGGTACTTCCAAAACCAACCACTGTTGTCAAGAGATACAAAAAAAGCCCTCGCAAAATTCATTTGCAAGGACGTTGACACGTGGTTCCACCTTAATTCAGCAATCGGTCACCCAAATTGCCCTCAGGAAGTTCAAAACTTCTGGTCTGTAACGGAACCAACCGTCAGGCACTACTCGAAATCTTTCGCACCTGCACTCAAGAATGTGTCGTCTAAGGATTGCACGCCATCTCACCACCAGGCGCTCTCTGTCTGTTGTCTTAAACTGTTTCTCTCATCGCTTTATATTTTTTTCTATTCTACATAAAAATTCAGATAATTGCAAGAGTTTTAGTAAAAAATAGCAGAGCTGGGATAAAGCTACCCTTAACATAGATATCCTGCCAGCTCCACACAATTATTTCACAATGCCTCCTTAAAGGATTTATCAGGCCGTTTTCGGAGAGATTTTCAGGGCCTGGTACTGCCGATAAAGCAGGTAACTGGCCAATAAGAAGGACAAGAAGTCTGCGACTGGCAAGGCGAAAACCAAACCTTCCACACCCCAAAAGTGTGGGAAAATCAGCAAGAACGGTACGATCAAGCCAACTTGTTTGATTAAGGAAATAGTTGCCCCAACCTTGGCCTTCCCAAGGGCTGGGAAGAAGGTAGAGGAGAAGATTTGGATGCCGTTGACACAGATTAGCAGGAAGAAGACCCGCATGTAATGGATGCCGAACTGAACATAGAGGTCATCGCCTGACCCAAAAATACCTAAAATCTGTTTGGGAAAGAGCTCAAAGCAAAGCCAAGCGACCAGCGACACCAGACCATTGACCTTGAGGGCCAAGCGGATGGTCTCCTGCACCCGATGATAAAGACCGGCACCGTAGTTAAAGCTGACAATGGGCTGAGATCCTTGGGTAATCCCGATGACCACCGCCACAAAGATAACATTGACCTTGGCCACCACACCTGCGACAGCGATGGGAATATCCGCTCCGTAGATAGAGGCTGCTCCGTAGGTTTTAAGGGCATTGTTGGTCACGACTTGGACCAGGACATTTGACGACTGGAAGATGAAGGACGCCATCCCCAGAGAACAAATAGTCCGTAGCATGGAGAAGTCCAACTTTAAATCCGTGCGTGCCAAACTAACTGAACGGAAACGTCTGAAGTAGGCTGCCAAAATCAGGGCCGAAACCAACTGACTGGCCACGGTTGCCCAGGCAGCTCCTGCAATCCCCCAGCCAAATACAAAGATAAAAATCGGATCGAGCACCGTGTTCATCACCGCTCCTGCGATGATGGCCATCATGGAGTACTTGGCTGCGCCATCCGCCCGCACCAGGGGATTAGTCCCTAAAGAAAAGAGCAGGAAGGGAATCCCAAGACTGGTGATTCCTGTGTAGGTTCTGGCGTAGTCCAAAATCGCATCTGTTGCCCCAAAGGCATAAAGCATTGGGTCCAAAAAGGCCCGCATCACAATGCAAAGAAGAACACCGATAACCAGCAAGCTGACTGCTGCAGTTCCAACTGCCTTTTTAGCCAAAGCCTCTTGTTTGCGACCCAGCTCCAGATTAAACTTAGACGCCGCACCGATTCCGACCATCAGCCCCAGAGCCATACAGATAGTCGTCAGCGGAAAGGATACGTTGGTCGCCGCATTGCCTAAGAAACCGACTCCCTGTCCGATAAAAATCTGGTCGACAATATTATAGAGGGCATTGACAACATTGGCGATGACCGCAGGTAGCGCCAATTCTTTCAATAAGGTTGGAATGGGACGTTTTCCAAAGGGATGATTTTCTCTGTTCATGATTCTCCTTTACAGATAATACGTACTTAACAATAACTGTACCAGTATAATAAAAAAACAAATGATTCTAAAACCATCTATTTTTTATTTTAGCACTCAAGTCCTTCCTGTTTTTCTAGGAAGTTTAATTCAATCATGAAAAAATAACACTGCCAAAGCAATGTTATTTTTATCTACTAATTAAAGTGAGTTAGGATCTACTTTGATACCAACACCTTGAGTAGTTGTGATTGTCAAGCTTGTGATATAAGTTCCTTTAGCAGTAGATGGCTTAGCTTTTACGATAACATCGTGGAAAGCTTTAACGTTTTCAGCCAATTTGTCAGCTTCGAATGAAACTTTACCAACGAGGGCTTGTACGATACCTGCTTTGTCAGCACGGTAAGTGATTTTACCACCTTTAGACTCTTCAACTGCTTTTGCAACGTCCATTGTTACAGTACCAGTTTTAGGGTTTGGCATGAGGTTACGTGGGCCAAGGATACGTCCAAGGCGACCAACAACAGCCATCATATCAGGTGTTGCGATAACCACGTCAAAGTCCAACCAACCACCGTTGATTTTAGCAACGAGTTCGTCTTCACCAACAAAGTCTGCACCAGCAGCTTTAGCTTCTTCAGCTTTAGCGCCACGAGCAAATACGAGAACGCGAGCAGTTTTACCAGTACCGTTTGGCAATACCATTGCACCACGGATTTGTTGGTCAGCTTTACGTACATCGATGTTAAGGTTGTAAGCCACTTCAACAGAAGCGTCAAATTTTGCGAAGTTAGTTTCTTTTGCAAGTGCTACAGCTTCTTCTACGCTGTAAGCTTTTGTGCTGTCGATTTTCTCAAGAGCAGCACGCAAGTTTTTGCTTTTTTTAGCCATGTGTTATTTCTCCTTGTAATCTGTCTAGATGATTTCTTATCTGAACGGTTGGGACCGATGCTTAGTCAGCAACAGTGAATCCCATAGAACGAGCAGTACCTTCGATCATACGCATAGCAGCTTCAAGGTTAGCAGCGTTCAAGTCAGGCATTTTAGTTTCAGCAATTTCTTGTACTTGCGCACGAGTAACTGTTGCAACTTTAGTTTTGTTTGGTGTACCTGAACCTTTTTCAACACCTGCAGCTTTTTTCAAAAGAACAGCAGCTGGTGGTGTTTTACAGATGAAATCAAATGATTTATCTTCATACACAGAGATAACAACTGGAATGATCATACCAGCTTGGTCAGCTGTACGAGCGTTAAATTCCTTTGTGAATCCCATGATGTTGATACCGGCTTGACCAAGCGCAGGACCAACTGGTGGAGCTGGAGTAGCTTTTCCGGCAGGGATTTGCAATTTCACAAGTTTTTCGACTTTTTTAGCCATGATATAAAATCCTCCTATTGTGGTTTTGGCGGTAATGAATAGATTTTTACCTCCCACAAGTATGCAAACACATACTCAACTAGTATATCATTTTTTTCACTTTATGCAAGTAAAATGTCACGAATAGACTTGAAAAAATCTCAGATTTGCTTATAATAGATTGTGCTAGTGTTTCTGAGCACTTCAAAATTTTGCTTACAAGGAAAAACAATGAAATCATCTCGCACTGAAATTTTATACTTGATACTCAGTTTAGTCGTCCTAATTTTTGCTGGATTCATCTACCTCAGCTTTAAAGATCGTTATCAAATTAGTACATCCAACTCTCCTCAAAGTTCACAGGTTAGCTCATCCCATAAAGATAAGGATGATCAAAATTCAAGTAAGGATGATCTACAGGAATTCGAGGAAGCTATGGCTGATTTAGAAGACAATCCGACTCAAGCTGCTCTCTCAAATCTTCAAAATAAGTTAGATAAACTTAATCCCGAAGACAAGGATACTTATCAAGAGCGTCTGAACGCTGTTTCTAATGAACTAACATTACAAGCTTCTGCTGAAACTGCTGTTGTAACCGCAGAAAATTATCAAAGTACGGAAAATCTCAATGCAGCTCAAGCCTTAGTTGACCAATTAACAACTCCAAGTGTAAAAACAGAGTTACAAAATCGACTTGATATTGTTTCAGCTAATATCCAATCTTACTTGACATCACTACAACAGTCACCAACTAATCCTAGTCCAGAACAAGCGACTGTTCAACAACCATAATTAACATGGGGAGAAAACTTTTTGTTCTCTTGATAAAACAAACCTGCAGTTCTAGTTGAACTGCAGGTTTTTCTCTAATTAATCTCATACCCCATCAAAATCCCACCTTCTTCTGCATAGAAACTGCAGAGTCCTGAGGTCGGAACTGATGTAAAGTCTACATCCCCAAATTGGGCACGTAAACCGTCTTCAAATTGCTGACAAATTTCAAGATTATTGCGGTGGGTAATAACAACCTTACCTCCCTTATAGCCAGCCTTGAGCATTTCTTCGATAGCTGCCTTAACCGCCTTCTTTTGACCACGCGGTTTTTGGAGTAATTCCAAGGTTCCTTGGTCAGAGGCTTCACCAACCATGCGGATATTGAGCAGGCCTACAACCTTACCGACCAGTTTATTAAGACGTCCGTTCTTTACTAGGTTATCAACCTTAGCTAAGACGAAGACCAGCTTGGTTTTAGCCTGGTAGGCTGTGATTGCTTCAACGATGGCATCAAAGTCTAGACCTGTTGCAATCAGACGGTTGATTTCCAAAGCTAGCAAGTCCATTTCTCCACCTGCTGAAAGGGAATCAATCAGATGGATTTGAGTTTCTGGCGCTTCTTCCAGCAACATATCTTTGGCAACACGAGCACTATTAAAGCTACCTGACAAGGTTCCTGTCAAGGTCATGACGATAATCTTATCCGCCCCACGGTAGGTCTCCAAAAAGGTCTCAGGACCCGCACAGGCAGAACCTGCACCGACTGAAGAAGCATACATAACTTCCATCATCTCATCAATATCTAGATCCAGTGTATCTAAAAAGGCACGGTCTCCCACCTGCACCGTAAAGGGGACACGCTCAAAAGTCGTGTCTGGTGCTAGATTTGGCATTTCTTTAAAGTCACAGCCTGTATCAACAACAATTTTCCAAGACATAGTGGCTCTCCTTCATATCAACTATTTGGACCATCCAAACATTTGACAAAAAAAATAATATTCACTACAATTATAACATGAAAGGGCTTTTTTCTAAGCTCCATAAATCAGATGTCACATTTAGGAGGAGGTTGTCATGGCTGTCGCTTCAAGATCTTTGGAAAACCTGGCTCGCTTTAACCGCGAAAATAAACAATTAACCAAGGAATCCTTGGAAACAGCTCTGCTATTTTGCCTTGAACAGAAAGACCTCTCTCAGATTACCATTTCAGAATTGGTCAAAAAGGCTGGCGTGTCACGTAATGCCTTTTATCGACACTATAAGAGCAAGGAAGAAATATTAGAAACAATCGTCACCAGCGTTCTGAGACGAATTTTCCGAGGAATCACCCAGTTTGACCTTCGCAGTCAAGTCTACCAGGCCTGGCTCTACCTCTTTACTGAAGTCAAAAAAGAAGCAACCATTCTTAAACTGGCCTTCCAAAATCATCTCGAAAAAGCTCTGACTTCTATCATTGCCAAACGTTTTAAGGCCTATCAACGCTATCACAAACGTAAGCACTCCTCCTATGCAACCTTCTTTTTCAGTAATGCTATCGTCTCAGTTTTAAGCAACTGGCTAGCTGATGGTATGGTTGTTTCTGCCGAGGAGATGGCCTCCATGGAACTCCCTCTTGTTCCTAATCTATAAAATAGCAAACTGCCTCTTGTTTCCAACGAGGCAGTTTTTCTTTTAATTTTGTTGTATCACCGATCTAAGAAACTCGACTTGTAGCCAAGGCTTAAAGCACCAGCTCTTGAATAATTTTTGCAACACCGGATTCGTTATTGGTTGCTGTCGTATAGCGGCAGAGGTCCTTGATGTGGTCCTCACTATTGCCCATAGCTACACTGTGGTAGGCATAGCGGAGCATCTCCAAGTCATTATTGGCATCACCGATAGCCATGACTTGACTGGCTGGAACGTCCAAATCTTGGCAGAGCTGGGCTAAGGCAGTGGCCTTTGTTGCCCCCTGTGGCATAGCTTCAAAAATGTAGGACTGGCTACGAACAGTCGAAAACAGTTGAGACAATTGATCTTCATACTTGTCTTGGAAGGCATTTAGCAGGGACTCTTCTCCCATAAACATAGCCTGAAACTGAACATCTGGTTTAGCAAGCAGGTCTTCAAGTGAAATCTGGGTCGGTGTGGTATAGACAAGACTGGCATCGTAGGTCACGAGGTCAGATGGCGCTTCACCAACCACATAATAATGGTCTGCTGAATCTGAAATCACTAGCTGGATACCGTCTTCTTCAGCTACAGTCTCATAAAGCCTAGTCAACTCTTCTGCCGTCAAGTGATAATCATGAACCAGCTCCCAGTTCTGGGTTTCATAGGTTGAACAGCCATTGTTGATAATCATGTATTCCTGCTCAGTGAAGCCTAGCTGGTCAAAGATTGGGCGCACTCCAGTCATAGGCCGACCTGTACAGATAACGATTTTGACCCCTGCTTGCGTTGCCGCCTGCAAGGTAGAAATATTCTCTTGTGATAATTGCTTTTGGGAATCCAACAAGGTCCCATCCAAGTCAATCGCGATTAGTTTAATCATTTTTTGTTTCCTCTACTTTCCACTTGACCTTTGGCAATTGCCAATTTTTTCTGTAGCCGATAATTCTCAAGGCCGAAATCAGCACCACTAAAATCAAATAGTCGATATTGCTGTTGACAACTTGAAAATAAATAAGCACAGCCGCTAAAATAGACCAGCCTGCATAAATCTCGCTCCGCAGAACTCCAGGTTTTCGTCCAGCCAAAACATCACGGACAATACCGCCACCTGCTCCTGTCAAGACTGCTGCCACAATGACCGCACTCAGAGGTTGACCCAAATTTTGAGCATGGAGAGCACCTTGAATACTGAAGGCGGCAAGTCCAACCGCATCCGTAAATACTCCCACGCGTCTCCAATGTCGATTCACCAAGCTAGGTAAGAAGAACATGAGCAAAATAGCCACCAGGGCACAATTAAACTCCAAGCCCTGGCTCCAAAGTGTTGAAGCTGGCAAGTCAATCATAACATTGCGGATAGCACCCCCGCCAAAAGCAGTTAAGAATCCTAACGTAAAAATTCCCAGCAGGTCAAAATCTTCTTCAATCGCAACGGCTGCCCCAGACAGGGCAAAGGCAATAGTCCCAACGATTCCCAAAACTTCCCAAATGGCATTATCCATTCTAATGTTCCTTTTCTTTTGAGTATTGCGTATTTAAAAGCAATGTCGGAATTAGGTAGACGTCTCAACCTCTCCATTCCTATCAGAGATTAACGAATCTGTCGTCTTTAGTTATCACTGTATGGAATGACTATCCAAACTCTTCTAAATTTTCACCGATAAAATTCGTTATGGAGAGAGGCCTCAGCTAAGCTTAAATAAACATTTCCAGCGCATTAACTTTGATTCTGTTTTTTAGTTTTTTAAATGAGGTCGATAAGGGTAATATTAACATCTCCCACCCTCATCTAAGTCATCTGCTCACTTACTATTGTATCACGAAGAGTAGAAATCGCCATGAAATTTTGAAAAGAAAATCAGTTTGAAAATTTTCAAACCGATTTTCCAATTATTTACTTCAGTTCTTGGCCAACTGAAAATTTAGTGCCTTTAAGCGCCCTATTTAATAAAAATTTGCTTGTTAAGCCCTCTATCTCTGCTTGATTTTTTGCTAAATCGACAGTAACTCCAGTCACACCCAGAACATTAGATAATTTTTCTGTAACTGTATCAACACAGCCTTGGCATTTCATACCTTCAATCGCATAGGTTTTAGTCATTTGTCTCCTCCTTTTTTATCTTTAACATGTGGCGGGAACAGTTACACTGTCCTTTAATACAATTGCAAGGAACCTCTTCGACCAGTGCATCTTGCTTTTGAGATAATAATTGGCGAATTGATTGGTCGTCCCTGTATCGTAAGGGGGTCTTAGCCAGCTGTGCAATCAGTAAATCCGCATGTTGTCGTATACAAATTCGATCAAATAGTTCTTGCACTTCTTGTTGTAAGGCTGCTTCCTCAGTCATTAAACTGCTGTAAAGGTAGGAGCGACCCTCTCTTTGGCTAACGATAACCCCCTTATCCACTAGACGGCCAATTAAGGTTTTTATGGTAGAATCTGCCCAACCGTAACTCTCTCCCAAGATTTCGATAATACGGGAACTCTTAACAGGCTCTTGGGCCCAAATAACACGTAACACTTCCCACTCAGCCTTGGACACCTCCATCTAACCACCACCTTATATTTACATTTGTAAATTAATTATACTACTCGCTTTGCTATTTGTCAAAAAAAGCCCCTACCCCAAGGTGAACCGCACTCCAAAAGTTAGACAGACAATCTAACGAATGGGGTGCGGTTCAAGGATAGAGAACCTTATAAAATATTACATTTTCTAGTCGGACAACTGGAGCATCGTTAATCTTTAAGAAGCTTTGATACATTCTTTACTAATTGCTATAGCCATCCGCCTCTTGGTAATAGGCCTGTTCCGCTTCTTGATAGATTGCCTGACGACGCTCATTAGCATCAATGTTAAGAACAACAGCAACCGCGATTGAAATAACTAAAAGGCTATTCCCACCCTGTGAGAGGAAGGGAAATGTTACACCTGTTGAAGGAATAATTCCTGAAATCCCACCAATATTAACGAAGGTTTGCATCAGTAAAAATGCCGCCAGACCCATAGCCAATATAGAGTTAAAGGCATCCTTGGCCTTAATTCCTACCATAATCATTCGAAGAACGAGGAAAAATAGCAGAGCTAAAATCAAACTTGCTCCAACAAAACCAAGCTCCTCAATGACAACTGAGAAAACAAAGTCAGTCTGAGCTTCTCTCAGATACCCCTCTTTTTCAATGGAATTTCCTAAACCACGCCCAAACCAGCCACCGTTACTCATGGCATAGTAAGAATGAGTCATCTGTAAACCAGAATCAGTCGCATCCAAAAATGGGTTAAAATAAGCCTTGAAACGTCGAGCTACATATCCAAAAAGAGGTACCTTGGAGAATGTTTCAACCCCGATAAGACCGATCAATCCAAGAAAGGTGCCTGAACCAACTATAATCGTTACTAAGAGGGTTGAAAACCAACGAAAGGCAACACCACTGACACAGAATATGATGATGGAAGTTAAGACAATGATAGTCGCATTTCCTAAATCAGGCAAGGTCATAACCATGACGATAAGTATCGTGAAATAAACACGCCAATCATGAAAAACTTGTGGGAACAATCTCCCCTTAAAGATGGCTTGGTAATCATAAATACCAACTTCACCTTGCATTTGATCAAAAAAGTAGGCCAGCATCCAAACCATAATAATCTTTAAATATTCAGCTGGTTGGAAACTAACCGGCCCAAGTACAATCCAACCATGGGCACCATTGACTGCCGGGAAAAATCGCGATGCAAGAAGGAGTATAAACTCCACAATCATGGCTGCAGATAGAACCTTCCCATTTTTCAGGAAATCGAGCCTTAAGTTATAGATAAACAAGATTGCTATCAGACTCAGTACCCAAAAAACACCCTGGTTAAGCACTGACCTAAAGGGGTTAGCACCAGCCTGAATCAATGTTGCGCTTGTTGTCGAATAGACAATAATCAACCCTAACACCGATAGAATCAGGTAGGGAATGAGAATCGAATAATTTAATAAATGTCGTTTCTTTATCTTCATGAGTCACCTAGTTAATCTCCGCAAGCCAAAAGAACACAATCATGCCCTTTCTCGCAGGTATTTATCCTCTGATGAATCTGCCCCAATGAGACTATCCACCAATTTATCCTCTTCCAAAATCCAGACAAGGTGCTACCAAGTTTTCTTACATCTATCCTTGTCTCACGAAATTTTGAGCTATACTCTTGCAAAATCAAAACCATAGGTCGTTAGGTTTCCTTACCTAAGTCTCTTATGGCCACATCAACCTGCCTCGTCTTGTTTTATTTTTTGAGTGTGTATCAATATAATCCAGTTAGCATTATATCACGATTCCTTAAAAAAAGACACTCTCAAACCAGACAAAAAGAGTGAGTCTGACCACGCAATTAGCAGTCAGAAACTCACTCTCTAATCATTATAAGCCTTTGTAAAGGGAAACTGCATTTTCAACTGTAAAGCCATATTCTTTGAAGATACGTTCACCAGGTGCAGACGCTCCCCAGGTGTCAATAGTCAAAGTCGCACCTTTTAAACCAACGTATTTACCCCAACCAAAGCTGCTACCAGCTTCAATCGCTAAACGCTTGGTAACTGAACTTGGTAAGATTTCTTCTTGGTAGGCTGCATCTTGTTGATCAAAACGGTTTTGGGCAGGCATAGAAACCACGCGCACATGTACCCCTTCTTCAGCCAAGGCTGCCTGGGTATCCAGGGCCAATTTAACTTCAGAACCTGTTGCAATAAGAATTCCGTCCAGGTCACCTTGAGCCTCTGAGAGGATGTAGGCTCCCTTGTCAACTCCAGTCTGAGCCAACTCAGCTGTTCCAGCAAGAACAGGCAGGTTTTGACGGGTCAAGACGAGAGCTGTTGGACGTTTAGTTTCTGCCAAGGCAATCTTCCAAGCCGCATTGACCTCGTTTCCATCCGCTGGACGAATGACATTAAGGTTTGGCATTGAACGAACGCTAGCCAATTGTTCCACAGGTTCATGAGTTGGTCCATCCTCACCCACAGCAATCGAGTCATGGGTCAAGACATAGACAGTTGGCAAGTTTTGGAGGGCAGCCATACGGACCGCTGGGAGGAGATAATTTGAGAAGACGAAGAAGGTTCCACCGTAAACACGGGTTCCGCCGTGCAAGGCAATCCCGTTCATCGCTGCGGCCATGGCAAACTCCCGGACACCAAACCAAATATTACGGCCAGCGTAATTGTCTGATTGGAAATCAGTGTCAGCCTTAACCATGGTGTTGTTAGAAGCTGAAAGGTCAGCTGAGCCACCCCAGAAAGATGGAACCTGTGCTGAGATTTGTTGAATAGCCTGTTGGCTGGTGACACGACTGGCCAAGTTTTCACCGAGTTCGTGCCCCTCAAGGTCAACAGAAATTGGTTGACCTGAGAAGGCTGCTTCATACTCAGCTGCCAATTCTGGGTAGGCTGCTTGGTAGGCTGCAAAGAGTTCATTCCACTTTGCCTCTGCCTTGGCACCACGGTCTTGAATCCCTTGAGCAAAGCGATCAGCTACTTCTGCTGGTACCGTAAAGGCTGGGTAGTCATAACCATAAACAGCCTTAGCATGGTCAATTCCCTCTTGCCCAATTGGCGCGCCGTGAACTGCTGAAGTCCCTTGGTTTGCCGCACCGTATCCGATGATGGTTTTTACTTCAATAATCGTTGGCTTGTTGCTTTCAGTCTTGGCTTCAGCAATCGCTGCTTCAATAGCGTCTAAATCATTCCCATCTTTAACCAAGATATGTTGCCAACCATAGGCCTCAAAGCGTCCCTTAACATCTTCTGTAAAGGCTTTTGAAGTTGGACCATCTAGGGAGATGTCATTTGAATCATAGAGTAAGACCAATTTACCCAACTTGAGGTGTCCTGCAAGGCTGACTGCTTCCTGACTAACCCCTTCCATCAAGTCACCGTCTCCGTTAAGGGCAAAGGTATAGTGATCAACAATGTTAAAATCAGGTTTGTTGAACTTGGCTGCCAAGTGAGCCTCTGCCATGGCCATACCGACAGCATTGGCGATCCCTTGACCAAGCGGTCCAGATGTCGCCTCAACCCCATCTGTATGGTCTACTTCTGGGTGACCCGGAGTCTTAGAGCCCCACTGACGGAAGTTTTTCAAATCTTCCATAGAAAGATCATAGCCTGACAGGTGAAGCAAGCTATAGAGAAGTGCCGATCCATGCCCAGCTGACAAAACAAAGCGGTCACGGTTGGTCCAAGAACGGCTCGTCTTAGGGTTCACGTTTAAGAAACGGTTCCAGAGAACATAAGCCATCGGAGCAGCACCCATCGGTAATCCAGGGTGGCCTGAATTCGCCTGTTGAATGGCTTCAATGGAAAGAGAACGAACGGTATTTACCGCTAATTGATCGATAGTATCAAACGTCATTGTCAAAGACCTTTCTAATGTTGTGCCTAATTTTTTACTACGGTTGTTATTATACCATAAACTGGTTAAGATGAGAACGAATACAAGAGGCTTCCAGTAAAACGTTCTTATTTCAAGACGTAAAAAGAGGTTGAAACCAAGTTCAACCTCTTCATTATCATTATCTCTTATTTAGCTTCAATCAAGCCGAACTCGCCATCTTCACGACGATAGAGGACATTAGTTGCCCCATCTTCAGCATCTGTGTAGATAAAGAAATCATGTCCCAAAAGATCCATTTGGAGAATCGCTTCCTCTACATCCATAGGTTTAAGTTCTATGTTTTTAGTGCGAACAACGTTAACAGCAGAATTTTCTTCCACTTCTTCTGCTTCAAATTCAGCTGTAAAGACCTGAGCAGTTGGCACTTTTTCCTTATGCTTGCGAGAGATTTTTGTCTTATTCTTACGGATTTGACGCTCAATCTTGTCCGTTACAAGGTCGATAGAGCCGTACATGTCTTGAGATACGTCTTCAGCACGAAGGGTTACAGAACCGAGAGGAATCGTCACCTCAACCTTGGCAGTTTTTTCACGATAAACCTTAAGATTTACCTTGGCACTCAATTCTTGGTCATCGTTGAAGTATTTTTCAATCTTAGCAATTTTGGCTTCAACGTAGGCACGGATGGCGTCAGTTACTTCGATATTTTCGCCACGAATACTAAATCTAATCATATGTGTACCTCTTTTCTGTGCTAAGCACTTTATTTACACTTTTATTATATCACATTTCAAAAAAATGTAAACGTTTTTCTAACGTGCTAGCGAAAAAGTTTTCACGTCTTTCACTCCTTTTTCATGAAATAGCAGAGCGATACTGACGATGGTCGCTCCCGTCGTGTAGACATCATCCACCAACAAAACCCTCTCTGGTAAGGCCTGCTCAGTCGCCAAGCTATAGTGATTTTTCAGAGCCAGACGCTCCTGACGGGTCAAGTGAGATTGCTTGGCAGCTTCCTCCTTACTCAGGCAATCCTGATAAAAAATCCCCGCTCCTTCAAGCAGACCCGTCACCTGATTAAAGCCTCTGTCTAACAAGGTCTCTGAGCTAACAGGTACGGGGACAATGGTATAGTCCTTGTAGGCCTTAAGCGCCTGCCTAAGCTCACCTGCAAAGACCTCACGCAGAAGATAGTCCCCTAAAAATTTATAGTGTTTAAAATAATCCCTCATGGCTATATTATAACGATAGAGGGCCTGGTGCTGGACCAAATAGCCCTGTTTTTCCCAGATTAAACAATCCCTACAAACATCGTCCTCACTAGGTTTACAACAGCGTGTACAGAGATTGCCTTCCAACCTTTTAAAAGTCGCACGACAAGTTTGACAGATAGAATTTTCAGTCCTTTTCAACAAAAAAATCGATAGAAAGCCTGTCTTTTCTTGACAGGTCTCATGGCAGAGCAAGCACTCCATTAAAACCCTCCCTTCTGATTCATATCCTTAATCTCTCGGATAGCCTGTTTGATGGCCTTGGTTAGACCATCATGAAAGAAAATCAGGTCACCTGTCGGTCGGTCCATACTCCGTCCGACGCGCCCTCCAATCTGGACCAGGCTACTTCTCGTGTAGAGGCGATGATTGGCCCAAAGCACAATCACATCAACACAGGGAAAGGTCACGCCACGTTCCAAGATTGTTGTTGACACAAGGATATCTAGCTTCTTCTGTCGAAATTCATCGACCAGGCCAGCCCTTTCTTCGGTTTTACTCGACACAAAGCCAATGGCCTGGTCAGGTAGCGCCTCCTGCAAGAGAGTTGTGAACTGCTGCCCAATCTCAATATGAGGAAAGAAAATTAACAAGGGATAACCTGTTTGACGCTGGCTTTGAATATAATGTAAAAGAGGTTTAGGGAGATGTCCCTTGGTAATTCCCTCATTAAGACCTGAGAGCCAGCGTGTCTGAGGAACGACTAAGGGATTGCCGTGGAAACGTCTAGCCAGGTGAACTTGCTTGAGCCTGCCAGACTTCACTTCTTTGTCCAAGGTATTAGTAGAGGTCGCTGTCAAAAAGAAGGTTAGACCATCCGGTTTTTTTGCCTTAGCAACAGCGTGATAAAGACTGGGGTTGTCCACATAGGGAAAGGCATCTACCTCATCAATCAGTATCAAATCAAAGGCCTCATAAAACTTATAGAGTTGATGAACCGTTGCAATGACCAGGGGAGCTCGATGGTAAGGCTCTGACTCCCCGTGCAAGAGGACTATGTCGCAACTGAAATCCCTCTGCAAGCGGACGTAAAGTTCCTTACAGACATCAATGCGAGGACTGACCAAGGCGACAGCCCCGCCCTGATCGACGACACGCGCCACCGTCTCGTAAATCATCTCTGTCTTACCTGCCCCTGTCACAGCATGGACCAAGATATTCTCATGCTGGTCCAAGGCATTGAGGAGGGCTTGTGATACCTCCCTTTGATACTCTGTCAACTGCCCCTGCCAAATCAAAGAGGACTGGACAGGGAATTTTTGCTGGGCAATGACATACAGGTCTTGATCCGTCTGATTCCTCCCAAAAATCAGGCATTCCCTACAATAATAAGCACCATTGGGCAAAAGATGTCTTTCATCTACTGCTGTTCCGCAGCGCTGACAGTGTAGCTTGCCCCTGTCTTCATAAAAGGCTGGGATGGCTTGTACTAGGTCTCTAAGGTCCTCTGTAACTTCCTTTTCCGTCAATAAACGACCGTAATAATCTTCTTGAGTCATACTTTATCATTCGCATTTTTTCTGATAAAATGGGGGCATGAACTACAAAACCATTGCCCAAGACGGCCAGAGTCAAGAAGACATCAAAAAATCTACCTTTATCTGTCATGTTAAACGAGTGACTACCGAAGAAGAGGCCCGTAACTTTATCACGACCATCAAGAAGGAACATTACAAGGCCAACCATAACTGCTCTGCCTTTATCCTTGGAGAAAAATCTGATATCAAGCGAACCTCGGATGACGGTGAACCGGCTGGAACTGCTGGCGTTCCTATGCTGGCGGTGCTTGAAAAGCATGAGCTTACCGATATTGCCGTGGTGGTAACCCGCTACTTCGGAGGCATCAAACTTGGGGCAGGCGGTCTGATTAGGGCCTATGGCGGAGCGGTTGCCAAGGCCATCGAGGAATTGGGCAAGGTCCAGGTTAAAACCTTATCAGGACTTGAAATCCAGCTCAGCTATCCCCAGTACCAGACCTTTGCTGGCTTTCTCAGTAAAGAAGGATTGATTGAGCAAGACACCCAATTCGAGGCTGACATTAAAACCTCCGTCTATTTGGAAAAAGAGGCTATTCCCCCTCTCATCGATAGCTTGAACGACTACTACCATGGCAAGGTCGCCACGAGGAATATAGGGGAAAAGGTCGTTGAACTCCCCGTTGCTTGATAAGCATTACCTATCACTTAGATAAAAGATTTGTATTTTACAAGTCTTTTTTCTTGGCTTATACTGAGTGTATCATTCAAAGTGAGGTGCTAAGATGGCAAAAATTATTAACAACATTACCGAATTGGTTGGAAATACTCCGGTTATTAAACTCAATCGTGTCGTGCCTGAAGGAGCTGCAGACGTCTACGTCAAACTGGAGGCCTTCAACCCAGGTTCATCCGTTAAGGACCGTATTGCTCTGGCCATGATTGAAGATGCTGAAAAGGCGGGCATCATCAAGCCTGGTGATACCATCGTTGAACCAACCAGCGGAAACACGGGTATCGGTTTGTCTTGGGTTGGAGCTGCCAAGGGCTACAAGGTCATCATTACCATGCCTGAAACCATGTCCATTGAACGTCGCAGACTGATTCAAGCCTACGGTGCTGAGCTCGTCTTGACTCCTGGTAGCGAGGGCATGAAGGGAGCCATTGCCAAGGCAAAAGAAATTTCAGAGACCCAAGGTGCTTGGTTGCCACTTCAATTCAACAACCCATCCAATCCAGCCATCCACGAGGCCACAACAGGTCCAGAAATTCTGGAAGCCTTTGGAGAAACTGGACTTGATGCCTTCGTTTCTGGTGTAGGAACCGGCGGAACTATTTCCGGTGTTTCCCATATCCTTAAAAAAGCCAATCCTGACGTTAAGATCTACGCAGTTGAGGCTGATGAGTCAGCAGTCTTGTCAGGTGAAAAACCTGGTCCCCACAAGATTCAAGGACTTTCTGCTGGCTTTATCCCAGAGACTCTCGACACAGCAGCCTATGACGGCATTATTCGTGTGACATCTGACGATGCCCTTGCTACAGGACGGGCTATCGGAGGCAAGGAAGGCTTCCTAGTTGGTATTTCTTCAGGAGCAGCGATCCATGCTGCAATCCAGGTTGCCCAAGAACTTGGCGCTGGTAAAAAGGTCTTGGCCCTCCTGCCAGATAACGGAGAACGTTATCTTTCTACAGCCCTCTATGATTTTGGACAATAGAAAATCTGATACTCACTCAAACTCAAAAGAGACAAGGCAGGTTGACCTAGGCATAACTGGAGTTAGGCAAGGAAACCTAAGGACCTATAGCTTTGATTTGGGAAGAGTATGAATCACTCATTCAACTCAGTTAAACAAGGGTTTCCTCCAACCCTTGTTTTTTATTTACAATACGCTTCTCAGGCCTGTCGATAACCTTCTCTAACATTTTTAAAAATTCTTTCGCAACAGGTGATAGAGTTCCTTGCTTTTTCCAGATGACTTGAAGTGAATCCTTTTCTCGTTCTTGCAATTTTAAAAACTCTAACTGACTATGGTCATAATCTGTTGGAATAATTCCATCTAGCGCTAAGGCAATTCCTACACCTGCCTTTACCAAGAGTGAGGCATTATATAAGAGATTATATGTGGCTACAATACGATAATCTCCAAGTCCAGACAAAACTGTGAAATCAACATTGGATTGAGCAGAGACAATGAGAGGGTAAGAAATCACATCTACAAGTTTTAGATTTTCTATTTCTGTCAAGGGATGGCCCTTAGGAACTAAGACTCCCCAAGTATCTCGATTTGGAAGCGATAAGTGATTATATTTTCTCTTTTCAAAGGGGCCAAATGTCATGCCTATATCGAAAATTCCCTGATCCAGATTCTCTTGTACAAAGTCTGCATTTCCACTTCTCAGGTGAACACGGGTTTCGGGATAAGATTCTGTTAATTTCTGAGTAACCTGAGCAAGAATATCTAGAGATTGTGTTTCGGCCGCACCTATATAAAGATCGCCAGAAATAGCCTCTGTTCGGCGGATGTTGCTCTTTGTCTTGTTGACCATTGCCAGAATTTCAATAGCTCGATTGTAGAGGTATTGGCCATCTTCTGTCAGCTGAATTTCTCGACTACCGCGATAAAATAAGGTGGTATCCAGTTCGTCCTCTAAATCCTTCATTTGTCGTGATAATGTTGGTTGTGTGATGTGCAAAACCTGGGCTGCGTTTGAAATAGATTTAGTTTGCACAATAGTCACAAAATAATTCAATACTCGTATATCCATAGGGATCCTCCATAAGTTTTGCTTTATTATATCATACCTTCTAAGCATATTATCTATATATAATAGGTATTTGATTATGTGTTTGCCGTATCCTATAATAGTTCTTGTAAAATAATTGAAAAAAGGAGTCAAACATGACTGAACACCTAACATTAACAACTACATGGGACAAAGTTTTTCCACTGAGCGATAAGGTTGACCATAAAAAAGTAACCTTTACGAATCATTTTGGTATTACCTTAGCAGCTGATATGTACATACCCAAAGGAGCGACTGGTAAACTGCCTGCCTTTGCAGTGGCTGGACCTTTTGGAGCAGTTAAAGAACAATCATCTGGTTTGTATGCGCAAGAAATGGCAGAGCGTGGTTTTATAACGATTGCCTTTGATCCATCATTCATTGGAGAGTCTGGTGGCGTTCCGCGTTACATGCAATCACCTGATATCAATACTGAAGATTTCCAGGCAGCTGTTGATTTCTTAGCTAACCAAGAAAATGTAGACGCTGATAAAATTGGCATCATTGGTATCTGTGGTTGGGGAGGGATTGCTCTCAATGCAGCAGCTATTGATACTCGTATCAAGGTGAGCATTGTCTCAACCATGTATGACATGTCTCGTATCGCTGGCAATGGCTACTTTGATGCAGAGGATACTGAAGAAGGACGCTACAAACAGCGTAAGGCTTTGAGTGACCAACGTACAGCTGATTTTGCGTCTGGGGAATACGCTCTTGCTGGTGGCTTGCCAAAAGAACGCCCTCAAGATCCAGCTCCGCAGTTTCTCAAAGAATATTGGGACTACTACAAAACTGACCGTGGATACCATAAAAATTCTGTCAACTCAAATAATGGTTGGGCCATCCAATCGAATACTAGCTTTGCCAATACAAGATTCTTGCATTACAGCAATGAAATTCGCTCTGCAGTACTTTTAATTCATGGAGATGCGGCTCACTCTTACTACTTCGGGAAAGATGCTTTTGCAAAACTGACTGGTGACAATAAGAAAATGATGACCATTAAAGGTGCAACCCATACCGACCTTTATGACCAAAAAAACATTATACCTTTTGATGAAATGGAATCTTTTGCAAAGGCTAATATGTAAAGATAAAAGGAGAATTATATTGAATAGCGATTTAAAAACCTATATCGAATCAGGACGAGTGATAGAAAAGGATTCGCCAGTCTATAAGTACATTCATGAAGTAACAGCAGAAACTCTGCCACTAGTTGAAACTCTCAACAAACAAGTTCAGACGGAAACTTCCAAACGAGAGCTACTGGAAAAGATTATGGGACAAGTACTAGATGCCAGTAGTTCAATCGCATTACCATTTCGAACAGACTTTGGACGACATATCTCTATAGGCAAGGAAGTATTTATCAATACTGACGTTATGATGGTTGATTTGGGGTCTATTACCATAGAAGATAAGGTGTTGATTGGACCACGGGCAATGCTCATTTCGGTAAACCATCCTCAAGAAGCTGACCTGAGGCGTGGACTAATTCTAAAGCCCGTTCATATAAAAAAGAATGCCTGGATTGGTGCAGGAGCAATTATCTTACCTGGTGTTACTATTGGTGAAAATGCTATTGTGGGCGCAGGAAGTGTCGTGACTAAGGATGTTCCAGATAATGTCACTGTGGCAGGTGTCCCCGCAAAAAGCATTTTCTAATACACTTTGTCCCTATCTTGCAGACCTTACTTGGATAAACTCTCGGCAATCCGTGGATTTTTAGTTAGACTCATATTCTTTAATATGGTATTTTTGTCTCGTTCCAGACTAATGATGCCAGTGTCTGTATCTCTTGAGATTCTAAATAAGGATTAACTTTGTATGCATACTATAATTTACGACTAGAGTCCCCTTCTCATCATATTTCCACAAATTCTGATAGGAATAAACATCCCTCATAAAGTGAAGGGCGAATCTTCTACGCTTATCGCTCAATTTCTAAAACTGCTTTGCTATTTTCCTAAAAAAAGACTATAATGAAAGCAAGAAAATGAAAAGGAAACGCTTATGGATAAGAAAAAAGGTATTGTAATTGGTGCTGCTGCTTTGGTATTGGTAACCTCACTATTTAGTTCCAGTCCTAAAAAGGAAGAAACTAGCGAGGCAACAGGAACAAGTGCTCTGAGTATCAACCAATTATTGGGTAATGCAACTGAGATTCAAGAAGAGGTTCTGGAGGAAGGAAGTGCTAGCAAGCGAATTTTAGTGATTCCTATCGAGGGAGAAATCGGTACAACAGGCAGCACGTACAACCATGATCTCATCCTATCCTCCATTGATCAAATACGTGAAGACCCTACCATTATGGCCGTTCTGCTCAGTATTGACTCTCCTGGTGGTGGTGTTTATGCGACTCGTGAAGTCTACGACCGCATGAAAGAAATCCAAGCTGAAATTGAGATTCCAGTCTACGCATCGATGGGGTCAACAGCTGCTAGTGGCGGTTACTACCTCTCTATGCTGGGTGACAAGGTTTTTGCCTCTGAAGAAACCATTACCGGCTCTATTGGAGTTATCATGAGTTCCTACAATACCCAAGACTTGCTGGAAAAGTTGGGCGTTAAGCCTGTGGTCATCAAGTCCGCGGATATGAAAGACATCATGTCAACCTCTCGTGACATGACAGATGCTGAACGCCAGGTCCTCCAAACCTATATCGACGAGTCCTTCCAACGCTTTGTTGACGTCGTCGAAGAAGGTCGTGGCATGTCTGAGGAAGAAGTCCGTAAACTAGCAGATGGGCGCATCTACAGCGGTAGCCAAGCCCTGCAGGCTGGATTGGTTGATGAAATGGGTTATGAAAAAGACGCTCTAGCAGCTCTTAAGAGCGACTTTGACTTGACGGATGCCCAAGTCTTCACCTATACATCAAACGACCTTGGCTTCGGTAGTTTCTTCCCAAGCTTGCTCGGTCAACTTGGACTGTCTTCAGACACAACCCCTCTCGGTCAAATGGATAAGATGATTGAAAAAATTGAATCTCTTGATGACATGAAATTAGAATATAAACTACAAGGAGGCTACTAAGATGATTCATCTCTCCTTACAAGATTGGCCCAAGCAATGTTTCGGTGGTTTTTGGATTCGATTCTTTGCCTATTTGATTGATAGCCTGCTGATTGGAGCCATCACCAAGATTATACTCAATCTGACCATCCATCATTTTATAACGCCAACCGCTGCTAGTGGTCACTGGTGGTATGAACTCATTAAGCTGGCCCTCTTTGTGGCTTACTTTGTCGCTACCATGCTTTACTTTAAGGGACAGACTGTTGGGAAATACTTGCTTAATCTAAAAGTCGTTTCTGTTAAAACTGGTGACCTTGACTTCCAAACTCTGCTAATACGTGAAGTCGCTGGACGTATTGTTCTCTACTATTTCCCTATCTTGGCAGTTACCTTGGTCTTCACAAACCTTCGGCAACACTTGATGGACCTGCTCTGCGATACAGCAGTGGTCAATCTCAAACAAGTGGACTTTGTCAATCGGGTCCACGAAACAAGCCTGATTATCCCAGATGGACTACAAGAGGACCCTATTGGATAAAAACAAGACCACCTTTGGATTTAATTTTCAAGGTGGTCTTTACTATATCATTAAACATGGTTTAAGAGTAATGAGGTCTCATGATACCAAGGTAATTAATACGTTTCCAAAATCAAAACTATAGGTCGTGGTCTAAGTCTATTTTGCCTGCATCAATCTGACTTATCTGATGAGATTTTGAGTGAATAGATGTATCTGTATATTTGATTTTAGCAAGGTCTAAAAACTACTTCATAGCTTCTAACCCAGCTTCAATTAGCTCTGGTGCCAATTCACCTGCGAAGACCTTACTAACTGTACCGTCGCTATTGATAAAGACATGACTAGGAAAAGCACGGATGGTATAGGAACCAATAGCACTATCCTTGTGATCAAAGAAGACTGGATAAGTAATACCTGCCTTCTTGGCTGTGGCTAAAATTTTTTCCTGGGTTTCATCAACTGGGTAGGCATTGGCAAATTTGGCATCGCTTGGGGAGGTCACGCTAAGAAAGGCGTAGTCGGGATTGTCCTTGTACTTTTGGTAAATTTTCTCTAATTGTGGCATTTCTTTTAGGCAGGGTTTGCACCAACTAGCCCAGAAGTTGATATAAACTTTCTTGCCTGTATAATCTGCTAGAGAAACGGAGTTGCCATCCTGGTCCATCAGGTTCAGTTCGGGAGCTTTTTGCCCCTCAACGACCGTCTGTAAGCCATTATCCCCTTGAGTTTCTGCTACCTCTTCACGGGCTGGCAAACTTTGCTGCTCTGCCATTGAACAAGCGGACAAAAGAAAAAGACAAGAACTACATAACAATAAACGTTTCAACATAATCTTCTCCTTATGGTTTGAATAAATGACTAAAAAGTGAAAAGGTTCCGGTTAAAATGGACAGGCCGATCAAGATGAGCAAGACTCCGGAGATCATCTTAGTGTATTTCAAAAAGCGAGTTTGACGCTTAAAGTAAGCCAAAACTTGTTGCGAAAAGAGGGCAACCAAGATAAAAGGCGGGATAAATCCGAGGCAGTACACCAAAAGCAAGAGCAGACTCCAGATGCCTGATTGGCTGCTGGCGTAGAAAAATACGCTCGCTAGGATAGGGCCGATACAGGGCGTCCAGGAAAAGCTAAAGGTAAAACCCATCAAATAAGCAATAAAAGGGGTCATGGTTTGACCAGCTTGATAAACCTTACTCTTGGCGGAAAACTCACGGGTCAACAATCGTGACTGGATAATTCCTAGCTGGAAGAACCCCATCCCCAAAATGAGCACCCCACTGAGAATTTGAACGATACGGATATGCTGGTTTAAAAACCGGCTGAGAAAACTGCTGGCAAAGGCCAGTAAAAAGAAGGTCGTCGCAATGCCAAGCACAAAGATAAGGGTATTCAGCAAGACTCGCTTGCGATAGGCAGACTCCCTTCCCTCCTCAATTTGACCACCGAGGATTCCCATATAAATAGGCAAAATCGGTAAGACACAGGGAGAAAAGAAGGACAGTAGGCCTTCCAAAAATAAGGCAACTACCTTGACGTGTTGAAATTCCATAAAAACTCCTTTTGTTTTAAAGCATTTTCTATCGAGATTCTTGATAGACAAAAATAAATAGTGGAGAAAAAGTTATTCCAAGGGGTCTTTTCTTGTGTCTAGTATAGCCAAAGGATATCTTTGTCTCCTCACGACCATCTAATTTTTGCCTGTTTTTTTAAAATAGGACCAAATGAGTTACCTGATTTTGCTATAATGGAGCCATAACATGAATCGAAATATTGAAAGGAATAGTTATGGCACGGATTTTAGTAGTTGAAGACGATACAACGATCAATCAAATCGTGACAGAATTTCTGAAAGAGCAAGGTTATGAAGTAATTTCACATTTCGATGGTAAACAGGCCCTGGATTGTTTTCACCAAGAAAAATTCGACCTGATTATTTTAGACATTATGATTCCTACCGTCAGTGGCTTGGAAGTTTTACAGACCATCCGTAAAACATCCGACGTGCCTATCATGATGTTAACTGCCATGGATGACGAATACACTCAACTTCTCAGTTTTAATCAACTGATTAGCGACTACGTAGTCAAGCCTTTCTCACCGCTCATTCTTATGAAACGGGTAGAAAATATTCTAAGAAGTTCACAAAAAAACACCGATATTCGGATGGGCAATATTCGATTAGACCTGGAAAATACAACAGCCTATATGGATAAACAGGAGGTGCATTTAACCAAAACCGAATATGATATCTTAGAAGTTCTCTTTAAGCGACGTGGCAAGCTCGTTACCAGGGACAACCTCATGTATACCATTTGGGGCTATAATGAATTGGATAGTCGGGTTCTAGACAATCATATCAAAAATCTTCGTAAAAAAATCCCGACTCTTCCCTTAACGACAGTCATTGGTCGCGGTTATAAGATTGAGGTGGATGGATGAAGACAATTACACGTAAACACTTCGTTGGTCTCAGCGCAACCCTGGGCCTTGTTCTCATCTTCTTCTTAGCCATTTCCTACTTTACCCTCCCGATTTATTACAACCAAACCAAAAAAGAAGAACTGCACCAAACCTTTAACCAGGTCTTACAAAGTTTGCAAGGAAAAACACGAGCTGAAATGGTAACTCAGCTAAAAAACGATGACAAGAGTTACAAGGAAATTTACTTTACCTTAGCCAGTAGTGATGGCACCGTATTTTATCCCGATGAAGAGGCATTGAGTAACGACAGTTCTAATGACGAAAATTGGCTCGAAACAGATCATACTGAAAATGGCTATTGGACTGAAACTCTTGAGACTGCCGAGGGAACCTATATCATTCTGACAGGCCAATATATTTTCCCTTCTCTGACCACCATCAGCCAGACCCTACTAACCCTTTATCCCTTTGTTATCTTACTCTTCGTTGTGATTGCTATTGCAGCTGCCTTTTTCTATAGTCGATGGTCGACCAAGCGCATCCGAGATTTGTCTATGGAGACTCGTCGGTTACAAGAGTTGGATAAAACCTTGTCTTGCACCGTTTCAGGACAGGATGAAATTTCCCATCTAGCTGAAGATATTAACAGCCTTTATGCGCGTCTCATGGAGAGCATTGCAGAGCTGGAACTGGAGAACCAACATGCCTTAGAACGTGAGCAACAAAAGATTGCCTTTTTACGTATGACCTCCCATGAACTCAAAACTCCCATCACCAGTATGATGGGAATGATCGAAGGTATGCGTTATAATGTCGGAGATTTTAAGGACCGTGACAAATATCTGGAGCACTGCTATGAAATTTTGAAAGATCAAGCCAGCCTTGTCCAGTCCATTTTAGAGGCTTCAAAATTAGACTTACTGCTGAATCCTGAACAGGACCAGTTTTCAGCCAAGGCCATGCTAGAGGAAATCTTACCGACTTACCAAGCATTAGCAATTGTCAACCAACAAGAATTTAGCTATGACATCGAAGACTTCCCCATCACAGCGCATCGCCTTTATCTAGAAAAAGTGATTAAAAACCTGCTGGATAACGCCTTTCGCTATACTAAAACAGGCGGGCATATTTCCCTCCGTTTAAAAGCTGGGCAACTCATCATTTCCAATCAAGCAGAGCACTTACTGAATGATGAGCAACTCCAACAAATATTTGAACCTTTTTATCGGCCAGATTTTAGCCGCAATCGCCAAGATGGTGGCACAGGGTTGGGGTTGTATATTGTAGACCAGATTCTCAGCAAGCATGGCTTCCCTTATCAATTCACACGCCAAGATAATTCCATGGTCTTTGTGATAGATTTTTTGAAAGGCTAAATATAACCTCATTTGCAAGGAAGAAAATAAAGCGCAGACAAAACCAGTCGGAGAAAACGACTGGTTTTTCCTTTAAAAACAGATAAAAGACAGATAAAGGTGAGATGAATGGCAGAGCAAGTGAGTATAATAAAGCTACAGAACTTGTATCTGTAACCGCATCGAGATGGTCATTATGGCCATGACTAGAACTCTCCTAAATTCAAATCTTATACATTCTCCCCCAATTGTGGCTGTATATCAAGCTCTTGACGAGATCAAAGACCATCTCCGTGCTTTATTTATCACGAGAAAGGACCTTCTTATGAAACCAACTTTAAAATACTTAAAATGGTGGGATATTCCCATTCTCACCATCCTCATGTTTGGCACGGCCATTTTTTCATCCATGCAGGTTTTCTTTACGACTAGTGGAGCAGGGGACTCAGAACTAACACAACCAGACACACTTCAAAACCTCTACATGCTCCTTTTTGAAGGAGTGACCCTAGCCATCGCCTTGGCTTACCTGGCTTGGCGCCGGTTCGATTTCAAGCAATGGCATTTTGCGCCAACTGTTAAAGCGACAGTCACTGCTATTGGTTTATTTGTCTTTCTTGCTTTTTCAGTAGATGTCTTTTTCATACTACTTAGTCCTGGATATGCTGGTCAAATTTTTGGAACACCGTGGGATATTCCAGCAGGGCTTGTTGCTTTCTTTAGTCAGTTTACCAATATTTCCATGGTTGCTCTTGCCCTTTTAAATGGTTGCTACGAGGAGATTTACTTTATCGGAATGTGTTCCGTTGTTGAAAAAAGATACCGACCTTGGATATTTGTCCTATCACTCTTGGTGCGTATTTCCTTCCATACCTATCAGGGAGTCTTAGCTGCCTTGGCTATCGGACTAATTTTAGGGATTTTTTATCGCTTTTGGTATGAGAAAAAGGACAACAATCTCTACCCTATCTTTTTGTCCCATGCCATCGCTGATGTGGTTGGGCTTGGAATTTTTCAATATTTGATTATTGCAGCTAGTATGTAGGAGGTCTATCTATGGTTTGAAAATTTATCTTAGCATTACTTGCTTTGCTTAGCCTTTGGCGACTGAGTGAGGAAGTCTTGATTCTTATGAGTCTACAAAGTTCTCCCCAGCAGTGGTCAGAATTCCTTATCGCTATTGGGATTCTCTTTTGTAGCTATGTTCTCCCTTTATCTGTACTGACTCTCTTTTTCCTTCGCAAAAAAGGGCTGAGTTTACTTTGTTTTTTTGGGTGCTCTGCTATTTGGAATTTTAATAATCGGGAATCGCAGGTCTCTTAAACAATGCTATTAGTACACAGCTAACGCAATGGTTCCCAAACTCAGCTCTTCTTAAAACATGGGAACCTAGCATTGCACCGCCTCTTGTCGAAGAAAGTTTGAAATTTGGGCTAGCTCTCGTCATCATTTACCTCTCTCGCACCAAGTCAATTTGGTCTGCATTGGGAATTGGTCTAGGTGTGGGACTTGGCTTTGAATTATCTGAGGACTACACTTACACCTTATCGACCATGTTAACCCCAAGCGGACACCCCATACCAGAAGCCATCAGCCGATTGGAAAGTATCATCGCTTCCCACTGGCTTCTAACAGCTCTGATGACGACTGCTGTTTTACTCCTATATTGGAAACAGAGCAGTGCCAAATCCTTGTTGCTCTATGCTCTAGCACCTCTGGTTTTGCATATCCTATGGAATAGTTCTTTTGGTGAAAACCTTTTATTCAAAGTCGCTCTGACAATAGTTAGTTGGATTATTTGCATCAGTTTGTACATCACTCAAATCAAAACTATTGATACTAAGATTCCTCAAACCCCATAAAATTCCAAGAGACCTAAGGCCAGCAAATATGACCTCCAAATATACTATATATCCTTGCTCAACTTTCTGATAACTTTATAAATCCGACTCAGTTAATAGAATTATTAGCTTATCTTATGTTTCATTGTATTACAAAAAAGCAGCCCAGTAGGACTGCTTTTGATCTTTTACTAGGATTGTTTCAAATCTGTCATGGCCTGCTCAATCCATTTGGGTAGGGCTTTTTCAAGTGGTTTGAAGCCATACTGATAGCGATTGTTGGAAAAGCGGTGACGATTATGGTGGGGGTGTTTCTCCGTCTCCAAGGTCCGCAAGGATAGGGAGGCTTTTTGGGAATAGTCATCATAATCAATGACCTGAACGGTAATCGATTGACCAATCGTCAAGACCTTATGGATATTATCCGTATAGCCAGATTTGATTTCTGAAATGTGGACCAGGCCTGTAGAGCCATCCTCCAACTGGAGAAAGGCCCCATAGGGCTTAATTCCTGTTACGGTCCCCTGGACCTTATCTCCAACTTTCATTAGTCTACAACCTCGATAGTTTCGATGACAACATCTGCAACCGGCTTATCTTGGGCACCAGTCTCAACTGCTGCAATAGCGTCAAGGACTGCATAGGAAGCTTCGTCTGTCAATTGACCAAATACGGTGTGACGACGGTCAAGATGAGGGGTTCCACCATTTTCCGCATAGCTAGCTGCAATCTCGGCTGGCCAACCACCACGTTCCAACTCTTTCTGAGCGTAAGGAATCTTGCTGTTTTGAACGATGAAGAACTGGCTACCGTTAGTATTGGGGCCAGCATTGGCCATAGAAAGGGCACCGCGCAGATTGTAGAGTTCATTTGAAAATTCATCTTCAAAACTATCTCCATAGATGGACTGACCTCCCATACCCGTACCTGTTGGATCTCCACCTTGAATCATGAAGTCCTTGATGATACGGTGGAAGATGATGCCATCATAATAGCCATCCTTAGCGAGGGCTACGAAGTTTGCGACCGTTTTTGGGGCATGGTCTGGGAAGAGCTTGATGGTCAAGTCTCCGCGGTTTGTTTTAATCGTTGCAACAGGACCCTCAACGTTTGCAAGGTCCAATTGAGGGAAAGTTAATGTTTGTTCTACCATTCCTAATTTCTCCAAGGCATTAAAAATGCCATCTTCTTCTACTGTATTTGTGATATAATCTGCCTTTTCCTTGATTTCTGGGACGGCATTTCCCATGGCGACCGTGAAGCCGACATAATCAAAGATTTCCATATCGTTTGGACCGTCACCAAACATCATAGCATTTTCCGGTTTGAGGCCTTCTCTAGCGAGAACTTCAGCCACTCCTGAGGCCTTAGAAATCCCGTTTTTCACGACATCTGAGGAGTACTCATGCCAAGGTACCAGACGAACCTCCGCAGCCAAATGTTCTGGCAAAGCCAGCTCAGCGTTGTTTTCCGTAAAGGTCCACATGTGATAAACGTCATGACTCAGGTGATAATTTGGGTCAACCTGGCAAGGACCGTAGATGGGCTCGATAGCAGAGCGGACAATATCGGTGTTTTCTGAGACGATTGGCTCGTCCTTGCCTGCAAACCCATAGGCTATCCCAATCTCACGACACCAGTCCACATAGGCCCTGGTGATTTCCTTGTCCAGAGGCTGATTGAAGACCTCCTGTCCCTTTTTGTCAATGACATAGGAACCGTTAATGGTGACAAAGTAGTCGGGCTTGAGGTCTCTGATTTCAGAGACGACACCGTAAAGTGCACGACCTGAGGCAATCCCTGTCAAATAGCCCTTTTCTTTAAGGCTGGCAAAAACCGTCTTAATAGACTCTGGCATGTAGCCAGTCACCTTGACCCGCAAGGTGTCGTCAATGTCAAAGAAGACAATTTTGGTTTTCTTGGCCTTGTATTTTGTTTTTGCGTCCATCTTTCCTCATTTCCTTCTTATGGCAGAGCCAACTAATACGACTTGCGCGGCGGCCAGCCTGCTCTGTTATACTATTATACCACTTATTGATCGTCTTGTGGGACCAGATGGTGTTGAAAGGCGTAAACCACTGCCTGGGTTCGGTCATCGACCTGAAGTTTTGCCAGAATATTGGACACGTGAGTTTTGACTGTTTTGAGGGAAATGAAGAGCTCATCTGCGATGGTCTGGTTGTCATAACCCTTGGCCAGACAGGCTAAAATATCCCGTTCCCTAGCTGTCAAATCATCGTGCAGGTCTGGATGGTTTTGGTGGTACTTGAATTTATTGTCCACCTCCGTCTCAATAGCCAGTTCACCGCGTGATACCTTAAGAATAGCATTGTGGATTTCTGCAGCGCTAGAGGTTTTGAGCATATAGCCCTTGGCGCCAGCCTTAATGACGGGGTAGATCTTTTCATTGTCCAGATAGGAAGTCAAGACTAAGATTTTAGCCTCCTTCCATTCTTTAAGAATAGCCAAGGTTGCTTCGACCCCGTCCATCTCTGGCATGACCAAATCCATGACTACGACATCAGGTTTGAGACTAAGGGCTAAATCAATACCTTCCTGGCCTGTTTTTCCTTCTGCAATGACCTCAATATTTTCCTGGAGGTTTAAAAAACTTTTTAGTCCCAGTCGAACCATCTCATGGTCGTCAACTAGAATTACCTTAACGACTGTCATCTGTTTCTCCATCTCTTTCTTCTTTATCAATAGCAGTCAGGGGCAGGCGAATATCCATGGATACGCCCTGTCCAATTTGACTCAAAAAGCGAACACTTCCTGCCAGGTCATTGACCCGATCCTCGATATTTTTCAAGCCATAGGACAGGCTTCGAACCGCATCCAGGTTAAAGCCCTTCCCATCATCAATCATCTTGAGCTGGACCTCATTGTCCTGCTGATTGAGGTAGACTTCTAGCCTAGTCGCCTGAGCGTGCTTGAGGGTGTTGGAAATAAATTCCTGGGCAATCCTAAAGAGGTTCTCCTCAATCGACCGTGGTAACTGGCTCATATTGGAACACAGGCTAACTTGAATATCACTCTTATCCTGTAACTCCTGCAAAATCATCTCCAAGCCCTCCGCTAAATTGCGACCATCCAACTCTGTTGGGCGTAAGTGTAGGAGCAAAATCCGCAGATCCTTTTGGGCATCGGTTAAGACTGTTTCAATCGCTGTTAGCTGCTCCTTGAGTTTTTCCTTGGGCAACTGCTCTGCCATTTGATTAACCCCAGAAAGCATGAGACTGGCCGCAAAAAGTTCCTGGCTGACCGTATCATGCAAATCACGCGCAATCCGGCGCCGCTCCTGCTTGACAATGTCCTCTGTATTTTCGATGTGAGCATTCTCCGTCCGCTGCAGGTTGGCAGTCAGGTGCTGCATCTTGGTCGACAGGCGCAAAATATTGTTGCCCAAGTCAGTATCCGGCTGATGGGTTACAACCTTGTTATCTAAAATCTGATTGATGGTATGGTTGAGTTGCCGCTTACTATATTCTTCCCAGAGATACCAGCCCGACATAAGTAGGAGAGCCAAAGAGGCTGTTAAGGAAAGAATAGCGAAGCTAAAACGAACCAGCCGAACCCAATCGCTGAGAAACTCCGTCAGGTCGATACCAAAACTCCGTACAACAACCGAAATTACAGTCACAATGGTCAGGATAGCGTAGAGGCTGATGGTTAAAATGGTTCGTTTGGTCATACGCGTTTGACCTCCACTGTTCCAGCCAAAACACTGATGATAATTTTTACCGTTCGGTTTGAATGATAGTAATCATCCTGAGCAATTTTGAGGGTTGTATTTCGCAAATCATACTCTGGCTTATCAAAAAACTTCACTGAGCCGTAGATGCTATTGATATCTAGTTTTACAGAAACGTCAATTGGAACCAAGATTTGGGTAGGACCATAAATCTTACGAATCAAGACAACATTGTCTCGACCGGTCACAATCACACGATTAAGGTCTATAACATCCGTTCCCGACAAGCGAGTGATATTAATGTCATCAAAGCCATAAGCATCCGACAAGAGATGTTCATTGTAGCCAATCCATTGATTGGCAATGGGCTTAATGGTTTGTTCATCCTCCCGAAACTTGATAAAGGCATAACGATTTTTATCCTTGACCTGGGAAAAATAGTTGATCATGACATAAACCACCCCGACAAGAACTGCCGCAATCACATAGGGATTGAGCATAAAAATCAAGAAAAGAACAAGGAGGCTAGCCGTCAATAGAAAATTATTGCGCTGCCCTGAACTGTAATAATGAGTTGCCAGCAAGACCACAACCAAAAGGAGAACGAAGCTCGGCACGTCACTCGACAAAATCGTCATAAAGGCCATGCTCAGTAAAACTGCTTCAACAAGCAAGAATAATTGGAACTTTTTCACACGAACTCCTTTCTACCCAACTTTTTAGGAGGTCGCTCCTCCTAGTCTTATCTGTTTTCTATTCTATCAAATTTTACAGGAAATCGCATCTTCCATTCTACTTCTCTAACCGCAAAAAACAGACACTGATGTGCCTGCTTTTAAAATTATTATTCTGAACTATTAGTAGCTTGAGTTGTCGTTGTTTCTGAAGATTTCTCAGAGTCAGATGAGCTTTTTGAGCTCGGCGTAGTCGTTACAGAACTCTCAGACTCGGATTCCTCTTCTTCCGTACTGAAATAGAGGGTGATTTCGCTATCCTTAGCTACAACTTCCTCACCAGCATAGAGTGATTGCCCTATTACTGTTGCAGTTGAGCTAACTGACGAAGGATTGCTGTAAATATTAGAGGTAGAAAATCCTAATGCTGATAAAGCATCGATGGCTTGGGAATAGGTAAAACCAACTAGATTAGGAATCGTTGTGGTCTTAGGAGCCTTAGCAATAGTGAACTTAATCTCTTTGCTAGAACCTAAACTATAGGTTGATCCTGCAGCTAAAGACTGTTTAAGTATCGTTCCTTCAACGTAATCAAGGGTTTCTTCTTCCTCGTAGGTAACCTTACTTGATGTTACTCCTTGGGAAATTAGACTTGCCTTAACCGTATCGTAATCCTGACCAACATAGTCTTCTAGCGTAATCGTTTGGACACCTGTCGAAATCACTAAATCTACCTTAGAACCAGCCTTCTTAGAGGTTCCAGATGTTGGGTCAGTCTTAATGACTAGACCAGCCGCCACGTCAGCACTCTCTTGTTCCGTTACATCCCCAAGTTCAAGTTCAAGCTCTTGA
The DNA here is from genome assembly GCF_042649745.1 of Streptococcus caprae. NCBI lineage: Bacteria > Bacillati > Bacillota > Bacilli > Lactobacillales > Streptococcaceae > Streptococcus > Streptococcus caprae. Next base: position 193,489 of record NZ_JBHRZV010000049.1, on the reverse strand, counting down.
AGTTTTTGAGTGGCTTGATCCTGTGTCATACCTGTCAAATCAGGTACTGTAACTGTCGTTGGTGTCGAAACAATTAGGTAGGCAAAAGCTAAAATTCCAATAACCAAGAGACCAAAGAAGAGTTTAAGAAGCGTGAAGAGGAAACGACGTTCCTTTTTCTTAGGTTTCACGACGATTGATTCTTCCACTACTGTATCTTGCTTTTGAAGAGGTTCTGGACGCGGAGTAGCAGTGGTTTGTCGTGTGACTGGCACAGGTCGAGTTGTCGCTGTGCTATGGTCCACGCGCGGTAAGGTCTTGGTATCTGCTGAATCTTCAAAAATTAGCTTGCGCTCATGGCTACGACTTTCATGTAGGGAAGTCGATAGGTCACGGCTCATCTGGAAGGTTGAAATATAGCGGTCCGTCAATTTCTTAGCCGTCGCTCGCAAAACAACATTCTCTAGAGCCTGAGGAACATTTAAGTTCTCAGTTGTGATCGATGGGAGAGGCTTTTGAAAATGTTGAAGAGCAATTGTGACCGCACTATCCCCATCAAATGGGATATGGCCAGTCAACATTTCATAGAGCATGATTCCCATGGCATAAATATCACTCTGAACCGTTGCCTTGGAGCCACGCGCCTGCTCTGGTGACAGATAGTGGACCGATCCCAGCATGGAGTTGGTCTGGGTAAGGCTGGTCTCTGCAAAGGCCACTGCGATACCGAAGTCTGTCACCTTGGCTGTCCCGTCCTTGGTTAAAAGGACGTTCTGTGGCTTAAGGTCTCGGTGAACAATCCCCTTTTGGTGGGCCAAGGTCATGGCCGAGAGGATTTCGTTCATGATACGGATGACTTCCTTGTTAGACAAGGGAGCATTGTCTTGAATATATTTTTTGAGGTCTGAGCCGTCAACATATTCCATTGCGAGGAACTGCTGGCCGTCTTCTTCTCCAATATCTCGAATCGCTACGATGTTTGGATGGTTGAGCTCTGCCATGGCCCTCGCTTCCCTTTGGAAACGGGCTACGGCAACCTGGTCAGTCTGATAATTGGTTCGAAGCACCTTGATGGCAACTTCTTCATTGTCCAAAATCAGGTCATTGGCCAAGTACACATCGGCCATCCCACCGCGTCCGATTGACTTGAGAATACGATAACGTCCAGCAAAAAGTTTGCCAATCTGGATCATTATCCTTCCTCGCTTTCAACCTTCACTAAGGCAACCGTGATGTTGTCAAGGCCACCAGCTTCGTTAGCTAAATCAATCAATTGACGAGTTGCTTCTTCAAGCGTTTCGCCTTCGGTTATGGTAGTAGCGATTGTCTCCGCCGAAATCATGTTGGTAAGACCATCACTGTTTGCAACCACGTAATCGCCTGCCTGAAGCGTATGAATAGCTGTTTCAGGCTGAACAGGAGTTGCCTGCCCAATAGACTGAGTGATGATGTTTTTCTGCGGGTGAACTGCCGCTTCTTCAGGGGTGATTTGACCAGCCTTCACCAACTCATTGACCAAGGAATGATCGCTTGTCAGTTGTGTGTAGACGCCATCGCGTACTAGGGCAATCCGTGAATCACCGATATGGGCATACACCAACTGACGATCCACTATCGTAATCATTTCAATCGTGGTTCCCATACCTTGATAGTCTTCAGTCTGTCCCAATTCGTAAATCTTGGTATTTTGTGTCTGAACCAACTCCGTCATCCAAGTCTGAATCCCTTCAGCATCCCGGAGGTCAGTATTAATCCAAGCGCGACCCAGGTCGGTAACAGTCATCTCACTGGCAATATTTCCAGCACGGTGGCCTCCCATTCCATCAGCAAGGATGATGAGGGTTACCCCAGCCTTATTATCAAACTTGTTGACAAAATCTTGGTTATTGGAGCGTTTCTGCCCAATATCCGTCATAAGTGCAATCTTCATATCGTTAACTACTGACGTCGTCAGTCTCCTTTACTAAGAACTCTGATGTTTTTAAAAAATAGCAAAGCTCAATCTTATACACATGTAACCGTCAAACTAGATGAACTAAGATTAGCAGACCAACTCCAGTTATGCCGACCTTACATCCGTCATCTAATTTGTTGAGTAAACCTAGTAGGTTTAGACCAAAAGCCCTAAACCATTAGGTTAGCGAACCCGTCTGACCTGACCGATGAAAAAACCATCTGTCTGGAAGAGTTCAGGTGTAATGACCAAACAGCCATCCTGAACGATATCTTGACAGGAGTGACTAAGAGGAACCTGTTCAAAATTCGGATGCGTCTCCAAGAATTTTTTTAGGACCTCCTGATTTTCTTCTGCTACAATCGTGCAAGTACTGTAAGTAATTATACCATCTTTTCGTAGGGTTTGACAAACACTAGCCAGAATTTCTAGCTGAATCGCCTGTAAACTGTCAAAATCTTGGAGGTCCTTAGTGTATTTGATGTCCGGTTTGCGGCGCATGAGACCAATCCCAGAACAAGGCGCATCAACCAAAATCTTGTCAAAACTGTCAGCCGGGAAATGTTGGTGGACCTTTCTGGCATCTAAAGGAACCGTCTGAATACGGTCTGTTAACCCCAGTCGTTGGGCATTTTCTTCAATCAAATCCAGCTTGTGGGGATGCAAATCTAGGGCGACTACAGAGCCCGTCGTCAATTCACTGGCCATGTGGACCGTCTTGCCACCGGGTGCAGCACAGGCATCAAGAATGCGTTCATCTCCTCTAATAGCCAGCGTTGGGGCAACCAACTGACTGGTCTCATCTTGGATGGTGATTTGTCCTGACTGAAAGAGCTCCATCGCTGCGAAGTGACCTGAAGATTTGGTCAGTCCAACCGGGGATAGTTGAGAACGGTCTGCTCCTGTCTGCTCTGCTATGGCTTGGATAGCCTTAGGATCAACCACTCGAATGCTCGCCTTATTTTTGGTTAATAAACTGTCAAAAATAGCTAGGGCGCGCTCCTCACCATACTGGTCAATCAGCTTTTTCACCAACCAAACAGGGAGGGAGTAGCGAATCGAATAACGTTTGTTAACCCGCTTGATGGCATCAATGTCTGGCCGCTCTTCTCTCAAGAAACGACGAAGCACTGCATTGACTAACTTATCACTGCCACGCTGACGACTCCGCTCCTTGGCCAAATCGACGGCTGCATTCACCACCGCGTGGTCAGGAATTTTGTCCAAGTAGAGCAGTTGGTAAAAGCTGAGCATGAGCAGGTAGTAAACCCAGGTTTCCAGCTTATCACGATCCTCGATGTAGTGGGCTAGGTACCATTCTAGGGTCAACTTGCGAGCGACTGTCCCATAGACCAACTCCGTAACCAGCCCCTTGTCCTGACTGGTCAATTGACTAGCTGAGAGAGCCTTATTTAGAGCGATATTAGAATAGGCTCCCTTGTCAAAAATGTCCTCTAATATCAGCAGAGCCTGACCTCGGCTGGTCGTTTTCCATTTATTTGCCAAAGACATCACCTACTTCAAGATCGCGACCCAAACCGTTCAAGAAATCTTGAACTGTCATCTTGGGTTTACCAGCCGGTTGGACCGTTTTAAGAGATAAGGCCCCTTGACTAGCTGCTACGATTAGTTCTTTCTTGGTCTTGACGAGAACCTCACCTGGCTGACCTTGACCTTCTACGGGTTCAACCTCATAGAGTTTGAACCGCTCACCCTTCCAGAGGGTATGGGCGACGGGCCACGGATTCATCCCACGAACATGGTTGAAAATCTGACGGGCCGACTGGTCCCAGTCAAGACGTTCTTGTTCAGAGGTGATATTGGGTGAGAAGGTCACTTGACTCGCATCCTGAGGCACAGGCTTCAATTCACCTGATAGATAGCCCGGCAAACTTTGAAGCAAGAGATCCCGACCCAGCACTGCTAATTTTTCAAAAAGCGTGCCGACATTATCCTCCTCCAAAATTGGAAGGCTGGCCTTGGCTACCATGTCACCGGCATCCATCTCCTTAACCATCTCCATCAGGGTTACACCTGCCTCAGCATCACCATTGATGAGAGCATAGTGAATCGGTGCCCCCCCACGGTACTTGGGCAAAAGGGAGGCGTGGACATTAAGGGCAAAATTATGGGCATCAAGAAGCTTGGTCGGTAGGAATTGTCCAAAGGCAGCGGTGATAATCCCATCTGCTCCTAGGCTTAATAAGTCCTCCAACTCAGGACTGCCTGAGAGTTTCTGGGGCTGATAGACAGGAAGATTATAGTCTTGTGCCACAGCCTTAACAGGCGTTACCTTGATTTCCTTCTTGCGGCCAACCGCACGGTCTGGCTGAGTTACAACTGCGATGATTTCATAGCGTTCATCGCTGAGCAGACCTCGCAGCACAGTCGCGGAAAATTCTGGCGTTCCCATAAAAATAAGTTTGGTCATGTCGTCTCCTTTCGAGCGTCAATTTGTAGGCTACTGGTTCTGGAAAAATAGCAGAGCAGCAAGCCCTTTCGTAATTCTATTATAGCATAAGCGAGGAAAGGACCCCAAAAGAGAGTCCTCACATCACATTCTGTGGTTCATGGTCGATGATGAGACGCAGGTCCTTATTAGCAGGTTCCTGTGTCAAATCTAAGATGGCATTCAAGGTTGCCTCTAGCTGGTCCTCAAAGCGATACTTGAGAATAAGCTGATAGTGGTAAAGCTTGTGCGTTCTGGCAATTGGCTTGGGCGTCGGCCCCAGAATCTGAACCTTATCGGACAAGTGCTCCTTGAGGAATCGCAGGATTTCATAGGATTTCTGGATGACGAATTCCTCATCCTTGTGGGATAGGGTCAAACCTACCGTATAAAAATAAGGTGGGTAATTCAACTGGCGACGCACTGCCATTTCATGCTTGTAAAAAGCCTCATAGTCTTGGCGTTTGGCCAACTGAATAGCGTAGTGGTTGGGATTATAGGTTTGAATCAAAACCTCACCAGGCTTGTCTGCCCGGCCTGCTCGGCCTGCTACCTGGGTCAAGAGTTGGAAGGTCCGCTCAGATGCCCTGAAATCAGGTAAATTGAGCGAGGTGTCCGCATTGAGCACTCCAACCAAGGTCACATTTGGAAAATCCAAGCCCTTGGCAATCATTTGAGTTCCCAGCAAGATATCTGCCTCGTGGGCACCAAATTTGGCTAAGATAGCCTCGTGGGCGCCTTTTTTACGGGTCGTATCCACATCCATCCGCAAGATGCGTGCCTCAGGCAGAGCTTCCTGAAGCTCATCGTAGGCCTTCTGGGTTCCTGTCCCGTAATAACGAATACTAGCACTCTGACAATTAGGACAGGTCCGCGGAATCCCTTTTTGATAGCCACAATAATGGCAATTCATGGACTTGGTATCCATGTGCAGGGTCAGGGAAATATCGCAATTAGGGCACTGGTCAACATAAGAACATTCCCGACACATGATAAAGCTGGAAAATCCACGGCGATTGAGCATAAGTACAACTTGCTCGCCCTTGGCCAAACGGTCCTTTATCTTATCCAGTAAGAGCGGTGTGTAGTTACTCAACTCCTGTTGACCAATATAGTCACGGAAGTCTAAAATCTCAACCTCAGGAATCTTAGCCTGAGGATTGGCCCTTTGGCTGAGCTCCAAAAACTCGTAAACACCCTTGCTGGCCCTAGCCCGACTCTCAATAGAGGGCGTCGCCGAACCCAAGACCAAGACAGCCTGATGATGCTTGGCCCTCAGTAGGGCCACATCCCTCGCATGATAACGGGGATTGGACTCCTGCTTATAGGTCGCCTCGTGCTCCTCGTCGATGATGATGGCCCCAATATTTTCTAGCGGAGCAAAAATAGCAGAGCGGGCACCGACGACAACCTTGGCCTGACCGGACTTAATCTTACACCACTCATCATACTTTTCCCCATCCGAGAGGCCCGAGTGCATGATGGCCACTTGGTCCCCAAAACGAGAAATAAAGCGGTTGGTCATTTGAGGGGTCAGGGAAATTTCAGGAACCAGTACAATGGCTGTCTTGCCCTCTTTTAGCACACGGTCAATAATATGCAGGTAAACCTCCGTCTTGCCAGAACCTGTAATCCCCTCCAAGAGAAAGGGCACTGACGCCTGTCCAATCCGACTGGTAATCCGCTCCACGACTTCGGCCTGCTGGGCATTGAGGGACAGAAACTCCGTCTTTTCCACCTGATCAAAATAGGCATCCGAGCGATTGACGACGACCTCGTAAATCTCAAGACCTCCCTGCTCCACAAAGAAGGCAATCTGCTCCCGAGAATAGTCCTCAAGAAGTTCCTTATAGCGCCCTCCTTCTGTTTGTTGATCCAGAAATTCCTTTAGGGCCTCCCGCTTTTTCGCACGAGCAGGGACTTCCAATTCTGCCAGCCTAGCTTGATTGACCCGATACCATTTTTCGGTCTTCTGGGTCTTCTTGTCCTGAGCCAGGTAGGTCAACTTGAGCAGGCCTTGTTTGACCAAACGTTGGGCAAGCCTTTGGTCCTGGTCTGATAGGTTTGAAAAGCTAATGGAAGGCTTATCCCCCAGTAAATTTTGACGGATATCCTGCGGTGTCCCTTCGACAGCCTCCAAGAGCTTGTCATAATTGGAATTAAGAAGACTCGGAATCATGGACCGCAAGAGGGAAATCTTGTAGGAAAAGACCGTCTTTCGCATCTCATCTGCCAGGGCAATCTGCTCTGAATTAAGCACGGGTTCAAGATCCAAGACTTCCTGGATGTCCTTGAGTTCCGTTGTCTCAACAAGATTTTCCTGCTCTGCTATGGCCACTACAAAACCTTGGAGCAGGCGATTCCCCCGTCCAAAGGGAACATGGACCCGAGATCCAACCTGAGTCAACTCGATTAGGTCCTCAGGAATCCGATAGGAGAAGGGTTTATCGGTCTGCATCAGCGGCACATCAACGATAATCTGAGCTAGTTTTGTCATGTCTGCACCTTAAAGGAAAAATCTAAGATTGATACCAACCTTAGATTTTTTCTCCTTCTTCTTCTTTTTCTTTAGCGATTTGTTCTTTAATCTTGCGTTCTTCTTCTTCAGCCTTGATGCGATCAGCTTCCATCTTAGCTAAGACAGAGGCACGTTTACGGTCTGGATCTGGGTGGATGGTCACAAGACCAGCTTCAATTTCTTCCAAGGCTTGGAGGGTTGATTTCACAGATTTGAACTCTTGAGTTCCTTGAGCTCCTGCCTCCAATTCGTGGGCACGCTTAGCCTGCAGGACACAGAGGGAGTATTTTGATGGTACTTGATCCAACAAGGTATCAATAGACGGTTTTAACATCATAGGATTGGTTCTCTTTTCTTATCGTTTTCGAATTTGTTCCTTGAGCATGTTGTCGTAGCGGCCAATAACACGGTCCACACGGAAATGCTCCGTTTCAATAATACGTTTAACGCGTTCAGCAGCGAGAGGTACCTCGTCATTAACCACAGCGTAATCGTACTCTCTCATCAAGGCGATTTCTTCCTTGGCTCGTTCAATCCGCTGAGCAATGACCTCAGGACTATCTGTCCCACGGCCAACCAAGCGGTCTTCCAACTCTTCTAAATCAGGTGGTGTCAAAAAGATAAAGACGCCATCTGGCACTTTTTTCTTAACCTGAAGAGCACCCTGGACTTCAATTTCCAAGAAGACATCAACACCCTTATCCAAGGTTTCGTTGACATAAGGCAGTGGCGTGCCGTAGTAGTTACCGACATACTCAGCATACTCCAACATTTGGCCCTGCTTAATTAATTCCTCGAATTCCTCACGGGTCCGGAAGAAATAATCTACACCATCAACTTCACCAGGACGCTGGGCCCGTGTGGTCATTGAAACAGAATATTCAAACTTGTGGTCAGGTGTCGAAAAAATTTCCTGTCTGACTGTCCCCTTCCCCACTCCAGATGGACCAGAGAAAACAATCAGCAAACCGCGTTCAGACATGTGTCCCCCCTCAAAAAATACTTTTATCCATTTTAACAAAAAGCAGGGGCAATTTCAAGGATTTCTTCACAGAGAAGAAGCTACTAGTTAGAGAAAATACTTGCAAACGCAACCAATTTCTAACGACAATTAAAAAACCACCATCCAGAGACATTGATCTGAATGATGGTTTTAAAAACAAGTTGATTAGCTTCCAAAGATAGAATTTTCAAAATCGTTGGTTTGTCTAATATAGGCGTTATAAATGAGTCCTTTGAGCACACGTACGCGTGATGAGTTATTGTTCGCTGCAAAACCTTTGTCATAGTCATATTTAACAGCTGCATTCATCAATTCTTGCAATTTCGTGAAGGAATCAATTGTCACTTCACTCCCTAAATAGGTAATCGTTACTGGTTTAAGTGTAGAAGCCTTGTCAATACGTTCTTGGAACATAGCCTTCTTGAAGGCTACCCAATCAGTATAGTCACTTCCGAAGACACTGTCAAAGATAATCTTATCCGTCGGTAGAGCTACATCTTTTTTGTACCAGCTACTGTAGATAGTTGACCCTTGAGCAGTTGCTTCATCAGCTAGCTTATTAGAAACATAAGGAAGGAATCCATCCTCATATCCCTTGGCAGCCAAGAGTTCCCAAGCCATTCGACGGAAACTGATATCACCCGGAATACCATTCTCATTTGTCAAAGCAGAATAGAATGGTGTAAAGAGGCCGATACGATAATAACCGTTATGGTTTAAGGTTTGGTCTCCTGTACCGCTATAATAGTCTCGTCGTCCAATGATACTTTCATCCACTAGGCTTGTCCAGCTAGTCAATTTAGCGGCTTCTTCGTCTGTTAAGGAACTATAGACATTTTTGGCCGTCGCATTAGCATTGGTACCAGATGCTTCATAGACATTTTCTAACTTCATAAAGAAGGCTTTCTTAGCCGCATCCCCAAGAGCAATAACTGAATTTGCTTCCGCATAATCCATCAAGTAAGTTACATCAAATGAACCATGCATGTACTCTTGAAGATCTTCAATAGTCTTGAAGCGTTCAGGACTAACCGCCTGGTAACGGTTCGTGGCGTCAGCACTTGCTGTATAGTCAAACATCGTATTCAAGGCTAGGATGCTCGTTGCAGCTCCTGCTGATTCCGGTGCCTGGAGGAGTCCTGTTGGATAGTACTCAGCTCCTGCTCCCGTCCGTCGACCAAAGCCACCAAGGAAGAAATTACTATCCAAGTTGTGCACCGTTTCATGACTGAAAAGTGACAGACCATAGTTTGTTAAGAGACTACTGTTAAGTAAGTAGGTAACATTACCCCAAGCCATCGCACCAGCACTATCTTTAGTATGATAACCACGTTTTTGGGTTAAGCTGCCTGAAGGTAAATCTCCAACAATCGGTCCAAAGAAGTCTTGAACAGCTTCATTGGTGTTGGTATAGCCATAGCGTGAGAGGTAGGTGCCAGTTGAGTCTGTATAAGCTTCCCAGGCAGGGAGCACGCGAATCAACTGCTCTCGCTTTCCTTCTGGATTCATCCGATACCACATATCAAAGAAGTCAGCTTGGCGAGTAGAAGCATTATCAACCAAGGCCTTGACACGTGAAATTTCAGAAGCATATTTAGTAGGGTCTGAAGTCTTCAAGCCGTCCACATCAAAGTACCGATCAAACATACCATAAGTCAGACTAGTCATGTTGGAAATGATATAGATACCCTCATCGGCAGTCAAGAGTGGTAAAATACCGTTTTGCTCTGAGGCCGTCTTGACCATGCGGTTGTATGCCGAAACATCAACGTCAGGACGTTCTTTTGAGACTGTTTCTGTAATATAAGCCTTAGATGTTGCCTTGAACCACTCGCTATCACTAGCATAGTTTGTGAAGGTCTTTCTAAAGTCTGTCAATAATTCAAAGAGGCTGGCTTTGCCTGAGTTAGCTTTAAAATTATTAACATAAGTGGTGACGTTATTAACAGGCTGAATATTGGTGTACCCTTTTTTGGCTAATCCAACGAGCCACTCCAAAGTATCAACAGGCTCACCATAGAAATCTTGGTGGTAGAGCATCAAATCCTTGGCATTAAATGTTTCAAAATCAATATTGTACCAGCGGTTGACATAGGCCAATCCTAACATCAAGAGTTCTTTATTGTCTTCAACATATTTTGCCAGGTCTTGGTTAGCGGTTGCGATAATATTTGAAGTTGCAAGAACGCTTGGTAAAATCTTATCAAGGTTAGCCTTGACCTCAGCATAGGATTCTTTGAGGAAGAGCTTATCCATCAAATCTGCAACAGTCTCACTACCTTTATCCTTACCAAGTTTCGTCAAATTAGTCTCAGAATAGTAATCAAGAGCTGCCAAACTAGCCTTGACCTGATTTACAATTGTCTGGTAGTTGGTCGTCATTTGATTTGGAGTATAGATAAGGTCAGTCCCGTCAATCGTATACTCAGCAATAGCTGTATTTTTGAAGTCTTCCTTATAGGTTAACTTCAAGTATTCCACCGAACCATCAGCATAGTGGACCATAAGCTTATTAATTTTTGACTTATCACCAAAATAATCTGAGACGACTTTATCATCAGACATCGGCACCACTTCAAGAATTTCTGTTGTTGCTAATTTGCCGGATGTAATCAGATTTCCTTGATGAACTATAAATTCTTTATTGTAGAGAGGCAGGAGTTTTTCTGTGTTCTTATACTTAAGTGTATTAGCAGCTTCATAAGCTGAAACAACACTATAATCGACATCGTATTTCGCATAGTTAACCTTACTATCCTCTAAGGTCACTGTAAGTTTCATAGCATCAACTAAAGCTTGAGCTTCCGCAGACGTCTTAGTTGTCGGAGCATTGTTGCTTGAGGCCGTTACCGTATCAACAATCGCAACCGTATTATCCATCGAATTAGCACTACCGACCGTTCCAATAGCAGAGCGTCCATTGGTTACATTAACAGCACTAACCGCATTCCGGAGAGTCGCATTAGCATTCGTCGTTCCAAGGATACCACCCACCTGGGCCGATTCTTGTCCAGTATTGGTAACAGAGCCTCTCGCATAGACATTTCTAATCGTACCGTCCGCAACTTTCGTGTTAGTATCCGCTGCACCTACAACAGATCCGACACGGAAAACTTGAGGATTATTGGACGCATCTGCTGTAATCTCAACATTAACTTTAGCACCGTCAATGGTACTGTTCTTGTCAAGATAACCAACGATACCACCAGTAAAGTTGTAATTATAGTAAGTCGTAGTCTTGATCGTGCCATCAAATTCAACTTGCTCAAACTTAGTATCCCGTGCACGGTAAACCAATCCACCGATAGCTCGGTCACCTGTAAGCGTTCCTTGCACAGCTACATTTTTAATAAGGCTTGAACCGGCAACCCCTGTCGTCTCACGCGCTAAGGCACCGAAGTTTTGAGTATTGGTGATATTAACTTCCTTAAGGTCTAAATCCTTAATGACAAAGGCTCCAGTCAAGTTTTCAAAGAGCGGTGCTACTATGCCGCTGATTGCATTGTTGTTTCCAAGTAAGGTTCCCGTAAAGTTTCCAGCGATATAGCTAGTTGCTCCACTAGCAAGCGTATACTTACTTGCATCAAGGTCAGCATCAATTTCAAATGTCCCCGTTGGATTTGCCGTGATTGCAGTCACCAAGTCTTCAAATGTTCGATACTTACCACCGCTGGATGGAAGGAATTTCTTAGTATAGAAGGTAAAGTCTGCCTGGTTTTCGTCACTCACACCCTTATATTGAATGAGTTCTGGCGATGTTGCCACAACCTTGTAGGCAGCTTTGCCATTGTATGTATCTTCCGTAATAGAAGAAACTGCTAAATAAATATCCTTTTGTTCTGTTGAAGTTATTTTTACATAGTAATCAGAAACAGGATTGGTTATTTCAGTCATCTCATCCTGCTTAACATAGCTACCATCATCTTGCTTGAGATAGAGATCAGCAGTTGTCACATGTTTTACTTCAACATGTTTGTAGTCTAATTCAAATGGAACTTCACTGATGACTTCGGACTGCTCCCCTTGACCTAAGTCGTACTTGAGAGTTGTTCTTAAGGTATACGGCACAAACCAGTCCAGCCCACTCAAATCAAAGTCATCAAAACTTGTCAGACTAAGGGTTTTAACGACTGCACCTGTCGTCTTATCAATCACTTCTATTGTTGCACCAGTGTAAGAAGATGTTGGATCTGTTAAATCATAGTTTAAAGTTATACTTCTATCATCATCATTTTCAACTAGGCTAGCAAGGCTTAGGCTTGGCTTTTCCTTATTGGCAACAACATCAATAGTCACATCTACAAGATCTGTCGAACCATCTGTGTAGGTCACAAGAACTTGCCCTTTAAGAGCTTGTCCAGCACTTGCCGTACTAGGTTGTGTTGCCCAAGAGTAACTTGCAACATTCGTGAGATTAGTCGAATCAATACTAGCTTCTGCTTTTGGCGTTTCCCCAATCTTCACGGTCTGCTTGACAGCTTTAGGCGTTTGCTTCTCTGCTTCCTTGACTTTCGTCCCAATTGTGATGACAGTGTCCACAGCTTCCTTGGTCGTCTTACGACTAACGGTTGGATTTGCTTGACGAACACCTTTTATGGTCTTGTAGACTGTTGTAACTTCAACTTCGCCATCTGTGCCTTCAACCACGGATTTGTAATCTGTGTATTGATTTGGGTCCTCAATTGTTTTCGTTCCATGGGCAACGATTTCCTTGCTCGTAACAGTTTCAGTTCCTTCAATCGGCTTCGTTCCTACTTTTATAATAGTCGGAGTAGCTTCCTTTGTGACTGTTTCAGTTACATTTGGATTTGGTTGACGAACGCCATCGATGGTCTTATAGGTTGTCGTAATCGTCTTTTCGCCTACTGTTCCTTGGATTGTCTCTGTTTCACCTAGCCAAAGGGTGTCGTCATCTTGCTTCGTCTCTGTTGGAGCAATCTCAACGGCCTCAGTCACAACTTCTGTGCCTTCAACTGGAGTTGTAGTGTTCTTTTTAGTTCCTTTGGCAACAATCCGTGGAACGGCTTCCTTAATGGTTTTCTCGGAAATAACCTTGCCATCTTGCACCGTTTGCTCCACAAGACCATCTTGACCAGCTTGGACTTCTTTTTCCTGACCTTCTGGCAGGGTAGAATCATCTTGGTAAGTTGTTGAATATGGCACTGCAACTTGTACAATTGTTGTCTCAGGTTCTACTTTTGTACCACGTCTGATAATTTGTTTGAGTGGCTCTTGAATCATCTGACTGGACACTAATTGGCCATCGAGGTAAGTATTCTGACGAACCCCTGCCACCCCTGCTTGAACAACAACTTCTTCACCGAGAGGCAAAGTATCATCGGCCAAATATTCTGTATCAAAATCGACAGACTCTGTAGTCGTCGTTTCCACCGGTGTTGTTGGATCCGATGATTTTGTCCCGCGTTTGATGATTTGTTTAACTGGTTCTTGGATAATCTCACTAGAGACCAATCGACCATCTAAATAAGTATTTTGACGCAAACCATTGTTACCAGCTTGAACAATGACCTCTTCGCCCAAAGCAAGTGTGTCATCGGTATGAATCTCAGTTTCAAATGCGACTATCTCAGTGGTCTTTGTCTCAACTGGTTGCGGAGTTTCCTTTGTTCCACGAGTGATGATTTGAGAAATAGGCTGACGAACAATCTCTTCACTCGTTAGCTTTCCATCTGTGTAGGTTAAGCGTTTTTGCCCTACCACACCTAATTGACTGACCGTTTCTGTTCCAACTGGTACTGTCGGGTCATCTTGATAAATCGTCTCATACGGTATTTCTTGAATAACCGTTGAAATAACTGGCTCTGTTTTTGCCTCTGTGGTCGTGGTAGTCTCTGTTGTACTTGGAAGGGTTGTTGTCTCTGTTGTAGAAGCCGAGACTGTTGCGGTACTTGACGTTGTCGTTTCCGTTGTGGCTGTCGTCGTACTTGATGAAGTTGCTTCGGTTGTGACAGCAGTCGTGCTTGTTGACTCTTCTTCCGTTGTCGCAGGGATCGCTTGTGAAACACTTGAAGTCGAATCATCTCTAGTGCCCTGAGTCGTCGTTGCATCTGGTTCATCAACTAAAATATAACCGATAAACTCATGGTTAGGAATTGTTTTAATAGTCTCAGGAATTGTTTGACCAACCTGCATCGTGAAAGTTTCGTCATAAGACGCTAAAGCTCCACCACCAAGGGCTGAAACTGAAATAGCTCCTGTTGTCGATAATAAGATGATACTAGTGACAATTGGCTTTTTCTTACGACTGACTAAACTGACACCCACTAACAGTAAACTAATTCCAGCACCAATCATCAACCCATTATCAAGTGAGCCAGTAGCTGGTAAAGTATTGGTTGGCCGATAGACCATGTAATAGGAGTCATAAGCACCTACAGATTTAGTCGGAAGTTCTTGCTGAATTAATTTTTTTTCTTGATTGGTCAATTCTGACTCAAGAACATAATGATAATCAAAGCTAGAACTGGTCTGGATTTGACCATTTTCCAGCGCATGGACTAATGGTTGAGCCACACCAAAAGCACTCATCCCAATAACTGTCGAGGCAACGGCAATTTTTAATTTTCTAATAGAAAAACGTAATTGTTTTTCTCTCCAATTCATAAACATTCTCCTAACTTTTGCTTTTTCTCTAGCTCATTCTATCACAAAAAGCCCGTTTCATCTAATGTTTTTATTCTCTTTTTAAACAAAAAAACTTGAATAAACAAACATTTTGATAAATAAAAACATCTCGACCCTATAGAGAAGATTCGAGATGTCTGATAATTTTAATTAAATAAGATAAGAAAATCTCAAGGACTTATTTTATCTTTTTTTGTCACTAAAATGTCCTTAATACCCCATACCACCCATTGGGTCCATACCGGCCGGCATAGCTGGGGTGGCTGGTTCTGGTTTGTTGGCCACAACTGCTTCTGTGGTCAAGATGAGGCTGGCAACAGAGCCTGCATTTTGCAGGGCAGAACGGGTCACCTTGACAGGATCAATGATTCCTGAAGCGACCATGTCTACCCACTCGCCTGTTGCAGCGTTGAAACCTGTACCTGCTTGGCTGTTTTTGAGCTTGTCGATGACGACAGAACCTTCGTAGCCTGCGTTGGCTGCGATTTGACGGACTGGCTCTTCCAAGGCCCGCAGAACGATATTGCGGCCTGTAGCTTCATCACCTTCTGCTTCCAGGGCAGCGACTTTTTCGATGACCGTCACAAGGGCTGTTCCCCCACCTGCAACGATGCCTTCTTCAACTGCAGCACGGGTTGCGTTGAGGGCGTCTTCGATGCGGAGTTTCATTTCCTTGAGTTCGGTTTCTGTTGCGGCACCGACTTTGATAACTGCGACACCGCCAGCCAACTTAGCCAGGCGTTCTTGGAGTTTTTCCCGGTCAAACTCGGAAGTCGTTGTTTCCAATTGAGACTTGATGAGGTTGGCACGGTTGGCAATGGCAGAGCTGTCACCAGCGCCTTCCACGATGACGGTGCTGTCCTTGTCCACTGTGACACGCGCAGCTTGTCCCAACGCCATCATAGTCGCATCCTTGAGGTCCAAGCCGAGATCCTCAGTAATGACAGTACCGCCTGTCAAAATTGCGATATCCTCCAACATGGCCTTACGGCGGTCACCAAAGCCTGGCGCCTTAACCGCAACCACATTGAACGTTCCACGGATCTTGTTGAGGACAAGGGTTGGTAGGGCTTCACCATCTACATCATCTGCAATGATGAGGAGTGGACGGCTGGTCTTGAGGACTTCCTCAAGCAGGGGCAAGATGTCCTGGATGTTTGAAATTTTCTTATCGGTGATGAGGATGAATGGATTTTCCAAATCCGCCACCATCTTCTCGCTGTCGGTCACCATGTACTGAGACAGGTAGCCGCGGTCAAACTGCATGCCTTCCACGACTTCGAGTTCTGTCTCCATTCCACGTGACTCTTCGATGGTGATCACACCGTCCTTGCCAACGCGTTCCATGGCTTCAGAAATGTACTCGCCGACCTTTTCAGAGCGAGAAGACACCGCCGCAACCTGGGCAATGGCTTCTTTGTTGGCAACGGGCTGAGCGATAGCTTTCAACTCTTCTACCGCTGTCGCAACTGCTGCTTCAATCCCGCGGCGAATACCGATTGGATTGGCACCTGCCGTCACATTTTTCAAGCCTTCACGGACAATTGCTTGGGTCAATACTGTTGCAGTCGTCGTTCCGTCACCAGCGATATCATTGGTTTTAGAGGCTACTTCGGACACGAGTTTAGCACCCATGTTTTCAAAGTGGTCTTCCAGTTCGATTTCTTTGGCGATGGTCACGCCGTCATTAGTGATGAGCGGTGAACCAAAAGCCTTTTCAAGGACCACATTGCGGCCTTTAGGGCCCAAGGTTACCTTAACAGTATCTGCCAAAATATCCACGCCACGGACCATGGCCTCACGGGCATCTGCTGAAAATTTGATTTCTTTTGCCATTTGCTACCTCTTTCTAGTTTACAATCGCGATAATGTCTGCTTCACGGACAATTGATACGGTGTCATCTCCATCCTTAACCTCGATACCAGCGTGGCTTTCGACCAAGACGGTATCGCCAACAGCTACGCTAGGTGCCACCAATTCACCTGTCAGGGTGCGGATGCCCTCCCCGATGGCAACAACAGTTGCTTTTTTCGTAGCCTCACGGCTAGCGCCTGCTAGGACAAAGCCTCCTGCTGTTTGTTCTTGTTTTTCTTCAAATTTTACGACCACACGGTCGCCTAATGGTGTTAACATCAGATTCCTCCATCATTTGATAACTCTGGAAAGATGCCTACATCTCCTCCAGGCCTTGTTAGCACTCTATACTTATAAGTGCTAATTCATACCTCTTATTCTAGCACTTGGTCAGAAATAGTCAAGAAAAAAGTTGGTCAAAATATCGCTCTGCTATTTTCCAAAAATCACAAAAAGCCAGACCCGTAAAATCTGACTTTCCTATAAATTAGAGTCGATCGGAATTCATGTGCCCAATCTTAGAACGGCAATTCCTCCTCTTCGAGAACCAGGTCTGCCAAATCATCAGCGACTGTATTCTCACGCATGGCTCGCTGGGCCCGGCTCTCCAAAAGCTGGAAGCCATGACCAAGAACTTCGGTCACGTAGTGAGTTTGACCATCTTTTTCATAGCGACGCGTCCGCAATTCACCATCAATGGATAACAAACTCCCCTTAGTGGCATAAGATGCTAGAGTGTCAGCCTGCTTACCCCAGAAAACAACGGGCACAAAGTCGGCATCACGCTCACCGCTCGCTGACTTAAAGCGACGATTCACAGCCACAGTACAGCGGGTAACATTCTTGTCAGATGGGGTCTTGACCATCTCAGGTGTCGCTGTCAAGCGACCAATCAAAATAACTTTATTTAACATTTATTTACCTCCTGTCTTATTATTCGTAAGGGAAGGTATTTTTAACAATTTAAGATGATTTTTTTAACAATTTTTTGCAAATCAAATCTAGAGAGTCCCAACTAACCTTGTTCAAAGCGGTTTCAAATGGTATAATGTCCATATTCAAAACGAAAGCGAGGACAGAACTTATGCTAAAAATGAACAATACAGTTACCCTATTCGTCTCCATAGGAAGACAGGTTACTCCTCGCTAAAACGGATTTCCTGTTTTCCTCTCTCTGCCTTTTGGCCTCTCTCAGAAAGAGCTTGACTCTTTCACGAAAGGAAAACAATGTCCATTACTTCATATCTTTTACGTTGTCGCAAGCAGTCCTTGATTGTGCTTTTTTGGATTGCTCTTAACTCTCTCTGTGTTCTTGGAAACGGGCTAGCCAGTGCACAGGCCTTGACCAGCCTTGTCAGTCTCAATCTGTCGACTTTTCTATTTTGGTGTGGTGTTCAATTAGTGGTGAATCTCATTTGGATGGTGCAGATTAACTATTCTAATCCAGCCAAGGAAAAAGCCATTCAAGAAATGAACCAGCTCATGCGCTCTGACTTGACCAAACGCTTGGGTGGCCCCAGTCTTTCCGATTTTCAACAGCAGAGCCAGGAAACCTACGTCTCTTGGCTAACCTACGACCTAGAAACCATTAACGACATGGGGTTTGAGGTCCTAGAATACATGCTCAGCCAGGCCTTCAATATTCTCTTAGGGGTCGGAACCCTGATTGTGTACCACCCTAGTTTTCTGGTATCTATCTGCTTATTTGCAGGTTTGATGACCCTCATTCCCAAGCTATTTAGTCAGGCATTAGCTGAAAAAGCTGTGGACTTTACGCAAAAAAATGAGGCACTCATTCACCAGATTAGCAATCGCCTAAGTGGCTTTCGGATCCTGCTTGGTGCCAACAAATTAGACCATATCGAACAGACCATTCTGCACAGTGGAGACCAGTATGCCTCCAGTAAAATCAGCTATGCCAAGACGTTCGGTCAGATGATGGCCTTGCAAAACGGCACTAGCTTTATCAGCCAAATCGCTATGATTGTGCAGGCAGGTATCCTCTTTAGTCTCCATTTGGTTCCGATTGGCAGTGTATCCAGTGCTCCTTATTTTGCTTCCATTATTTTTGCAAGTCTAACCGGATTTTTTGCCAATTATGCCGAACTTAAAAACTGCCAGGCGATTTTTGACAAATGGCAGAGCTTAGAAAATTCTCGTAAGAGTTCTGGACAACCAGCGACCTTTCAGCAACAAGTAGAGCTAAAGCAAACTAGCCTCATCTTTCCTGACCAAGCTACACTTTCACTCCCTGACCTTGTCGCAACCCCAGGTCAAAAATTGGCCCTAGTCGGCCCATCTGGCTCAGGTAAATCCAGTCTACTGTCTCTCTTACTCAAAGAACGAGTCCCAGAAACAGGACAAGTCACTTGGGATACCGCCGATAGCCAACAGTTATCCGAGGATAGCCTGCATGACCTGATAGCGCTTGTTCCACAAAGTCCTTATCTCTTTGATGACAGCTTACGCTATAATCTCACGCTGGGGCATGCCATTTCAGACAATCGTATTTGTAACATACTAGACCAGCTAGGTTTAACCGATTGGAGGGCTCAGCTTCCAAAAGGCTTAGACAGTTTCATCACTCAAAAAGAACTATCTGGCGGGCAAGCCCAACGTCTCTGTTTGGCACGTGCTCTACTGGCAGACAAGCCCATCTTATTGCTGGACGAGGCGACATCAGCTGTCGAACCTAGCCTCCGCCAAACCATCGAAAATCAATTATTATCTCTAGACAAAACGATTTTCATGGTAACCCATCACTTGACTCCAGAAACCGAAAAACGTTGTGATACAGTCGTTCGGTTTTCCGTTTAATCTACTAGAAAAGAGGCCTTCATGCCCAATATTGACACCTACCGTGAGATGCTAGCCCAACCTTGGGGGAAGATTCAGTACGAGATTACCCTGGCTCAACTGGCTCATATCAAGGGACTAAACATACTTGATTTTGGGGCTGGTTTTGGGATAGTTAGTCAATTTCTGTCCAAACACAACACCGTTACAGCTGTCGAGCCCAATGCTGAAATGCTGTTTGCCGATGAAGCACAAACTTTCACCAAAATCCTTGGCTCCCTAGAAAAGCTAGATAATATAGCAGATGAAACGTTTGACCTCATCTGCTGCCACAATGTTCTGGAGTATATTGCCCCTGATGAACGTCCGCTTTATCTAAATGCCTTTCGTCGCCTGCTCAAGCCTGGTGGTCAATTGTCCATCATCAAGCACAACACGGTCGGTAAGGTCCTGCAAAGTGTGGTCTTTTCAAATGATGTGGACACCGCTCTGCAATTGCTCAAGGGCGGAGACTTCAAGAGCCTATCTTTTGCCCAGGGCAAGACCTATGACATCGCAGAGCTGGTCGAGATAAGTCAGCTGGCACTCGAAGATTATCAGGGCATTCGTACTTTTTATAGTCTGCAACCCAATACTTTTAAAACAGAGGCCGACTGGCTGGAAAAGATGACCACTATTGAACTCGCCGTCTGCAATGAAAAACCTTATAAAGACATCAGTTTTCTACAGCATGTCTGGTTGAGAAAGGAGGAAAACGAATGTTTATCTGTCAAAAACTAACGCGGAAAATCCCAAATGTTCCTTTCTAAATACACCAAACTAGAAAGGAAAAACTAATGCAAACAGCCTTACACAAAAAATTACAGACCCAAGAAAACTACAGCTCAGAAGAAATTCGTTGGTTGCTAAATCACATTGGAGACCCTGACGCAACTATCCGTGATGAATTGGTCTACCAGAGTTTTAATCATGCCTTGTTGGAGCAACGAATGGCACTGGGAGATTTCCAGTGGTTGGTCCACGAAGTACTAGAGCGTGACCTCCTCTTCTTCCGACAAGAAGAACAAGGATAAGCTACTTTGACGCGCTCCTTTACTGCTCTGCTATTGGCTCTCATAATAGACGTTGACCAACAAGGCGACTATGTTTACAAGTTGACAGAAGATCAGCGACAGTGGATTTTTTCCGATGCCATTCGTTACCTGCATACAGAGACGGATGCCACAGGCTGGTCAGAAGAGTTTGGTTGGGCTCATGCCATCGCCCACGGCGCAGACTTACTACTTTTTACAGGACTTCACAGTGCCTTTCCAAAGGAGCGAATGCCACAAATTTTGGAAGCCATTCTAAAGGTTCTCCATCAGCAGACAGCTGTCTTTTCTGCTGGGGAAGAAAAACGGTTGGCCCGTGTCTTGGTCCAACTCTTATATCTGAGAAATTATCAAAAGACCAGCTCTGCCATCGGCTACAAAATAGCCACTTTCCAGATGAAACAGCACAAGAGTACTACTCCTATCTCAACTTTGAAAACATGCTCTTAGCCATCTACTTTGAGCTTGACAGAGAAAAAGAGCTCTCTCAAGGCTTAAAAGAACATCTCTCTGCACTCATTCATTGCTGAACACCACAAAATCGCCCAGGTTTTTCCCTGAGCGATTTTTCTTTTTACTTGTCTTATGCTGTCCAATGTTTGTCCGCATCAAAGGCTTGACCGGCAACAGCATCTGCGGATAATTCGATAATCCCACGGACTTGTGGTGCATTTGGCAGTTGCAATTCACGCGCACTGCAGAGCATACCAAAGCTATCTTCCCCTCGGAGCTTGCCAGGGAAAATCAAACTTCCATCTGGCATCATAGCACCTGGTAGGGCTGCCACTGTCTTGAGGCCCTTAGCAGCATTTGGCGCACCGCAGACGATTTGCACCGGACTATCTTGACCAATTTCTACCTGACAGATATGCAGGTGGTCACTGTCTGGGTGGTCCACCATCTCAAGAATTTCTCCCACGACCAGAACTGGGCCTTGGTTGGCTGTCAACTGCTCTGTAAAACCTTCCTTGGCCAACTCAGCGTTGAGGGTTGCTACTTGCTCTTCTGACAAAAAGACTTGCCCTGCTCCTCCAATGGCAAATAGTTTTGATACATCAAAGATGTTCCAAGCCAAGGTCTTGCCCGCTTCGTCAAAGACACGGGCAACACGCCCCTTGCGCTCCACATCACGCTTGATGTCCTTGGTATCCTGCAAGATGACCATGAGAACATCTCCAACCTGTTCCTTATTATACGCAAAAATCATGACTCTCTCTTTTCTATTTAAAATTTTTCAAAAATGCTGTAATCTCAGCCTTGGTTTTACGGTTGCGATCGACGAAACGTCCGACTTCCTGACCATTTTCCAGGACAATAAAACTCGGAATCCCCAAGACACTGTAGGCCTGACAAACATCCATAAAGTCATCCCGTTCCACTTGCACAAAACGAAACTCCGGATTCTCGGCTTCAATCTCGGGCATGACTGGCAGGATAAAATGGCAATCCGGACACCAATTTGCCGTAAAAAACAGAACCTGCTTGCCAGAAGCCTGAATCTGCAGGCCTAAATCATGCTCATCTTTTGGAAAATACATGCCTACTCCTCCACCTTATAATCAATTTGCCCCTTCTTGGCCCTGAAGGTAAAGGTTACATCGTCCTCAAAAACCAGCCCACCAATCATGACATCCATCTTGGCATTGTAGCTGGTCACATAGAGGACCTTAATCGCGCCCATGGGCTCAAAAAAGGTACGGACCTCCTTGAGACGGTCTTCCTGTTTTTCTTGATCGTGAACCTGCTTGGTATGGCCGACAAAAGCAGCTAGTCCCAAAGCACTAAGAATCCCCGTAACCAGCGCAAATTTCTTCTTTTTCATCTTCATGTCTCCTATTTTACCATAAAATTGCCAAAATCCTCCCTCATTATGCTAAGTTTTGCTATAATAATACTCACAGAAAGGACGGTTGCTAGAGCGAGATAAGATTGAAAGCTAGCAACCAGGTGAGACAGATGACAGCACTTTTTGATAAGATTAAAACCCTAACCGAACTTGATGGCATTGCAGGCTATGAGCATAGCGTCCGTGACCATCTTCGCCAAACCATCACGCCCCTCGTTGACCGCGTAGAGACTGACGGCCTTGGAGGGATTTTCGGGATTCGTGAACACCAGGACAGCCAAGCCCCTCGCATCATGGTCGCTGCCCATATGGACGAAGTTGGCTTTATGGTGACTGCCATCAAACCCGACGGTACCCTTCGTACGGTCAGTATCGGCGGTTGGAACCCGCTCGTCATCAGCTCTCAGCGCTTCACCCTCTACACCCGTACAGGCCAGGCTATCCCTCTAATTTCAGGCTCTGTCCCTCCTCATTTTCTCCGTGGAGGTAATGGCGGAGCTAACCTACCTGCCGTCGAAGACATTATCTTTGACGGTGGCTTTGCAGACAAGGCTGAAGCTGAAAGCTTTGGTATTTTGCCCGGTGACATCATCGTCCCTCAGTCTGAAGCCATCCTTACCGCCAACCAGAAAAACATCATCTCAAAGGCCTGGGACAACCGTTTTGGTGTCCTCATGGTGACAGAACTCCTAGAAAATCTTAAAGACCAGCAACTCGGCCACACCCTCATTGCAGGTGCTAACGTTCAAGAAGAAATTGGCCTGCGTGGAGCTCATGTTTCAACAACTAAATTCGACCCTGAACTCTTCTTCGCAGTTGATTGCTCGCCTGCTGGTGACGTCTATGGTGACCAGGGTAAAATCGGCGACGGAACTCTCTTACGTTTTTACGATCCAGGTCACATTATGCTGAAGAACATGCGTGACTTCCTCCTGACCACAGCTGAAGAGACTGGTGTTAAATACCAGTACTACCCAGCCAAGGGTGGAACAGATGCTGGTGCTGCCCACATCAAAAATCATGGTATCCCCTCAACAACCATCGGGGTCTGTGCCCGCTACATCCACTCCCATCAAACCCTCTACGCCATGGATGACTTCCATGAGGCCCAAGCTTTCCTTCAAGCCATCGTGAAAAAGCTAGACCGTTCTACAGTTGACCTTATCAAAAACTATTAAGTTTAGAAAGGAGGGGGACTCCTCCGTTAGTTCCTCCTATCATTATTCCTATGAAAATCGGATTTATCGGCATCGGTAAAATGGCTGGCGCTATCATCACAGGCCTAAAAGCCAGCAATTTTGACATCATCATCTCAGATCGAACCGTCGCATCTAGTCAGGACAAGGCTGAAGCTCTTGGAGTAGCCTACGCCAAAGACCATCAAGATCTGATTCAACAAGCTGACCTAGTCGTCATTGGCATCAAGCCACAGATGCTGGAAAACTTGTTTGGTGAGTTAGCCATCAACAAACCTATCCTCTCTATGTGCGCTGGTGTCAGCCTTGACAAATTGGCCTCCTTAACCAACTCAAACCTACCAATCATCCGCATCATGCCCAATCTCAATGCTCAGATACTCAAATCAACAACTGCCATCTGTCGGAATAAACAGGTGTCTGACCAACTATTTGAGATTGCCCAAAGCATTACAAATGCCTTTGGGACAACCTTTATTCTCCCAGAAAAAGACTTTGATGCCTTTACTGCCCTAGCAGGGTCAAGCCCAGCCTACATGCTGGCCTTACTTGAAGCCTTTGCCATGGCAGGTGTGAAACACGGTTTTACCAAGCAAGATGCCATTGCTATGGTAACCCAAACCATGGCCGCAACAGCGGAGAATCTGCTGCTATCTGACGACACCCCGACTAGCATGATTGATAAGATTGCCAGTCCTGGTGGGACAACCATCGCAGGTCTTGTCGACCTAGAAAAAACAGGTTTCGCAGCCTCTGCTATTTCTGCCATCGAAGCCACTATCGAAAAATCCAAAAACTTTTAAACGTAGCCAAAAACGCCTCCCACTTCGAAGGCGTTTTTCTGATATCAACGATCTGGCAATAATGTCAACAAGAGACTCGTCATCTCCTCAGGGCTCTCCTTCATCCCATTAACCAGCCAGGTTTGATAATAACCAAAGAGGGCATTGGAAAAATAAGCTGCTCCATAGATCAGTTCCTGATCATCTAGATGTTTAAGTTTGCGGAAACGCTTGGCATCTTGGATGATTAGTTGCCTAAATTTGGCAATAAAGTAAAGCTGGATTTCAGATGTTCCATTGGGGCTGAGGAGACTAGCAGCAAGCGGCTCTTCCTGTAAAAACACAAAGGCCAACCGAAAAATCTCCCCACGTTCAATCTCCTGTTGAGCAAAAATCCCTTCCAACTGGTCAAAAATCCTTGCCTGGTACTGCTCAATCAGATCATACTTATCGTGAAAATGCGTGTAAAAACCACCCCGACTAACACCTGCTAGTCGAGCGATTTCTTGGATCGTAATCTGGTTGAAATTTTGCTTACTTAAGAGTTCAGACAAAGCCATTTCTAACTTACGTCTAGTCTGATGCTTGCGATTATCTGCCATTTTTACACTTTTTGACAATGTGTCAAAAAACCTTTCCTTTGTCTTGCATTTCACTAATGGATTCGTATAATAGCTATTATACCAAAATCATCTAGAAAGAGGCTGCTCTTATGAAAATCGAATGGAAATCCCTACTAAAACATCCTTTTCAGTTGGTTGTGATGGCAGTTCTTGCCCTCATTCCAGCCCTTTATATCCTAATCTTCCTTTCTTCCATGTGGGATCCCTATGGCAAGGTCGACCAATTGCCTGTAGCAGTGGTTAATCTTGATCAAAAAGCAACCTACCAAGGTAAAGAACTAACGATTGGCCAACAAATGGTAGATAATATGAAGGAGAATCCCTCACTAGACTTTCACTTTGTCTCTCAAAAAGAGGCTGCACGGGGTCTCAAAAATGGTGACTACTACATGGTCGTTACCTTGCCAAAAGACCTCTCTAAGAAGGCTGCTTCGCTTTTGACTACCAAGCCCGAGCAGGCCAACATCACCTACGAAACAAGCAGTGGCCATAGCTTTATCGCCTCAAAAATGAGCGACTCTGCCATGCAGACCCTCAAACAAAAAACGGCAACATCGGTGACGGATACCTATGTGACCAGCATCTTTGACAATCTCTCTACCTTGGGGATTGGACTCACCAAGGCCGCCGACGGAGCCTATCAACTCCAGACGGGTGCAGAATCCGCTAGCACCGGTTCACAGACTCTGACTCAAAACCTGACAACCCTAGCGTCTTCGAGTCAAACTCTGGCGGATGGCACCCTCACGCTAACAACGGGGCTCAAAACCTATACGGCTGGCGTGCATTCACTAGCGTCAGGGCTTGGCACACTTTCATCAGGTATCACTACCTACACCAACGGGGTTGCTACACTGTCAAACGGGCTATCTACCTATAGTAATGGCGTGCAGACACTCAATAGTGGAATCGGCACCTTTACGAATGGACTCTCCCAATACACCACGGGTGTCAACACTCTCTCTAATGGCCTTTCCCAACTGGATAGCCAGTCCCGGGCACTCCAAGCAGGTGCCAATCAGCTCGCAATGAGTAGTGACAAGGTGCAAGCCCTGGTTGATGGGAGCCAGCAAGTTAGCGATGGGCTGACGACACTGGCTACTTCTATGACCTTATCCGATGAGCAGAGCAGCCAAATCAGCCAACTACAAGCAGGACTAAACCAACTCAATCAAGCTATCCAAGGATTGGCAAGCTCCGCTTCAGCGACCGCAGATACCAGTACTCTAACTGCTTTATTAACCGACATGGCAACACAGACACAAACACTAGCGACAAGTCTGCAAACACAGTCTAGTGCAACTGTAACAGCCTTACAAGCAACTGCAACCTACCAAAGTCTGACAGCTGAACAGCAAGCTGAATTGACTGCTGCAGTCTCTCAAGATAACAGCGGTTCAGACAGGGCCTTAGAAAGTCTATCTGCGGACATTCAGGCTCTTCAAACCCAACTGAGCCAACTCAACTCAGCTTCACCAAGCACCTCCATTACCCAACTGTCAGCTTCAGCCGACCAAGTCTTAACAGGATCTCAAACCGCGCTGACAACCCTCACAAATGGACTGAATTCAGCACAAACGGCCTTGACACAAAAGCTCCTTCCTGGTGCTCAACAGGTGGCTTTAGGTACACAAACACTTCAAAGTCAACTGGCTGCTGGCGCTACAGCTCTCAGTCAAGGCGTGACCAGCTACACCAATGCCGTCACTCAGCTCAATCAAGGCGCCCAAACCTTGAATCAGTCAAGCGACCAAGTCTCTAACGGTTCAAATTCCCTCCAAGCTGGTAGTCAAAAACTAGCCGACAGCTCTAGCCAGCTGACAGACGGTGCTCAAACCCTAACAGACCGCTCTAGCCAACTCACTAGCGGTGTGAGCCAAATTGTCTCAGGTGCCAGCCAACTGGACCAAAACTCAAGCACCCTAGTCAGTGGCGCTGAACAATTGACCAATGGGACCAGCCAACTCCAGTCTGGCAGTCAACAATTAGCAGACGGTAGTCAAACTCTGTCTACGGGACTTGCGACACTGGTGACAGGGACCAGTGATTTAGCAACTGGTCTTGGCACGGCCACAGATAAACTTTCTGGTTTGAACACGAACGAAACCAATGCAACTGCCTTGGCCAATCCTGTTCGCATCACTAAAACTGACAAGGACAACGTCAAGACTAACGGATACGGTATGACACCCTACATGGCCTCTGTTGCCCTATATGTTGCTGCCGTTTCAACCAATATCATCTTTTCAAAACTTCCATCCCAAAGACAACCTAAGACACGCCGTGAGTTTCTCTCTGCACGTCTTGCCGTCAACGGTGTCATCGCGCTTGCTGCAAGTCTTCTTGCTTTCTTGGCACTCAACCTACTCGGATTGAAAGCTAACCATCCTGGTCAAGTCTTTAGCCTGTTGATTTTGATTAGCCTGACCTTTATGGCTATCGTAACGGCTCTCAACACCCTTCATGACAAGATTGGTCCTTTCCTTGCCCTCCTACTTCTGATGATTCAGCTAGGTGGTAGTGCCGGCACCTATCCTATCCAACTTAGCGGCAAGATTTTCGAGTCCCTGCATCCTTATCTTCCGATGACCTACGCTGTAGATGGCCTGCGCCAAGCCATTTCCATGACAGGAGATATCCAGACTTCAGTCACGGTCCTAGGAGCCATTACCCTGGTCTTCACACTCCTTAGTTGCCTCTTTTACCGTCCAAACCATAGCAGAGCTAACCAGTTTGCAGGTTAGGCATATATTCAAAAACGCCTTCGAATCTGAAGGCGTTTTGTCTATCCTAAAAAAGTTAGCAATAAAAATGAAACAAGGTTATTAAGACTGTGAACATTAATCGAATACTCTATACGTTTAGAATGCCAGCGAACAAAGGCAAGCACTACCCCCATCAAGAAGTAAAGCAAGAAACTCGCTACGTTTGTTGGGACATGAAGAAAAGCAAAGCAGATGGTCCCCAGTACATGTCCCCATAAAACATTTTTCTCAGAAAAGAGAGTTGGAATCAATCCACGACAAATCAATTCCTCAGAAATAGGCGCTAACAGCACCAACTGTATAAACATAATCAGTTGTGGGGTCTTAGAAAGGACTTTTTCAATAATTTCTTGATTGTTCGTATTGGTTTCCCCCGTCATACTTAGAAGATAAGTTCCAATCGCTGAAGCTACAATTAGCGCTAGATAGCCAAAAACTAGATAAAAGAAGGCTTTCTTACCAAACCAAGTACGGTCCAACTTAATCAATCCATATTTTTGACCAAAAATCAGAAATCCAATCGTCACTGCAACATAAACAAGAGTGACCACTACCGTCATCGGTAAATCAAAGCCCCTATAAGAACCAACAAGTAGACCAAATTGAGGCAACTGGCTAATAATAAACAAAAGTAAAGCTAATAAAATCTTGATAATTTTTGACATGATAGACTCCTAATAAAATTTTTGCAAGAGTAACTTCGTTCCAAATAATCCAATAATAGCAGCACCCAAAAGAGTAGAGCAAAAGCCACTCAGAGAAATAAGTTCTGGCTCATGAGTCGCTAATTCTGCACCAAAGGCAAAACCAAAGTGATAGATAACAACCATCATAACCACACAATAACTTGCCACCAGTGATAATTTAACAATCTCTTTATTACGTTCATCATAAGTATTGATATAGAGCCTCTTAAAATATTTTTTATCCACTAAGGAACGACCATAGGCATAAATATAGACAAAATCAAGTCCAGCTAGGGCCAAAAGGACCCACTTTGGAAACCAAGGCTCAGCAATAATGTAGATAAAGGCAATTCCTACTGCTAACAGGAGTAAAGCGAACAAGCCGCCAATCAAATCCTTACGAAATTCCTGTTCACTTTTCTTCTTAAACAGACTATTCCAAATTTTATCAAACATCATAATTCTCCTTTTATTTTTTTAAAAACTTTAATAGACTTAGCTTTACGACAACAGCAACATTTGAATATCTCTTTGCCAGTGATAATAATGCTCTCCTAATGACTAAGTGAACTCAGCCCTATGGCAATGCCTGCCAAAAAGGCTACGATAGCAGATATACCGATAATAACTGATACAAGATTAGGGTATTTTTTCTTGTGTTTCTTTCCATTCAGATGTCATGTCCTTCATTCTTTTTCCTCCTCAAATATAAAGACTTCCTCAATAGTCAGGTTAAAATACTTGGCAATTTTATAGGCCAGTTCCAGCGAAGCGTTGTAGCGACCTTTTTCCAGCGATATGATGGTCTGTCGGGTTACATCCAAGGCGTCAGCCAATTCTGCCTGACTGATTTTCCCAGCCTTGCGGAGTTCTTGTATACGGGTTTCCATAGCTGCTCCCTTCTTAAATTTAATTCCTTATTGATGTAAAGTTCTTTTTACATTTATAGTATAGTATGCTTTACATAATATGTCAAGCATGTTTTACAAAAAAAGTAAAGTTTTCGTTACATTATTAATTCCTACTTACTAAAAATTTCACAAGCCAAGATAAATTGACAAAGACATAAGAGAACTAGATAAGGAAAGGTAACGACATATGGTTTTAATTTGGAAGCGTCTCAGCATTTCTAAACTAATGTACTATGTTCTTCTATGACAGAAAAAAAGGCCCAAAAATGGACCTTTACCATTAATTATTTTTCAAGCGTTCAACATCACGCGCGATAACGAGTTCTTCATCTGTTGGGATAACAAGAACACGGACCTTAGCATCAGCTGTTGAAATGTCACCTGAATAACCGAAGACATTCTTAGCTGGGTCAATATCCATTCCGAACCAAGTCAACCCATTAACAACTGCTTCACGTACCTCAGCAGCATTCTCTCCAACCCCTGCTGTAAAGATAAGGGCATCTGCACCGTTAAGAACAGCAAAGTATTGACCGATGAATTTTTGAAGACGGTTGACAAAGAGGTCGAAGGCCAAGATTGCCTTTTCGTCACCACTTTCATAACCTGCAATTAGGTCACGCATGTCGCTAGATTTTTCATAGATTCCGAGGATACCAGACTGCTTGTTAAGAACGTTAACAACGTCAGCAGCATCCTTAAGCTCTTCAACATGTTCGATCAAGTAAGGAATAATCGCTGGATCGATATCACCTGAACGTGTACCCATCATTGGACCAGCAAGTGGCGTGAAGCCCATAGAAGTATCCACAGATTTTCCACCATCAACAGCTGTGATAGACACGCCATTTCCGATGTGGGCTGTGATCAGTTTCAACTCTTCTACTGGTTTACCCAAGAGTTCAGCAGCCTGACGAGACACATAGTAATGGCTAGTTCCATGAGCACCGTACTTACGGACTTGATGGTCTGTATAGTACTTGTTAGGCACTGGATAACGGTAGGCAACCTCTGGCATTGTAGTATGGAAAGCTGTGTCAAAAACAACAACCGATGTAATATTAGGCAAGATTTCACGGAAGGCACGAATACCAGCTGCGTTAGCAGGATTATGCAAAGGTGCAAGTGCTGCTAATTCTTCTACTTGTGCCAAGACTTCATCTGTCACAACAGCAGATTCCTTGAAGTATTCACCACCGGCAACAACACGGTGACCAACACCTGTAATCTCATCAAAAGACTCAATGATGCCAAAGCGTGTCAAATCTTCCAAGAGAATTTTAACCGCTTGGTTGTGGTCATGGATGTCCAAGATTTGGCTTTCTTTTTTACCATCAAATTTAACAGTTGAAATCGAATCATTCAAGCCGATACGCTCGATAATTCCTGAAGCCAAAACTTCTTCTTCAGGCATCTTGTAAAGTTGCCATTTCAAACTTGATGAGCCAGCGTTAATTGCAATAGTTTTTGACATGTTTCACCTCATATAAATAAAACGTTTTCCGAAATACCCTACCATTATACCAAAAAATTAGGGTTACTGCTCATTTTCTTGCCTCCATTTTTGGAAATTTTCCATAAATGTTCGTAGGTCGTCTGGATTCTGCAAATCCGCCAAGTGGTAGACTAAGGTCTGAATCGGCTGAGTGCTCTTCTTTTTCAAGATAAAAATCGACTTGGCATTGTTAGGATTTCCAAACAATGTCTCTGGTAGACTAATCATGGCCAATAACTGAGCTTGCTGAGTCAACCAGGTCTTGAGTTGTGAACCTTGGGGGCTGGTCAGAAGATTGACAGGAGCCAAAAAGATAGCCAGTCCATCTTGTTTCAGGTATTTTAGAGCCTGCTCCATCAGCAAATGGTGGGCGTAAGTATGCTCATCTTTAGCTGCAACCTGGTAGCGACTGGCAATTTGATCATCCGGGTAATAGCCGATAGGTAAGTCACTGATGATTAGATCTGACTCTTTGAGCATATGGGGACGGACAGCATCTTCCTGAATAAACTTAGCCTCGGACTGCATGACCTCCGCAATCGACGCGGCCAAATCGATCAATAAGTCGTCAACTTCCATTCCTAGATAATCCATCTTTTTCTGGCTGTTATTGAGGAAGGTCAGGCCCAAATTTCCAGTCCCAGAGCCAATTTCAAGGACATCCAACTGGTCTTTTTTCAACAAACTCTCCACCAAAAACAAGAGGAGAAAACCAATACTATCCGGTGTGAACTGATGGTTGGCCTGGAGCGGCTCCGTCTGCCCAGCCTTAATAAAGAGGAACTGGTAGGCCCGCCTCCATTCCTCAGGTGACAAAGCCATGTCACGTAAGGCTTGATTGTTGGCAACCACCGTATCCAACTCACAGGGCTCGCCTAGATAAAAGGAATTTTGCTCAATTAGCGCATCGTAAATCGTCGTTTTAAGCTCATTTTCAATCAGCTGGACATTTTCCAGCAACAGGTCATAAGCCTGTTCAATTTTTTCAAAATTCATGGTTCCTCCATAGAAAAGGAAGCCGTAACTTTTGTTAACAGCTTCATTTTTTCTATTATAGCATGAAATGAGGCACAAACCTAGTCCGAATGCGTGGAGACTTGAGAGACTTCAGTAATCTGAGGTTTCTCCATTTTTGGGGGTTGAGGATAGCTTTGAGTCGTTTGGGGACTAGTCTGAGTCTCTGAGCTGGTTGGCCTTGTACTAGCTACAGTTCTTGTCTCATCTTGAGTGAAGCGGTAGCTCTGCTTTTGACCATCCTTCAGAGTTACCTTAACCAAGAATTGACCACCATCCCGCTCATAACTGGCCTGTCCCGCATCAAAGGATAAGGTACCCTTCTCATCCTTAGCCAAGTCCTTGGTCCATTCTGCCATCATGTAGGATTTTTGGGAGGATAGCTGAGCTTGGACAATTTTTTCTGTGGAGACTTGGCGTAAGAGGTATACCTGCAGGATGAGAACAAAAATAGAAGACATGAGCAGGGCATAGAGCAGCACACCGGCCTTAAGATTTTTTCTAAAAATCATAGAGAAAAGTCCTTTCTAAGCCTGTTTTAAACCTAAGCTGCAAGGTGACGAGGTCCCCTTCCTGATGAAACTGGGCCGATTCTAGGTCAAAGAGCATGGGTTGATAGCCTCGACCGTCAGCATTAGTCTTCCGTAAATCCCCTGCCTTACTGAGCCCAAAGGCTAAGGCTTGCTTGTCCTTAGTAACATAAAGTTTGCCTGAAGCTACCCTGTCTAATTGGGGTCCTTCCAGTTCAGACCTTAGTTGTTGGCTAAAAAGTAACCACTTGTCCTGATCACTGGTTCCCATTTGCTGCAGGTGCTGATTGATCGACAGAGTCAGACCCTGATAGACTAATAAACTACCTGAGATAACCAAAAGAGCCGCCAGACATTCCAAGAGAGTAAAGGCCTTACAAGAACGATACTTGAAAATTTGACATAGCTTTCGGTAAGCGAAAGGATGAGACTGTCTTGGTTCCACGATGCCTAAAAATTTCGAGAAAATTTTACTGCCTTTCAATCCGCATCACCTCCTGACCTGACGCATAGACCACTAGCTTAGAATCTGTCTGAGACACATCCACTACCTGACCATTTAACTCCACATGAGACTGCCCTGTTTGCATGGCCATGGTTGCCAGGCTTAATGCCTCCTGACGGTCTCGATTTTCTGCTAGGTGTTGTTGGCTACGATTGAGTTCCCCCAAGAGCATTGTCACGATAAAGGCCAAGAGTCCCAGGGCCACCAAACTCTCAAGGAAAATGTAAGCTTTTACTGTCTTTTTTATAACGACCACTCCCTAAATATAATTGATAGGTATACTGATGCTCCTCTGTCTGAAAAGACAGCTTAGCCAGCGATGAATTGCCCCCGCTCTGGTCCAAGGTTAGCTGGTCCGGTCCCGTATAAGTCATAAAATCCGGTATCTCAATTTGACCCAAGGCAGACTGAATGTGCTCATTGGACAAAGTCAGTACATTCTCTGTTCTCTGACTGGCAGCATAACGTTGACTGTCCAGATAAAAGGTTTCAAACTGATGGACAAAGAGTTGCTCTTGAACCGATTGAAAGACCGACTGAACCTGACCTGAAGTAATGAGTACCAGACTTGCAATAACCGACAAGGTCATGAGACTTTCGATCAGGGTAAAGGCAGGCAAACTAATTGAGACTGCGTGCTTTATCCGAATTCTTGGCATAGTAATCATTGTATTTTTTAACCTGAGCTTCAGTAATGTAGCCCTTGGATTGGAGATCAGCCAAGGAAGGTTCCTTATCTTCCGCCATTTCAAAGAGTTCGGCTTGACTTTCAACGACCTTGACGATGGCTGCCCCACCTGTTTTTTCCACATTTTCCTTTTGTTTACTAAGGTTAGGTACAAAAAGAAGCATGAGGACACTGATGATGACCAGGACCATGAGCATTTCCAAAAGTGTGAAAGCCTGAAGTGTTTTTGTCTGTAGTTGTTTAAGAATAGATTTCATAGTGATAACTCCATATTTTGATACATTGGTAAGAGCATGGCAGCGTAAATCATAACGATAATCAGGGCCACCAGCATAAAGATAAAGGGTTGAATGAGTTGGGTTGTTTTGGTAATTTTAGCGAAAAATATCTCCCAGGTTTCCTGGGCATAGATTTCCAACTCGCTGCCAAGGCGTGACTTGACCTCACCGTACTCAATCATGAGACTCATTTCCTGCCGGAAAAAGGGATAGGTTGCAACTTTTTCATGGAAGGTTTGGCCAGATAGCAGAGCTTGCTCTAAGTCCTGGCCCAATTCCTGGAATAGGCGAGAGGGCTGTTCCTGCATGAGACTAACGACCTGGGTTAATTCCAGACCCTGTCCTAGCAGGCTTCCCCACTCCCTAGCATAGTAGGCGGTCAGATAAAGCTGAACAAAGCTGCTAAGACCTGGCACACGTGCCAAGACATAACACAATTTAAGCTTGGACATGGGCTTGACGACAAAGTAAGCCACAAGTCCCAGCACTGCTATTGCCATAATCGTCCCAAGAAAAATCTGCGGTGAATAGGAAATCAAAAGCGTCGCTAAGTTGCCAGCCTCCAGTTGAGGAAGGAGGTAGTGGCGAAGCCCCAACATAATAATCATGAGAAAACTCAATAAAATTAGGGGGTAGGTCGCCACTTCAATCATTTTCTTTCTGACCAGGCTAAGACTGGAAAGATAGGTTTGAATTTTCTCCAAACAAGAAGTCACATTGCCATGATAGTCAGCCAAGGCTAACTGCGTGACAATGGCATCAGAGAAACCTACCGCTCCCATCATCTGGGCCAAGCCCTGACCAGCTAGTAAACACTGCTTCATCTGGTCTACAGCCCTACTTTCCAGCAAGCGTGATCGTTCTAAAAAGGCTAAACTTTCTGTTAAGGTAAACCCGCTGGTAAAGAGATTATGAAAGAGCTGGATGACCTTAACCTGTTTTTTAAAGGCTAATTTTTTCCTGCCTTGCCTGCTCGGCAGTGATATGTCCTTCTTGAGCCAGCTGGTCCATTTGGTTATTCCACTGACTGGCTGAATGGTTCCGATAGTGTTCTTGGGCAAAATCTACGACACCTCCTCCCCCAATAAGACGCTGATAGGCAATACCAGCCAAGCAATTGTCCAAATCCTGCTCTGTCAAGCCCAGTTCAATTAAGCGGGCAAAGACTCCTGGAATGGACTTGGCGTGAATAGTCGAGAAAACCGTTGTTCCTGTTAGAGTCGCACGCACAACTGCCTGGGCGGTCTGACTATCCCGAATTTCCCCGATAACAAGGATATCTGGCCTATGGCGAAGAGATAATTTAATCAAACTATCGTAGGTCAGGCCAATAGCCTCATTGAGCTGCAATTGCAAGGCCTGGGGCTGCTTTATCTCAACCGGATCCTCGATAGTAATAATCTGCTTTCCCGCAAATTTCTCCTTGAGCAACTGATGCATCAAGGTCGTTTTTCCAGAACCGACAGGACCAGAAAAGAGATAAAGTCCCCGCCCGCCAATAGCCTCTGCGATGTTTTTCATCCCATTGAACCAATAGCGGAGCTCTCGCCGTCCATCGTAGAGGAGACGGATCACAAGGCTCTCCAAGCCACGATAGTCCCCAACCGTTGACAAGCGAAGAGAGATTTCCTCCCCGTCCTCATATTGATAATCACAGGACCCCAACTGGCTACGCCTTTTCTCACCAACATTCATCCCAGCGACAAACTTAAAGTGACTGATTAGACTGGTCATTTCAGCCGCGGGTGCCGATTGGATAAAACGTCGTTCATCCGCAATCCGCATATAAACTTCATAGTCTGACTCTCTGGGAATGATATAGATGTCCTGTGCCTCTAACTCAACTGCCTTAGCAATCAGACTTCTAGCAATATCCTGAACCATAATTCCTCCTTCATCTTGGTCTATCTAACTATTCGCAAGACAAGAAAAAAACAGCTCATAATTGAACTGTTTCTTAAGATGATTTTTTAAAACTACAGGATGATGGTGGTTTGACGTCACAATTTTGTCGCTCAAAGCGTTCTTGAAATTGGTCAGGAGCAACCTCTTTACCATTGTATAGAAGGGCAATCGAACAGTATTGAGTCAAATGCTCGTCACATTCCTCACACCAACGTTTGTCTTCCTTGTTCCAAAAAGCAGCCATCAGACTTGCTCTGCTATTGTGACACTGCTTGGAAATCTTGAGTTTACGCCATTTTTGCTCATAGCAAAGCAGGGCTTGATCATAACTATCAAACGACTCTGTTTGTGTCAGGTCTGCTTCCCAACCCTCTAAAAACCACCAGGGCTCAAAATCCCCATACATTTCGATGACTTGATACATAATTTTTTCCTTTTCCCTGCTTCCATTATATAGGAATTGAGAAAGTTTTAAAAAAAATCTGCTCAACATCTTCAAATAGATATTCAAAAAAGGGAAAGAGTTTCCTCTTTCACCTTTGGTTTTCTTATTCTGAAACAACAGTCTCTTCAGAAGTAATTTCTGCTTCTGCAGTTGCTTGTTCCTGTTCCAATTGGTCAAGGTAATCGACTTCGTTAGCAGCCTTAGGTTCAAGGTTGCGGTAACGAGCCATACCTGTACCAGCTGGAATAGTTTTACCAATGATAACATTCTCTTTAAGTCCGAGGAGGTTATCACGTTTACCACGGATAGCTGCATCTGTAAGCACACGTGTTGTTTCCTGGAAGGAAGCTGCTGATAAGAATGAATTTGTCTCAAGAGAGGCCTTGGTAATTCCCATCAGAACTGGACGTGAAGTCGCAGGAATGCCACCAGCGATAACGATATCTTTGTTAGCATCTGTAAAGTCTGAGATGTCCATCAGTGTTCCTGGCAAGAGATCTGTGTCCCCCGGATCCATAACGCGAACTTTACGGAGCATTTGACGAACCATTACCTCAACGTGTTTGTCGCCGATTTCTACCCCTTGACTACGGTATACTTTTTGAACCTCAGCCAACAAGTAGGTCTCAACAGACAAGGTATCACGGACTTCAAGGAGATGTTTCGGTTGGATTGAACCTTCAGTCAATGCCGCACCGCGAGCGACTTGGTCACCAACTGCAACCTTCATACGGGCTGTAAATGGCACCACGTACTCACCTTCACCAGTTTGTCCCTTAACAAAGACTTTCTTGGTCCGTGTTGACGCATCTTCTTCGATGGCAGTCACTTCACCCTTGACTTCAGTGATGACTGCTTCCCCTTTAGGATTACGAGCTTCAAAGATTTCTTGGATACGAGGGAGACCCTGAGTGATATCGGTGTTAGACGCAACCCCACCCGTGTGGAAGGTACGCATGGTCAACTGAGTACCAGGCTCACCGATAGATTGAGCGGCAATAGTACCAACTGCCTCTCCAACTTCAACTGCATCACCTGTCGCCAAGTTGATACCGTAACAGTGACGGCAGACACCATGACGGGTGTTACATGTGAAGACTGAGCGGATTGTCACTTCTTCAACACCAGCTGCAGCAATTTCAGCAGCCTTATCTTCTGTAATCAGTTGGTTAGGACCGATGAGCAGTTCACCTGTCTCTGGATGTTTAACAGATTTCTTAGTATAACGACCAGCCAAACGTTCTTCCAGAGTTTCAGTTACTTCTTTACCATCGGTAATAGCGCTGATGAGAAGACCGCGGTCAGTTCCACAGTCGTCCTCACGGATGATAACGTCTTGGGCAACGTCAACCAAACGACGGGTCAAGTAACCTGAGTCGGCCGTCTTAAGGGCCGTATCGGTCATACCTTTACGCGCACCGTGGGTTGAGAAGAACATTTCGAGTACTGAGAGACCTTCGCGGAAGTTAGACAAGATTGGCAATTCCATGATGCGTCCGTTAGGCGCAGCCATCAGACCACGCATACCCGCCAATTGCGAGAAGTTGGAGATGTTACCACGGGCACCAGAGTCCATCATCATAACGATTGGGTTCTTCGGATCCTGAGTTTCAATCAGACGTTTTTCGAGGGCTTCTTTAGCTTCACGCCAAGTTGTTGTAACAGCAACATAACGATCATCTTCGGTCATCAAACCATCACGGAAAGCTTGGTTAATGACTTCAACACGGTGGTGAGCTGCATCGATAATTTCAGCCTTGTTATCAATAACAGGGATATCGGCGATCCCCACCGTTAAACCTGCAAGAGTTGAATGGTAGTAACCCAAGTCCTTCAAGCGGTCCAAGAAGGCTGACGTTTCTGTTGTACGGAAACGTTTAAAGGTTTCAGCGATGATGTTCCCGAGATTTTTCTTCTTGAATGGAACGTTGATGTCAAGAGCTTCAATCGCAGCCTTAATATCTTGTCCTGGTTCCAAGAAATATTTATCAGGAGTCCCATCTGTCAAGTTAGCATTATTTGGCTCTTGAAGATAAGGCAGGTCAGCTGGCATGATATCGTTGAAGAGAATCTTACCAACTGTGGTAATCATGATTTTGTGTTTTTGGTTATCTTTCCAAGGTTTGTTTGGCATGCTATCAACTGCAATACCTACACGGGTATGCAAGTGAGCGTAGCCATTGCGGTAAGCCATAACAGCTTCATCGCGGTCCTTGAAGACCATCCCCTCACCCTCACGACCTGCATCTTCCATGGTCAGGTAGTAGTTACCAAGTACCATATCCTGAGATGGGGTAACGACTGGTTTACCGTCTTTAGGGTTAAGGATGTGTTCCGCAGCCAACATGAGGAGGCGGGCTTCAGCTTGAGCCTCTTCAGAAAGTGGCACGTGGATGGCCATTTGGTCCCCGTCAAAGTCGGCGTTGTAGGCCTCACATACCAGTGGGTGGAGACGGAGCGCCTTACCATCGATAAGCACTGGTTCAAAGGCTTGGATACCGAGACGGTGAAGGGTAGGTGCGCGGTTAAGGAGAACTGGGTGTTCTTTAATCACTTCTTCAAGAATATCCCAAATGCGTTCATCACCACGTTCAATCAAACGACGAGCCGCACGTACGTTACCAGCATACTCACGGGCAACAATTTCACGCATAACAAACGGCTTGAAGAGTTCGATAGCCATTTCACGTGGAACACCACATTGGTACATCTTGAGGGTTGGACCAACAGCGATAACGGAACGTCCAGAGAAGTCAACACGTTTACCGAGCAAGTTTTGACGGAAGCGTCCTTGTTTACCCTTGAGCATGTGGCTAAGAGATTTGAGCGGACGGCTACCTGGTCCTGTAATCGGACGACCACGACGACCGTTGTCAATCAAAGCATCAACCGCTTCTTGGAGCATCCGTTTTTCGTTTTGTACGATAATTCCTGGAGCATGGAGTTCCAAGAGACGGGCCAAACGGTTGTTACGGTTAATGACACGACGATAGAGTTCATTCAAATCTGATGCTGCAAAACGCCCACCATCTAACTGAACCATAGGACGCAAATCCGGTGGAATAACTGGCAAGATGTTGAGGATCATCCATTCTGGCTTGTTACCAGATTTGTAGAAGGCATCAAGAACATCCAAACGACGAACTGCCTTAACACGTTTTTGCCCGCTAGCAGATTTGAGTTCTTCTTTGAGGGCTGCAATTTCGGTTGGAAGGTCCACTTGTTTGAGCAAGTCTTGGATAGCTTCTGCACCCATTTTGGCAACGAATGAGCCCATACCGTACTCTTGTAATTTTTCACGGTACTCACGCTCTGTTAAGAGTTGTTTGTGAACGAGCGGTGTTTCCTTAGGATCGATAACCACGTAGGCAGCGAAGTAGATAACTTCCTCCAAGTTACGTGGACTCATATCCAAGGTCAGTCCCATACGTGATGGAATTCCCTTGAAATACCAAATATGAGAAACAGGAGCCTTCAACTCGATGTGTCCCATACGCTCACGACGTACCTTGGCACGGGTTACTTCAACCCCACAACGGTCACAGACGATACCTTTATAGCGAATACGTTTGTATTTTCCACAGGCACATTCCCAGTCCTTGGTTGGACCAAAGATGACCTCATCAAAGAGTCCGTCACGTTCTGGCTTGAGGGTCCGGTAATTGATTGTTTCAGGTTTCTTAACTTCACCATAAGACCATGAACGGACCTTGTTAGGCGAAGCTAAAGTGATTTGCATACTTTTAAAACGATTTACGTCAACCACTAGTTATTACCTTTCTTTTAATGTGAAAACTGGTCAGAGGAGAGGAACTCTCCTCTAGCACCAGATCAATCTTAGTTTTCGTCGTTGTCTTCCTGAGCCAAACGTGCAGCTTCTTCAGCTTGTTTCGCACGGGCTTTTTCCAGGTCATCAACGTGCATCACGTCATCGTCTTCACCTTCATCCAGGTCACGAAGCTCAACCTCATTGTCATCTTCGTCAAGGACGCGCATGTCAAGACCGAGCGATTGCAATTCTTTAACAAGGACGCGGAAGGATTCTGGTACACCAGGTTTTGGAATTGGCTTCCCTTTAGTGATGGCTTCATAAGCTTTAAGACGGCCGTTAACATCATCTGACTTGTAGGTCAAGATTTCTTGAAGGACGTTGGCAGCACCGTAAGCTTCCAGGGCCCAAACCTCCATCTCCCCGAAACGTTGTCCACCGAATTGAGCTTTACCACCCAATGGTTGTTGTGTAACGAGTGAGTATGGACCAGTTGAACGGGCATGGAGCTTATCATCAACCATGTGGTGAAGCTTGATCATGTACATGACACCAACAGAAACGCGGTTGTCAAATGGCTCACCAGTACGACCATCGTAAAGGACAGTCTTGGCATCAGAGTCCATACCAGCTTCTTTTACTGTGTCCCAAAGATCTTCTGAAGAAGCTCCATCGAAAACAGGTGTTGCGATGTGGATGCCCAAGTTGCGTGCTGCCATACCAAGATGGAGCTCCATAACCTGACCAATGTTCATCCGTGATGGTACCCCGAGTGGGTTCAACATGATATCGACTGGAGTTCCATCTGGCAAGTATGGCATGTCTTCCACAGGAACAATACGGGATACGACACCCTTGTTTCCGTGGCGTCCCGCCATCTTGTCACCGACTTTGATTTTACGTTTTTGCGCGATGTAAACACGTACCAACATGTTAACACCTGATTGTAATTCGTCACCGTTAGCACGGGTGAAGATTTTAACATCACGGACGATACCGTCACCACCGTGAGGGACACGTAGAGATGTATCACGAACTTCACGTGACTTGTCACCAAAGATGGCGTGGAGGAGACGCTCTTCAGCTGAAAGGTCTTTTTCACCCTTAGGTGTGACCTTACCAACCAAAATATCGCCTTCTTTGACGTCAGCACCGATGCGGATAATTCCCATTTCATCAAGGTCTTTGAGGGCTTCCTCACCGACGTTAGGGATTTCACGGGTAATTTCTTCAGGGCCTAACTTAGTGTCGCGGGTTTCTGATTCGTATTCTTCCAAGTGCACAGAGGTATAAACATCCTCTTTCACCAGGCGTTCAGACATGATAACCGCATCCTCGAAGTTGTAACCTTCCCAGGTCATGTAGGCAACGATTGGGTTTTGACCAAGGGCCATTTCCCCACCTTCCATAGATGGACCATCTGCGATAAAGTCACCTTTTTCAATGATGTCACCGACCTTAACAAGCGTACGTTGATTATAGGCAGTACCAGAGTTTGAACGACGGAATTTTGTTACCTTGTAGACATCAAGTGAGCCGTCTTCACGACGAACTTCTACCTTGTCCGCATCTGAGTAAACAACCTTACCATCATGTTGCGCAATCACTGCTGCACCTGAGTCATGGGCTGCTTGATATTCCATACCAGTACCAACATAAGGCGCTTTTGGATCGATCAATGGCACAGCTTG
Organism: Streptococcus caprae; assembly: GCF_042649745.1. Lineage (NCBI taxonomy): Bacteria > Bacillati > Bacillota > Bacilli > Lactobacillales > Streptococcaceae > Streptococcus > Streptococcus caprae. Next base: position 152,070 of record NZ_JBHRZV010000049.1, on the reverse strand, counting down.
ACGTTGCATGTTGGCACCCATAAGGGCACGGTTAGAGTCATCGTTTTCCAAGAAAGGAATACATGCTGTCGCAACGGCAACTACCTGTTTAGGAGACACGTCCATATACTCAGCTTGACTCGCTGGATACTCTTGGTTGACCCCTTGATGACGTCCCATGACAATTTCGTTAGCGAAAGTTCCGTCTGGGTTGAGAGGAGAATTTGCCTGAGCAACAGTGTACTCATCTTCTTCATCAGCAGTCAACCAGTGGATTTCATTAGTCACGACACCTGTTTCAGGATCAATCTTACGGTATGGTGTTTGGATGAAACCATACTTGTTCAAATGACCGTATGAAGACAAGTTGTTAATCAAACCGATGTTCGGTCCTTCAGGCGTTTCAATCGGACACATACGACCATAGTGAGTATAGTGTACGTCGCGGACTTCATAACCTGCACGATCACGCGTCAAACCACCAGGCCCGAGGGCTGACAAACGACGCTTGTGAGAAAGCTCAGAAAGCGGATTGTGTTGGTCCATGAACTGAGACAACTGTGAAGAACCGAAGAATTCTTTAACCGCTGCTGTCACCGGACGAATGTTGATGATTTGCTGTGGTGTCAAGACTTCATTGTCTTGGACAGACATACGCTCACGAACGTTACGCTCCATACGCGCCAAACCAACACGGAATTGGTTGGCCAACAGTTCACCAACCGCACGGATACGACGGTTTCCAAGGTGGTCAATATCATCAACCTTACCAAGGCCTTCAGCCAAGTTAAGGAAGTAAGACATTTCTGCCAAGATATCAGCTGGTGTCAAGGCACGAACCTTATCATCAGGGTTACCGTTTCCGACAATAGTAACCACACGATCAGGATCAATCGGAGAAACGATTTTGAATTTTTGCAAGATAACTGGCTCAGTAACAACTGCATATTCATTTGGAGTGTAAACAAACTTGTTAAGATCTCCATCCAAATGTTCTGCAATTGAGTCAATGACTGTACGTGTCATTTCTGTTCCAGCTTCAACCAAGATTTCCCCAGTTTCAGGGTCAACGAGGTTCTCAGCAATAGTTTGATTAAGCAAACGTGTCTTAACATTGAGCTTCTTGTTAATCTTATAACGTCCAACAGCTGCCAAGTCATAACGACGAGCATCAAAGAAACGTGCAATCAAAAGACTCCGTGAAGAATCTGCTGTTTTAGGTTCACCTGGACGCAGGCGCTCGTATATTTCCTTGAGGGCATCGTCTGTACGAGAATCTGATAAGTTCTTGTGAATATCTTTTTCAATCGTATTACGAACCAAATCGCCGTCACCAAAGATATCAAGAATTTCATCATCACCGGAAAATCCAAGAGCACGAACAAGTGTGGTAAATGGAATCTTACGAGTACGGTCAATACGTGTATATGCAATATCTTTGGAGTCAGTTTCCAACTCTAACCATGCTCCACGGTTAGGAATAACTGTTGAGCCATATCCAACCTTACCATTTTTATCGACCTTATCATTAAAGTAAACACCTGGCGAACGCACAAGCTGAGATACGATAATACGCTCTCCACCATTGATAATAAAGGTCCCCATTTCAGTCATGATTGGGAAATCACCGAAGAATACTTCTTGGGTTTTGATTTCTCCTGTTTCCTTGTTAATCAGACGGAAAGTAACAAAAATTGGTGCAGAGTAACTCGCATCATGAATACGTGCTTCCTCAAGAGTATACTTTGGTTCTTTGATTTCATAACCAACAAACTCAAGTTCCATTGTATCTGTAAAGTTAGATACAGGGAGCACATCTTCAAAGACCTCTTTCAACCCATGATCCAAGAAATCTTGGAATGAATCAGTCTGGATTTCAATCAAATTTGGTAAATCAAGAACTTCTTTAATTCTTGAAAAACTACGACGGGTACGGTGCTTGCCGTACTGTACTTCATGTCCTGCCAAAGTTTAGAACTCCTTTTCATCATTGCAATATCAGATCAGTTACCCCTCACCGATAATGGTAAATAGACTAAATCATCTATCGCCTCTGTGAATTTTCAGAACCTTTAAATATGTGTAACAAACACAAAAAAGAGGTAAAAAAGACACAAAAAAGGCAGCTAAATCAGACTATAAAAGTTGGATTTAACTGCAGAAAGCCTTGATTGGACAAGATTTCAACCAAGACAGACGACAAATAGTTAAAATTAATTTTATCATACTGGAGCATATTTTTCAAGTTATTCGCATTTTCCTTTAGGAACCCAGCAAGCTAGTCGAGCCGTTTTTTCAGAAATTATTTAAGTCACTTATTTGTCCTACCTCGTATCTTGTCCCGTCGGATTTTTCTATAATTAAACCCACTCTCTAAGCTCCCTAAAACAAAAAGAGGCCGGGCAAAACTCCCATGATAGTTTTACCATCATAGGAGTTTGTCCCCCTCTCTTAAAGATAATTATTGACCGCTAACTTTGGACCAAGCCGCTGCCTTATCACTGTCAGTTCCACCAATCATAAAGTCATAAGTCGTTTGACCGGCACCATTGATAGCCCAGTAGGAAGTAGTCGTTTCACCACCTAACGTAAAGGTACTTTCATTGTTTAATTTCACCGAACCAGGTTTAAGACCGGTTGATTTTAAGACTGTTGATTTAATAACACTGCCATCTAAGTCAAATCTTTGGTCGGTACCAAACAGGGATGGATCTGCCGCATTAATTGCATTGACCAGGTGTGCCATATAATTAGCGTTGTTATTGTAGCTTGTCAAGCTCTGCAATGACGTATTGTCATCATGACCAGCCCAACCACCTAGGGAAACTGTCGGAGTTGCCAACATTAACCAAACATCGGCAAAATCATTAGTTGTCCCGGTTTTTCCAATCCAATCCGCATTTGCCAATCCAGGATTGATAGCCTTCAATCTACTATCAAAGGTAGTTGTCATTCCTGAATCCAACGGTCCCCGTAGGAGATCTTGTAAAATCGTCGCTGTTGCTTTGGAGAAAACTTGAACTGGTTTAGCTTCATGTTGATAGATAACATTCCCTTCAGAATCTGTAATCTTATCAATCATATATTGTTCAAGATAAGCACCGTCATTAGAAATAGCTTGGTAAGCGTTAGTTTGTTGAGCAACTGAAACTTCAACACCACCACCTAATGGCAAACTTTCTATTCCATATTCATCGATATCGTATCCGAGACGAGAAAGATAACTTTCCACATCAATACCTTTATTTTGGAGCATTTTATAGGTCCAAAAAGCCGGAATATTGAAGGAGTTATTCAATGCATCTTGTAAAGTGACTGCCGCCGTTCCTTCGCTTGAACCGTGGTAAATTTTCTCACCACTAGAGAAGGTTGTCGGATAGTTTGACAAAATACTAGCAGACCCCATAAGACCATTTTCAATGGCGATTCCATAGAAGAGTGGCTTATTGGTTGAACCAACGGAGCGTTCAGTATCAAAAGCATGGTTATTTTGATTGCTATTGTAGTCGCGGCCACCCACAAAGCCCAGGATTGCCCCTGTATCATTATCCGTCAAGACGTTCCCGACTTCAACCGTCCCTGTCCCATCATCAAGAAGGCCACCAAATTGTGCAACTGCATCTTGCATGGCTGAATGAACGGTTTTATTGATAGTCGTTGTGATAGTGTATCCACCAGTTTGTATCTTTTCGAGGGCTAATTCTCGATAAGATTCTTTTGTTTCATCGTTCTTTAAATCCTGCTCAGATACACCCTCGCGCTCCACAAGATAATCATACATGATATCTTGTGCTTCTTCCATAACTGTATAATAGAGATAGTCATGATTGTCAGCAACAATTGCTTCTGGTTGACGAAAATCTTGCTTAATATCATAAGCTTTATAACTGTCGTAATCTTCCTTACTAATGACACCTGTGCGGTACATATTGTAAAGAACATCTTGTTGCCGCGCTATGCCATAAGACATATCCTCATCTGTTTTAAATTGCCCTGTAGATGTATACGGAGAATACACGATTGGACTCTGTGGTAGCCCAGCAAGGTAAGCCGCTTGGGGAATTGTTAGATCCTTAGCTGACACTCCAAAGATGCCTTGAGCTGCTTCTTCAATCCCTGCAATATTTCGTCCTTGATAATTTCGTCCAAAAGGAGATACATTGAAGTAATCAGTCAAGATATCTTCCTTTTCCATGTACCGTTCAAGGGCCAGTGCATAGATAATTTCCTTAGCTTTACGGCTAAAGGTAGGATCATCTCCTAAAATTTGCTGTTTAATCAGCTGTTGGGTCAAGGTTGAACCACCAGATGTTTCACCTAAACCCAGGACAGAGGTTAGAGTCGCCCTAAAAACTGCCTTCGGTACCACACCGTTATGGGTCTTAAAATTCTCATCCTCTGTGGCGATAATAGCAGCCTTAACATGATCCGAAATAGAAGAACTCTCAACAGGTGTTCTCAGCAAATCCGAAGAAACTTCCGAAATCAAAGAACCATCAGAGTAGGTTAAGGTAGAAATACGAGTCAGTGATGACACTTGACCTATCATCGTATCCTTATCAGGAATCGCAACACGGTCAATTTGACTTCCTAAATAACCAAAAGCAATCCCTGCACCTAGCATTCCCAATAAAAGAACCACCACGTAGCCAAAATCCACTAATAATTTCAAAGTGCGCAAAAAGATTGCTCCTACATCCAGAAGCGTCATTTTTTCCTTAGGTGTTCGGGAGACCTCCCCCTTAATTTTCTTAGACATAAACAATACCTCAGTTTAATTATAGCAAATTTCTTGTTACTTGCCTATGGTGAGATTTTTCTGTTATAATGGATGAATAATTATTGAATGAATAGAAATGGAGTCGCTGATGTCGATTTTTAATGAATTAAAAGAACGCGGTCTGGTCTTTCAGACAACTGATGAAGAGGCGCTAGAGAAAGCCTTAGCCGAAGGGACAGTATCTTTTTACTCTGGCTATGATCCAACCGCCGATAGCCTGCACTTGGGACACCTGGTGCCTATTCTTGTCTGCCGGCACCTCCAATTAGCAGGCCACAAGCCTTTTCCACTCGTTGGTGGAGCGACTGGTCTCGTCGGAGATCCGTCCTTTAAAGATGCCGAGCGTAGCCTTCAAACCAAGGAAACTGTTGATGGCTGGGTAGATAAAATCAAGGGACAACTCTCCAGTTTCCTCGACTTTGAAACAGGGGATAACAAGGCTGTCATGATAAATAACTACGACTGGTTTGGTTCCATTAGCTTTATTGATTTCCTACGCGATGTCGGGAAGTACTTCACCGTCAACTACATGATGAGTAAGGAATCTGTTAAAAAACGGATTGAAACAGGGATTTCCTACACTGAATTCGCCTACCAAATCATGCAGGGTTACGACTTCTATGAACTCAACCGCCTCTACGATGTAACCCTACAAATTGGTGGTTCTGACCAGTGGGGCAATATGACCGCCGGAACAGAACTTCTTCGTCGCAAGGCCGATAAGATAGGGCATGTCATGACGGTTCCCCTTATCACTGACAGCACTGGTAAAAAATTTGGGAAATCTGAAGGCAATGCTATCTGGTTGGATGCTGACAAGACATCTCCTTACGAGATGTACCAATTCTGGCTCAACGTCATGGATGACGATGCGGTCCGATTCTTGAAAATCTTCACCTTCCTATCTCTTGATGAGATTGCGGAAATTGAAGAAGCCTTCAACGCCGCCCGCCACGAACGCCTGGCTCAAAAAGTCTTAGCCCGTGAAGTGGTTACTTTGGTCCATGGCCAAGCAGCCTACGAACAAGCCCTCAACATCACTGAACAACTCTTTGCTGGTAATATCAAGAGCCTATCTGCTCAGGAACTCAAACAAGGTCTCAGCAACGTTCCTAACTACGCTGTTCAAACTGACGACAGCCTTAACCTTGTTGATATCCTTGTGACTGCAGGCATTTCACCATCTAAGCGCCAAGCGCGTGAGGATATTACTAACGGTGCCATCTATATCAACGGTGACCGTATTCAAGATCTGGACTACACGCTTTCTGAGAACGACAAGATTGCTGGTGAACTCACTGTTGTCCGTCGTGGTAAGAAAAAATATGCGGTCTTGACCTTTTAATGATCTGATTAAACCTAGCTGATGATCCGCTAGGTTTTTTAGTTGCTGACACTAGACATCTTGCTTTTTTCTGACAATTTTTCTATAATGAGAGCATGAAAAAGAATTTAACCATCTTATTACTGATTATCACGATTATCGCAACTGCTGCCTTGGCTTTAGCCAATCGGCAATATGTTGAAGTCAACTACCTCTTTGGCTCCTTCCGAAGTCCACTTATCCTTTTAATTTTGGTATCTGTTTTACTTGGAATCATCATCCAATTCCTTTTAACCTTTCCTAAAAACTTGGCCAATGCCCGCCAACTCAAGCATGTCCGCCGTGAAATGGAAGATGTTAAACGGGCGCTAGGTGAGCAACAAAAGCCAGTAGAACCAGTAGAAATTCCTTCTGAAGAGGAAGAGTAGAATCATACAAGTTCCAAATTTGGGACTTTTTCTCTTATCTCGGTGTAGTGAGCTTTGTATAAACTTAGCAAACCAGCCTAAAAAGTCATCAAGGTCTTCAACCATGAGAAGAAGGTTCTGACTGAATTTGAAGCCCTTAACAATGACCTACGTGAGGCTGCTAACAACGCCCAATTTTACTCCAATATCATGATGCCGACACTGGGAACTCTCTCCTACGTCAACTATGCTCTGACCGCAGCGGCTGGAGGTTTCCTTGTTATCGCAGGCCGTATGGATATCGGTGGACTGGCTGCCTTTCTCCAATATTCTCGGACCTTTAACCAATCTCTGGCACAGATTTCCCAACAGACTAATACCCTCCTCTCTGCCATGGCTGGGGCGGAACGAATCTTTAACATCCTAGCCGAGTCCCCTGAAATCGACCAAGGTCAGGTCACTTTGGACCGATCAGATGCTAAAGAATGGTACTGGGTTAATGGTAAAAACCGTGTCCCTGTCGTTGGAAATATCAAGCTAGAGAATATCAACTTCTCCTATGTCGATAACAATCCAATCCTCAAAAACATCGATGTTTGGGCTGAACCTGGTCTTAAGGTAGCCTTTGTTGGGGCAACTGGTGCGGGTAAAACCACCATCACCAACCTTATCAACCGCTTCTACGAGATTAACAGTGGGCAGATTACCTTTGATGGCATCAATGTACGTGATATCAAAAAAGATGACCTACGTAAGACCATCTCCATAGTTTTGCAAGATACCCACCTCTTTACAGGGTCAATCGCTGATAATATCCGCTACGGTCGCCTGAATGCGACTGACGATGAAGTTATCAAGGCTGCTAAACTGGCCAAGGCTCACGGCTTTATCAAACGTCTGCCACATGGCTATCAGACTGAGTTAACTGGCGATGGTGAAGGATTGTCTCAAGGTCAACGGCAATTGCTAGCCATTGCCCGTGCTGCGGTCGCCAATCCAAAAGTTCTGATTTTAGATGAAGCGACAAGTTCGATTGACTCCCATACCGAAGCCCTCATCAGCAAGGGGATGGACCAACTCATGTACGGTCGTACTTCATTTGTTATCGCCCACCGTCTATCAACCATCCGTAATGCCGACGTCATCATGGTTATGGACCATGGGCAAATTATTGAACGTGGCAACCACGATTCTCTCATGGAAAAACATGGCACCTACTACAAACTCTACACTGGTCAAATTGAACTGGACTAGACTTAACAGAAAACTGAGCTCAAGGGCTCGGTTTTTTCTTAGGTTCTATAAATTATATAGTCACTAATTAAAGACTATGGGCTATTCTACTCGCGATAAGTAATTTAAAAACACTTTAAATAAAATAAATTTAAAAATAGATAAATCTATAATATAGAAAATCACCCCAATATGTCACTACTACTAAGAACAATGAAAATAAAAAATTCCGAGATTATAGTCCAAAAAATCAAAAAACTATTTTCGCCTATCAAACTATATTACAAAAGCTTTATTTCGAAAACAAAAAACATTTTCCGTAAATTGATTCAAAAGACAGTTGCAAATTTGAACCTTATCTTTCAGACCCTCTTTAGAACCTTTTGAAAGACAAGGACAAGGTTATCAACGCCTTAGAACTACGGCTCTATAATTTCTGTAGTGGGTAAATTCCCCGCAGAGATTATGGAGCCTTTTTGAGTATAGAAAAAGTCCCATATGACCTATAATGAAAAGCGATAAAACAACTCATTAGAAAGACTCATATGGAACAATTCGATTTTATCACAAACCTACTCGGAATAAAAGACCCTAATATTACGATTTTGGATGTCATAGATGCTGGAACCCACAAGGAAGTCCTCGCCAAGCTGGAGTACCAAGCTCCCAAATGTCACAACTGCCAAGCTCAGATGGCTAAATATGACTTCCAGAAAGCCTCCAAAATACCTTATTTGGAGTGCGCTGGCTATAAAACCCTGATTCGTCTAAGTAGGCGCCGTTTCCGCTGTCCTAATTGCGGAAAAATGGCTGTCACTGAAACTTCACTGGTCAAGAAAAACCACCAAATTCCCGTCATTCTCAATCAGAAAATCGTCCAAAAATTGATGGAGAAAGTCGCCATGACAACCATTGCAGAGAGTTTGGCGGTGTCAACCACAACGGTCATCCGAAAGTTAAAGGAGTTCCAATTCAAGACAGACCTAACCTGGCTGCCAACTAACATGAGCTGGGACGAATACTCTTTCAAGAAAGGCAAAATGAGCTTCATTGCTCAGGACTTTGACTCGCTCAAGGTCGTCGCTATTCTGGATGGGCGAACACAAGCTACCATTCGTAACCACTTTCTA